>JBBSPW010000273.1:0-3879 GCA_038258365.1 Burkholderiales bacterium | reverse complement strand
TCGGGGGTCGGAAACTGCACCACGTCGCCCACCGAGTAGGCGGTGTCTGAGCCGCCCAATTCGTGCAGCAGCGCCAACTTCACGCGCTGAACCATCTCGGGATTGCGGTCGCCGAAAGCGCTGCCGGCGGGCAGGTCGAAGCTGGCATGGGCGCCTTCTTGGAGACCCAGCAGCCGTTCTTCGATGGCCGGCGCCAACTGACCGGCACCCAGCGACAGCGTCGCCGGCTGGTCGTTGAAGGTGTTGACCACATCGGCCCCGTCGGGCCCGGCCAAGCGGTAGTGCAGCGTCAGGAACGAGCCTGGCTGCACGGTGTTCAGAAGGGTGGCGGGTGGTGTCATAGACTGAATGCGATTCTACCGACCGCGCTTGGCCCGCAGCCCCGCGACCGCCATGGCCGACACGAGCTGCCCCCACCCGATGAAAGACCTGCCCGCCGACCAGCGTCCGCGAGAAAAGCTGCTGGCGCGCGGCGCGGCAGCCCTGGCCGACACCGAATTGCTGGCCCTGCTGCTGCGCACCGGCTACAGCGGCACCGGTGTGGTGGCGTTTGCGCAGGCGGTGCTCAAAGCTTGCGGCGGCTTCGCCGGCTTGCTGCAGTCGACGCCAGAAACGCTGAAGAACATCAAGGGCCTGGGTCCGGCCAAGCGTGCGGAGTTGCTGGCGGTGGCCGAAATCGCGCGCCGCGCGCTGGCGCAGCAGATGCAGGACGCACCGGTCTTCGACCACCCGTCGCGGGTCAAGGACTATCTGGCGCTGCACCTGTCCGGGCGGCTGCAGGAGGTGTTTGCGGTCTTGTTCCTGGACAGCCGGCACCGCCTCTTGAAGCTGGAAGAGCTCTTTCACGGCACGCTGGCGCAAACCAGTGTCTACCCGCGCGAGGTGGTGCGCCGGGCGCTGGCATTGAATGCAGCAGCGGTGGTGCTGGCGCACAACCATCCTTCGGGGGTTGCCGAGCCTTCGCGCGCCGACGAGTTTCTGACGAAGACGTTGATGTCGGCGCTGCAACTGGTGGACGTGAAGGTGCTGGACCACATCGTCGTCGGCCAGGGCCAGGTGGTGTCGATGGCCGAGCGGGGGCTGATGTGACCCGTCCGGCAAGGGCCAGCCGGCTGGCCGATCTGGGCGCTTTGCGCGACACGCTGCGCGAACGCCAACGCCGAGCCGCCGAGCGCGCCGCCCGCGTGGCGGCCGAAGCCGCCGAGGCCGAACGCCAGCGCCAGCTCTTCAGCGCCACGGTGGGCCGCATCCACACGCTGCCGCCCGACGGCCGTGCCGCCGGCACGCTGCAAAAGCCGCCGCCCGAGCCGCGCCAGCGCGAGAAGGACGAACGCGCGGCACTGGCCGAATCGATGTCCGATGAGGTCGACATCGAGTCGCTGTTGTTGACCGATGACGGACTGAGCTTTCGGCGCCCTGGCGTTGGGCTCGATGTGGCGACGCGATTGCGGCGCGGCCATTGGGCGATCCAGGCCGAGATCGACCTCCACGGCCTGCGCCGCGAAGAAGCCCGCGACGCGCTCGCCGCTTTCGTGCGCAGCGCTGTGCAGCGCGGTTTGCGATGCCTGCGGGTGGTGCACGGCAAGGGGCTCGGCTCCCCTGGGCGCCAGCCGGTGCTGAAGGCGAAGGTGCAGCGCTGGCTGGGGCAGAGCGCCGAGGTGATCGCTTTCACACAAGCCAGTGGTCCGATGGGCGGCGCCGGTGCGTTGATCGTCTTGCTTGCGGGGAAATTGAGCCCCCACGCTCCCTAGCGGTCGCTGCCACCCGAGGGGGCGTTCGCCTGCGGCCCGGCGAAGCCGGTTCCGCGGCTCCACCTTGTGGGCTCGCTGCGCTTCGCTCGCGTGCTGTCGGCGGCGGTGGTGCGTTTGCGGAGGCCGGGCGTCCGCTGCGCGTCTAGGTCGCGCAGTTGGAGTGACTTCTCTTTGTCGATCAGCTCTGGATGCGCGTTGCCAGGGCGGTGATCGCCAGCGCCGCTGCGGTGCCCGGCAGACTTTCCAGCAGCAGCTGGCGGCGCTGCACGCATTCGCGCACTGCCGGGTCAGTGGGGATTTCGCCCAGCAATTCCAGCCGAACCGGGCTGTCCAGCCCCGGGTTGACGAAGCGGTCCACCACCTGCTGCAACTGCTGGCGCACGGCGCGGCCTTCGCCGGGTTTGCGGGTCTGGTTGATGACCAGGCCGAAGCGCCGCCGGCCTTGGGATGTGGCCAGCACCTTGATCGTGGCGTAAGCGTCGGTCAGCGAGGTGGGCTCGGGGGTGGCGACGATCAACACTTCGCCGGCCAGCGAGACGGTGTACAGCACCACATCCGAGATGCCGGCACCGGTGTCCAGCAGCACATGGTCGTAGCGCGGGCCGACTTCGTCGATCACCCCTTGCAGCTGCGCCCGCACTTCGGGTGTCATGCGGGAGTACTCGACCATGCCCGAGCCGGCCAGCAGCACGGAAAAACCGCCCGGAGCGGGCACGATGGCATCGGCCAATGCGCTCTTGCCGGTGAAGACATCGTGCAGGGTGATCTTCGGGAACAGGTTCAGCACCACATCCAGGTTGGCAAGCCCCAGGTCGGCGTCCAGCACCAGCACGCGGCGCCCGCCGCGCGCCAGCGCTGCCGCCAGGTTGGCCGAGACGAAGGTCTTGCCGACACCGCCCTTGCCACTGGTGATGGCCATGATGTGAGACAGCGGCGCGGTTGCCACAGGGCTCGCCGCCGCAGCCGTCGTGGCGCTCGGTGGACCAAGCAAGGATCGGGTGGCGGTCATTCGTGGTCCTGGCTGTCGAAGGTCTCGAAGAGCAGACGACGCTCTTCATTGCTCACCACGGACACCGCAGTCGGCTCCAGCCGCACCAGGTTGCGGCCCTGCGTCTTGGCAAGGTAGAGCTGCTGGTCGGCGCGTTCGCTCCACAACGCCGGGGTCGAGCGCACCCACTGCGGCGCAAATGCACCGCCGATGCTGACCGTGACCGCGATCTGCTGGTTGATGCCTACGCCGATCGGCATCAGCTCGACCCTTCGGCGCACCCGTTCCGCCACCGTCAACCCGAAGCCGGGCGCGCAGTTGGGCAGGATGATGGCGAACTCTTCGCCGCCCACGCGTGCCACCAGGTCCATCGGCCGAACGCTGTCGATCAAAGCGCCGGCCACGGCCTTGATCACATGGTCGCCGGCGGCATGGCCGTGGCGGTCGTTGACCTGCTTGAAGTGGTCGATGTCGAGTGCCAACAGCAACGCGGGTTCACCGCTGCGCGCCACGCGGTCGATCTCTCGCAGCAAGGCCACGTCGAAAGCGCGGCGGTTGGCGAGGCCCGTGAGCGCGTCGCGGCTGGAGAGGTTGACGAGTGCATCGACCAGCGCTTGCAGCCAGGCGGCGCTGCTGCGGTCGCCGGGCGGTGGCTCCTGGCCCGACTGCGCCAGCAGCTGCAGGGCGGTGTCGAGCTGAAGGGTGTTGGCCGATCCGGCCGCGGCCGGCGCACGGGCGGGTGGGGTCATGGCAGCGGCCCGCGAAACAGCGGGGGGCGGCAGGGATGAAAGCACGTTTCAGTCTAGCAGCGGCCTGCGGGCCATGAAGCGCCGAGTTGCGCCGCCGCAGCGGGCCAGATCGGCCCGATCGAGAACCGGTCCGCGCGCCAGACTGCAGGGCACCGCCGCTTTGCCGGCTCCTGCTGGTGCGTGCTCGGCTTGCCGCCAAGCGCCAGCCAGACCCCACCCCATGGATGTCGTTGCATTGCCCCCTCCAGCAGTCGAAGCCGAGTACGTGCTGACGCCGGCCGACTTCGAGCGCATCCGCCAGCTGATCCACCAGCGCGCCGGCATCAGCCTCAATGCCGGCAAGCAGGCGATGGTCTACAGCCGCTTGTCGCGGCGCTTGCGCGAAACCGGC
>JBBSPW010000272.1:0-3922 GCA_038258365.1 Burkholderiales bacterium | reverse complement strand
TTCGCGGATCGCCCACACCACCAGACTCTGGCCGCGCCGCATGTCGCCGGCCACGAACACGCCATCGACCGAGCTTCGGTAGCCGCTGCCGTCGTCGGTGCCGGCGCGGGCGTTGCCGCGCGCATCGGCGTCGATGCCGAAAGAAGCCAGCATCGCCGACACCGGCGCCGTGAAGCCCATCGCCAGCAGCACCAGATCGGCCGGGTGGTCGCGCTCGGTGCCGGGTACCTCGACCATCTTGCCGTCGCGCCATTCGACCTGCACGGTTTTCAGCGCCGCCACACGGCCCTTGTCCTTGCCGGTGCCGGGCACGAGCGATTTGGTGGCGATGGCGAATTCGCGCTCGCAGCCTTCCTGGTGGCTCGAGCTGGTGCGCAGCTTGGCCGGCCAGTAGGGCCAGGTCAACGGCCGGTTTTCTTGCTCGGGCGGCATCGGCAGCAACTCGAACTGGGTGACGCTGGCTGCGCCGTGGCGGTTGCTGGTGCCCACGCAGTCGCTGCCGGTGTCGCCGCCGCCGATCACGATCACATGTTTGCCGGTGGCCTTGATCTGGGCCTTGATCGTGTCGCCGGCGTTGACCTTGTTCTGTGGCGGCAGGAACTCCATCGCGAACATCACGCCGTCCAACTCACGCCCCGGCACCGGCAGGTCGCGTGAGGTCTCGGAGCCCGCACACAACAGCACCGCGTCGAAATCGGCCTGCAGTTGCTCGGGCGTGAGGATGTCGGTGGCGTCGTTCTGCACCTTCGCGGCCGCACCGTCTGAAGCCATCGCGCCGATCAGCACCCCGGTGCGGAACTGCACCCCTTCGGCTTCCATCTGCGACACGCGGCGGTCGATGTGCGACTTTTCCATCTTGAAGTCCGGGATGCCGTAGCGCAGCAAGCCGCCGATGCGGCTGTTCTTCTCGAACACCGTGACCGCATGGCCGGCGCGTGCCAGCTGCTGGGCGGCAGCCAGACCGGCCGGGCCGGAGCCCACGACCGCCACCGTCTTGCCGCTCTTGGCCGCAGCAGGCTGCGGCTCCACCCAGCCTTCGACCCAGGCGCGCTCGATGATCGCGTGCTCGATGCTCTTGATGCCCACCGGGTCGTCGTTGACGTTGAGCACACACGCGGCTTCACAAGGCGCCGGGCAGATGCGGCCGGTGAACTCCGGAAAGTTGTTGGTCTGGTGCAGCACCTCGATGGCGCGCTTCCAGTCGTCCGAATACACCAGGTCGTTGAAGTCCGGGATGATGTTGTTGACCGGGCAGCCGCTGACGCAAAACGGCGTGCCGCAGTCCATGCAGCGCGCGGTCTGCACCTTGGCTTGCTCGTCGTTGAGCGAGATGACGAACTCCTTCCAGGTCTTCAATCGCTCGGGAACCGGCGCATAGGCCTCCGCGACGCGTTCGTGTTCCAGAAATCCGGTGATTTTTCCCATCGTTGTGCCCGTGTGGTTGCTCGGCGCGTCGGCTACTTGAAGGCCGTGACCGCGGAAGCGGTGGCTTGCGCTTTGGTGGTCGCATCGGCCGCCTCGGCCTGCGCGGCGCGCTCGTTCAAGACGCGCTGGTATTCGTGCGGCAGCACCTTGACGAACTGCGACCTGGCTTCTGCCCAGTCGTCCAACAGCTCGCGAGCGCGCAGGCTGCCGGTCCAGCGGTGGTGCTCCTCGATCATCTTCTTCAGCAGCGCTTCGTCGGGGGTTTCGCGGTGCCAGCCGATCGCCGGGCCGGTTTGCTTGGCCCGTGGCAGCACGGCTTCAAGCGCCACCATCGAGGTGTTGCAGCGCTCGGCGAAGCTGCCGTCTTCATCGTAGACATAAGCCACGCCGCCGCTCATGCCGGCAGCGAAGTTGCGGCCGGTGGCGCCCAGCACCACCACGGTGCCGCCCGTCATGTATTCGCAGCCATGGTCGCCCGTGCCTTCGACCACTGCGCTGGCACCCGACAGCCGTACCGCAAAGCGCTCGCCAGCCACCCCGCGGAAGAAGGCTTCGCCACTGGTGGCGCCGTAGAGCGCCGTGTTGCCGATGATGATGTTGCGCGCCGCGTCGCCGCGGAACTCGATGCTCGGGCGCACCACCACCCTGCCGCCCGACAGCCCCTTGCCGGTGTAGTCGTTGGCGTCGCCGATCAGGTAGAGGGTGATTCCGTTGGCCAGAAAGGCGCCGAAGCTCTGTCCGCCGGTGCCTTCCATCTGGATGAAGATCGTCTGGTCCGGCAAGCCTTCAGGCCGCTGACGAATCAGCTCGCCCGACAGCATCGCGCCGACACTGCGGTTGAGGTTCTTCGTCTCTTCCATGAAGTGGACCTTCTCGCCGCGCTCGATGGCGGGGCGGCAGCGCTCGATCAACTTCATGTCCAGCGCCTTGGCCAGGCCGTGGTCCTGCACCTCGCACTGGTGGCGCGGCACATCGGCTGGCACATCGACCTGGTGAAAGATGCGGCTGAAGTCGAGCCCGCTGGCCTTCCAGTGGGCGATGCCCTTGCGGGTGTCCAGAAGGTCCGACCGGCCGATCAACTCGTCGAAGCTGCGAAAGCCCAACTGCGCCATGATCTGCCGCGCTTCTTCGGCCACGAAGAAGAAGTAGTTCACGACATGCTCGGGCTTGCCGGCGAACTTCTTGCGCAGCACCGGGTCTTGCGTCGCCACCCCCACCGGGCAGGTGTTGAGGTGGCACTTTCGCATCATGATGCAACCCTCCACCACCAACGGCGCGGTCGCGAAGCCGAATTCGTCGGCGCCCAGCAGCGCGCCGATCACCACATCGCGGCCGGTCTTCATCTGACCATCGGCCTGAACACGAATGCGTGAACGCAGCCGGTTCAGCACCAGGGTCTGCTGGGTCTCGGCCAACCCGAGTTCCCAGGGCGTGCCCGCATGCTTGATCGACGACCAGGGCGATGCACCGGTGCCACCATCGTGCCCCGCGATCACCACATGGTCGGACTTGCACTTGGCCACACCCGCAGCGATCGTGCCCACGCCCACTTCCGACACCAGCTTGACGCTGATCGATGCGCGCGGATTCGCGTTCTTCAAGTCGTGGATCAGCTGCGCCAGGTCTTCGATCGAATAGATGTCGTGGTGCGGCGGCGGGCTGATCAAGCCCACGCCCGGCACGCTGTAGCGCAGCATGCCGATGTACTCGCTGACCTTGCCGCCGGGCAACTGACCACCTTCGCCGGGCTTGGCACCCTGCGCCATCTTGATCTGGATCTGGTCGGCGCTGACCAAGTATTCGGTGGTAACACCGAAGCGGCCCGATGCCACCTGCTTGATCTTGCTGCGCAGCGAATCGCCGTCCTGCAGCACCGTGTCGGCTTCGACCACACCCTTGCCGACGATGTCGGCCACGGTGGTGCCGGCGGTGATGGCGATGCCCTTCAACTCGTTGCGATAACGCGCCGGGTCTTCGCCGCCTTCGCCGGTGTTGCTCTTGCCGCCGATGCGGTTCATGGCGATCGCAAGGGTGGTGTGTGCTTCGGTACTGATCGAGCCCAGCGACATCGCGCCGGTGACAAAGCGCTTGACGATCTCGGTGGCGGGCTCTACCTCGTCGACCGGGATCGCCTTCGCAGGGTCGACCCTGAACTCGAACAAGCCGCGCAAGGTCATGTGGCGCCGGCTCTGGTCATTGATGAGTTGCGCGTATTCCTTGTAGGTGTCGAAGCGGTTGGCGCGCGTGGCGTGCTGCAGCTTGGCGATCGCATCGGGTGACCACATGTGCTCTTCACCGCGCACCCGCCAGGCGTATTCACCGCCGGCGTCGAGCATGCGCGCCAGCACCGGGTCGTTGCCGAAGGCAGCATGGTGCATGCGCAAGGCCTCTTCGGCCACCGCGAAGATGCCGATCCCGCCGATCTGCGAGGCGGTGCCGCGAAAGTACTGGTCGACGAAGTCTTTCTGCAGGCCCACCGCTTCGAAGAGTTGCGCGC
>JBBSPW010000271.1:0-3939 GCA_038258365.1 Burkholderiales bacterium | reverse complement strand
GGTCTTCGCGTCGACGATCCAGGCCAGCATGGGGCCTGGGCGCGCGGGGGCCGAGCTGGACGACGACGAGATCGAACGCTCGATCCGCGAGATCAACGAAGCCATCCAGCGCAGCGCCGGCAAGCGCAAGTAACCTCGGGCGTTGAGTCGGCTCCCGTTGGTGGTGCCGACAGGTGGCTGCCTTCTGTCTGCTGCGAGACCTGAAAACCCCGAGGATCCCCATGAGCTTTCAACGAACATTCGACCGCGCCGCCGATGCGATGCGCCCCGTCACGCTGGAGCGAGGCCACACCGTGCATGCCGAAGGCTCGGTGCTGATCGCCTTCGGCCACACCCGCGTGCTGTGCACCGCATCGGTCGAAGAACGCGTGCCGCCGCACAAGCGCGGCAGCGGCGAAGGCTGGGTGACAGCCGAGTACGGCATGCTGCCGCGCAGCACCCACACCCGCAGCGACCGTGAAGCGGCGCGCGGCAAGCAAAGCGGCAGAACGCAGGAAATTCAGCGGCTGATCGGCCGTTCGATGCGCAGCGTGTTCGACCTGGCCGCCTTGGGTGAGCGCAGCATCCTGCTGGACTGCGATGTGCTGCAAGCCGATGGCGGCACCCGCACTGCGGCCATCACCGGCGCGTTCGTCGCGGCGCACGATGCGGTGTCGTGGTTGCTGAAGCAAGGCAAGCTGACACAGAGCCCGATCCGCGACCATGTGGCCGCGGTGTCGGTGGGAATCGTCGAAGGCACGCCCTTGCTGGATCTGGAATATGTAGAAGATGCGGGCTGCGACACGGACATGAATGTGGTGATGACCGGCAGCGGCGGCTTCGTCGAAGTGCAGGGCACCGCCGAAGGTGCGCCCTTCAGTGGGCAGGAGATGGAACGCATGCTGCACCTGGCTGGGCAGGGCATCCGCGAGCTGGTGGCGGCGCAGAAGCAGGCACTCGGGATCTGACGCCCATGTCGCTGCCGTCACCGCAGCCGATGCGGCTGGTGCTGGCGTCGAACAACGCCAAGAAGTTGACTGAGCTGCAGGCTTTGCTCAGCGCTTCAGCGATGGCGGTCGAGCTGGTGCCGCAAGGCCGGCTCGGCATCGACGAAGCCGAAGAGCCGCATGCGAGCTTCATCGAGAACGCACTGGTCAAGGCACGACATGCGGCCGCCGCTGCGGGTTGCGCGGCGATTGCGGATGACTCCGGTTTGTGCGTGGATGCGCTGGACGGCGCGCCCGGTGTGATCTCGGCCCACTACGCAGGCCACATCGCAGCCACTGCAGCCCCCGATCGCGAGGTCCGGCGGCGCATCCAGGACGATGCCAACAACCGCCTGCTGCTGCAACGGCTGGACCACCGGGCCGATGGCGAGCCCCGACGCGCTCACTTCATCAGCACCCTGGTGGCGTTGCGCCATGCCGATGATCCACAGCCGCTGATCGCGGTGGGCCGCTGGCCGGGCTGCATCCTGCGCGCACCGCAGGGCGATCTGGGCTTCGGCTACGACCCGCTGATGTTCATCGCGGAGCTGGACCGCACGGTTGCCGAGCTGGATGCGCCAACCAAGAACGCGCACAGCCACCGCGCCCGTGCGATGGCGCAGATGCTGGGCATGCTGCGCGAGGTCTGGCGCTTGTGATCCCGAAGCTTGTGATTCCGAAGCTTGTGACCCCGAAGCTTGTGACCCCAAAGCTTGTGATGCCGAAGCCGGTGATCCCGATCGCCGATGCCTCGTCTCTGGTGCGACCCGAAGGCACCGACGACCCGGTGTCGCACTTCCTGCGTCCCGGCACCCTGCAACTCGGCGCACCGCCGCCCCTGTCGCTGTATGTGCACCTGCCGTGGTGCCTGAAGAAGTGCCCGTATTGCGACTTCAATTCCCACGAGTCGGCTGCGGCCCTGCCAGAGAAGCGCTATCTGGACGCCCTGCGCGCCGACCTCGAATCTGCCCTGCCCTTCGTCTGGGGCCGCCGCGTGCACAGCGTCTTTGTCGGCGGCGGCACGCCGAGCCTGTTCTCGCCCGATGCCATCGCCACCTTGATCGGCGACATCCGCGCTCGCCTGCCGCTGGAGCCGGGCGCCGAGATCACGCTCGAAGCCAACCCCGGCACTTTCGAGAAAGACCGCTTCCGCGCTTTTCGGAGCGCCGGCGTCACGCGCTTGTCGGTCGGCGTGCAGAGCTTCGACGACGCGGCCCTGCAGCGCATCGGCCGCGTGCACGACGCCGCGCAAGCGCGCGCTGCGGTGGCCGAAGCGCGCGATGCCTTCGACACCTTCAACATCGACTTGATGTATGCCCTGCCCGGCCAGAGCCTGGATCAGCTGCAAGCCGATCTGGACACCGCGCTCGGCTTCTCACCCCCTCACCTGTCGGTCTACCACCTGACGCTGGAGCCGAATACCTATTTCGCGCTGCACCCGCCCGAGCTGCCCGACGACGATCTGGCCAGCGACATGCTGGACCTGATCACCGCCCGCACCGCACGAGCCGGCATGGACCGGTACGAGGTGTCTGCGTTTGCACGCGCGGGCCACCGCTGCGCCCACAACTTGAACTACTGGCGCTTCGGCGATTACCTGGGAATCGGCGCGGGCGCGCACGGCAAGCTGAGCTTTCCGCACCGCGTGATTCGGCAGGTGCGCTGGCGCGATCCGGTCACCTACATGGCCCAGGCGCTGGCCGGCAAAGCCGTCTCGAACCAGCACGAGGTGGCGCGCCGCGAGCTGCCTTTCGAGTTCATGCTGAATGCCTTGCGGCTGCGTGAAGGCTTCGACCCTGACGACTTCGGTGTCCGCACCGGCTTGCCGCCATCGGCGTTGCAGCCGGGGCTTGGGCAGGCGCTGGATCGCGGGCTGCTCGAACGCGACGCCGAAGCCGACGCCACGCGGCTGCGCCCGACCGAACGCGGCTTCGACTTTCTGTCGGACCTGCAAGCGTTGTTCTTGCCGCCAACCGCCAAGCCCGGTCGAGCAAACGACACGTCCGTCTGACTGCGGACTCGGGCCTACACCCGGGAGGTCAACGCTCCGGCATGGCTGCGCAACCATTCCAGCAGCCGCGGCGCAATCTGCGACAGCGGCAACACCTCGTTCGCCGCGCCGTGGGCGATGGCTTCGCGCGGCATGCCGAACACGACGCAGCTGGCTTCGTCCTGCGCCACGTTCCAGCTGCCGGCGTCGCGCATGCTGCGCATCGCCCGCGCACCATCGGCGCCCATGCCGGTGAGCATCAGCGCCAACGCGTTGCGCCCGACCACCCGCGCGGCCGAGTCGAACAGCACCTCGACACTCGGCTTGTGACGGTTGACCGGTTCGCCGTCCTGCACCCGGGCGATGTAGTTGGCTCCCGAGCGCTCCACCGACAGGTGAAAGCCGCCGGGTGCGATGTAGGCATGGCCGGGCAGCACGCGCTCGCCATCGCGCGCTTCGGCCACCTGGATGCGGCACAAGCCGTTCAGGCGCGCGGCATAACTTTTGGTGAAGCCGGGTGGCATGTGCTGGGTGATCATCACCGCTGGGCAATCCGCCGGCAGGTTCACCAGCACCTCGCGCGTGGCTTCGGTGCCGCCGGTGGAGGCACCGATGAAGATGATCTTCTCGGTCGACAGCCGCCCCAGTGCAGGGGCGCTGCGTGGTGCAACCACTGGCGCGCCTGCCTGCGCCAACCGGTCCACCGACCCGCCTGCTGACGCGCCCGTTGAGCCGCCCGCTGCCGCATGTGGCGAGACCATCGCCGGCAGCCTTCGCACCTGGGCGCGCGCCGCGGCGCGAATCTTCTCGGTGATGTCGGCGCCCAGCTTGGCCAAGCCGTCGGCCACACCGATCTTCGGCTTGGCGACGAAATCCACCTCGCCCAGCTCCATCGCCTTCAAGGTCACATCTGCGCCTCTTTCTGTCAACGTGGACACCATCACCACCGGCATCGTCCGCAGCCGCATCAGGCGCGACAGAAAT
>JBBSPW010000270.1:0-3972 GCA_038258365.1 Burkholderiales bacterium | reverse complement strand
CCGTTTGCCGCGGGCGGGCCCGGCACCGGGGCCATCGAACCGGATGCGAGCGCCTAGCCAGGCGAGCTTTCGACTTGGTCCATCGCCTCCTCAAATAGCAGTTCTTGACATTTCATGCCATTGGGTGTCATTCTGTTTATCAAAGGTGCCCCTATGCAAAGCATGAACATTTCGATCCCAGAGCCCCTGAAGCGGTTTGTCGATGGACAGATTGAGCAGGGGCGCTACAGCAGCGTCAGCGAGTACATGCGCGAGCTGATCCGTGATGACGAAAAACGAAAAGCGCATGAGCAACTTGAAGCGCTGCTGTTGGAGGGCTTGCTGGGTGAGGTGCAAGCCATGACGTCCGAGGACTGGACAGCCATCCGGAAGGACGCCTTGGCGACCCTCAAGGCCCGCAAAGCAGACCGCTGATGGGCCGCGTCGAGCGCAGCGCAGCCGCTCGGGCTGACCTGATCAGCCATTTTGTCTACCTCGCAGATGCGGCCAGCGAAGCGATTGGCGATCGCTTCCTGGACCGCGCGCTGGAAAGCTTTGACCTGCTGGCCGGGCAACCGCAGATTGGCCCGGTTGCAACATCGCAGATCCCAGCTCTGGCGAGCGTGCGCAAGTGGCGCGTGAAAAACTTTGAGCGCTACCTGATCTTCTACATCCCGATCGAAGGCGGGGTGCGGATCATCCGCATCCTGCACACCGCGCAAGATTGGTGGCGTTTACTCGACTTGGCGGACTAGATGATGGCCCGAGGACCCTGAGCTGTCCCGAGCTCTGCGCCAGCTCCAGAGCGCTTCGAGCTTCCGATTCGGTTGTCGGGCGCGGTCAGTCAGTGGTCAGTCATTCGCCATCCGCGTGAAGGATCATTGGAATGGTCGTTGGAGATGCGCCGAGCACAACACGGATGCCCGTATAACTCGCCCACTTCTGAACTTCCGACCGCACAAGATGGGCTTTCACGTTCGTCCAATGACAGCAGCAATTTTGAGCATTGCGCTCGCGATGTCGGGCTGCGCGTCGATCGTTAACGGCACCCAGCAGAGCATCTCGGTGCTTGCCCAGAAGCCCGACAGCAGTGATCTTTCAGGGGCGTCGTGCTCTTTCAGCAACGGGAAGGGTCGGTGGTTCGCGACAGCTCCCGGATCGGTCACTGTGCACCGTGCTTACAGCGCGCTCATCGTGGAGTGCGAGCACTCCGAGTGGGTCGGTGGTACAGAGGCCAGGTCTAGCACCAAGCCCATGGCCTTCGGGAACATCCTGTTCGGAGGCGTCATCGGCGCCGGGGTCGATATCGGCACCGGCGCTGCATATGACTACCCACAGCTGATCACGGTCCCAATGACGGCAAGGGTGGCGACGACCAAAGACCCGGCCGGCAGCACAGCACTCTCCCCAGCGCCAACGATGGTCCTGGCCTCAACTGTCGCGGAACCGGTGCGTGGTCGCACCGTCCTGGCAACAGCAACACCACCACCGCCGCCTGCGAATGTGTCCGCTGCGCCTGCTGTGTCCGCAATGCTCGGCATGGAAGGCACTCAAGTTTCTGCTGTGCCGCCAATTGCGTTGGAGAGTCTTTCCTCGAATCCGAGCGGCAACGTACTACCCGCAACCGCGCAACCGATCGCCCAAGACCGTGCGCTGATCGTTGTCGTCAACGCCGGAAATCCTCAAACGGAGCGTCGCCCCCTTCAAGTCTTAAAAGGGGGGCAAGACAGTTTTTCCGCCGCTCGCATTGCGCGCGACTCCGCCTGTCATTCGCAGCCCAACCCCGTCATGACGGCCAAAGGCCCAGGGTTCGAGAACTACTCGGTTGTTTGTGTGAACGATGAGGCGCTTGCGATTCGTTGTGAGTTCGGAAACTGCCGCGTTCTGCGTTGACAACTGACCCGAAAAATCAGGCGCTGCTTCATCAACGCTTCGATGGCTCCGAACGCGTCCAGCTGCCCGACTTCCCACCCTGCTTGTCCAGCACCCGGATGTCGGTCATGACCATGCCGCGGTCGGCGGCCTTGCACATGTCGTAGACCGTCAGCAGTCCCACCTGCACCGCGGTCAGGGCTTCCATCTCGACCCCCGTGCGACCGAACGATTGCACCAGTGCTTGAACATGAACAGCGCTGGCTTCACGGTCGAGCTCGAATTCGACCGCCACGCGGGTGATCGGCAGCGGGTGGCACAGCGGCACCAGATCGGCGGTGCGCTTGGCGCCCTGGATCGCTGCAATGCGCGCGATGCCGATCACATCGCCTTTCTTTGCCTGCCCATGGGCGATCAGCTCGAAGGTGGCGGGTTGCATGCGGATCGTGCCGGCTGCGCGCGCGCTGCGGTGGGTCTCGGGCTTGGCCGACACATCGACCATGTGCGCCTGCCCCTGGCTGTCGAAATGCGTCAGGGGGCTTGGCAGGTCGGTTTCGGGCGGCGTCATCGGTGCTTCACATTCGGCCATGCGGATGGATGGGGTGCGATGTCATCATAGTCAGAGGGAACACCACGGCCTCTGGTCGCTCCAACCCGCTCCGGGCTTCGGTCGAAGCCCGCCCACGCGGCACCTCCTTGCCGATACCCTTTGTCGATACCCATGCCGACCCGCCCTGCACCACCGCCTGTTGTCGCAGTCCGACTGCCGAGGTGGCGGCGTGCGCTGGCCGCGCAACTGGCCGCACTGACTGCCACTGCTGCGGTGCTGGCTCCGGGCGTTGCGCAAGCCCAAGGCCAGGGCCAGGTGCGGTTGCCGTCGCTCGGCGAGTCGTCGTCGGCCGATCTGAGCATCGGCAGCGAACGCCGGCTCGGCGACCAGATCATGCGAGAGGTGCGGCGCGACCCCGACTTTCTCGACGACCCGGTGCTGCAGGACTACCTGGTCTCGATCTGGGCGCCGCTGGTCGAGGCGGCTCGCGAGATCGGCAACATCGACGCCTTCACCGATCAGGCGCTGGCCTGGCAGCCGTTTCTGGTGCGCGAGCGCAGCGTCAACGCCTTCGCTTGGCCGGGGGGTTATGTGGGCATGCATCTGGGCATGATTGCAATCGCCACCACGCGCGACCAGTTGGCTTCGGTGCTGGCGCACGAGCTGTCGCATGTCTCGCAGCGGCACATTGCGCGCAGCATCGCGCCGCAGCGCGAGGCATCGCTGGTGGCGATCGCGGCGATGCTGCTCGGCGTGCTGGCCGCCAGCCGCGGCGGCAGTGCCGATGTCGCCAATGCCGCGATCATGGGCGGGCAGGGCGCGGCCATCCAGAGCCAGTTGAATTTTTCGCGCGCGATGGAACGCGAAGCCGACCGCATCGGCTACAACGTGTTGATCGCAGCCGGCTACTCGGCGGGTGGCATGTCGGCCATGTTCGAGAAACTCGACGGCAACAGCCGCTTGAACGACAGCGGTGCCTACCCCTATCTGCGCAGCCACCCGCTGACCACCGAGCGCATCAGCGAAGCCCGCAGCCGCACCCTCATCAGCGGCGCCACCGACGGCCCGCTGACCATCGAGCACGCGGTGATGCAAGCCCGCGCCCGGGTGCTGATGGATGGCAACGCGCAAGCCCTGCAGCGGTTTTCAGGGCGCACCGCATCGCCGCTGCTCGCCGACCGGGTGGGGGCGTTGTACGGCGCCGCGTTGGCGGCCTCTCGCCTGCGCGAGCCCGCGCGGGCGCAGAGCCTGGTCGCCGAAGCGCAGCAGTTGGCAGCCAGCGCCAGCCCGCGCGACCCACGGGCCGAGCGAGCGCTGGCCCTGCTGCAGGCCGAGACGCGGCTGGCTGCCGGCGATGCGGGTTCGGCCTTGCAGGTGCTGGAGCGTCTGCCGGACTTGCCGGCCTTGCCGGTGCTGCGGTCGGCTGGTGGAGCAGCTGGCGAGGCGGGTGCAACCAGCGATCGCGGCTCGGCGACCACGAGCCTCTCGCAAACCCCGTCGGTGTCGGCGGCACGGCGGGTGGCGCGTGAAGACCGGCGCCCGCCGTTGCTGCTGCAGGCCCAGGCGCTGTT
>JBBSPW010000269.1:0-3981 GCA_038258365.1 Burkholderiales bacterium | reverse complement strand
CATCGTCAATGCCGCCGGCACTTACACCCCTCTCGGTGTTTCGCGATCATCCCCGGCTGTGGCAGCAGCGGTCGCTGCCGCCCTGCAAGACTTCCACCTCATCGACGAGCTGCAACAGTTGCTGGACAACACAGTGACTGCCGATTGCAACGCCGAAGCGGCCACGCTCGTGCATTGCGCCGCCGCAGGCATCACCCTGTGCGTGGCCGCAGCCATGACCGGCAACGACGCCGCCAAGGCTGCCGCGCTGCCCGACACCAGCGGCCTGCCCAATCGAATCGTGATTCCCGCTGGACATGCCGTCGACTACGGGCACCCCATCGTCACCGACATCCGCCTGGCCGGCGCCGTGCCGGTGCTGGTGGGCTCGCCCGCTGGCTGCACCCTGCAGCATTTGCACGATGCCTTGAGCGCCGACCGCACGGCCGCCTTGCTGGTGGTGTCGTCGCGCCTGGTGCTCGGCACGCCGCTCGACCTGTCTGCCGCGGTTGCCCTTGCGCACCAACGCGGCGTGCCGACGGTGATCGACGGCGCGGCGCAGGACCTTCGCATCGATGCGCTGCTGGCCACCGGGGCCGATGCCGTGGTGCTCAGCGCCCACAAGTACCTGGCGGCGCCGACGGCTGGGCTGATCGTTGGCCGGCGCGCCTTCATCGATGCGGTGCGCGCCCAGCACCGTGGCATCGGCCGTGCATTCAAGCCGAGCAAGGAAGCGCTGCTGGGCGTGGTGGCCGCCTGGCAGGAACGTCGCTCGCTCGATCGCGGTGCGTGGCAGCGGCTGCAGCAGGGCAAGGTCGACACGATGATCGACGCGCTGGCCGGCGTGCCGGGGCTTCGCGCCAGGACCGAAGCCGACCCGGCCGGTCTGCCGTTTTCGCGCGTGGTGCTGGCTGTCGACGGCGGCCACACCGCGGCTGCGCAACTGGTGACCGACCTGCGTTCGGGTGCGCCGTCGGTGTGGGTGATGGCGCATCGTCTGCTGCAGGGTGAGCTGTTGCTGGAACTGGTGCCGCTGGATGCGGCCGAGTGCCAGCTGATCGCCGATCGGCTGCGCAGTGGCTTGCGCCCGTCTCGTGGCACTCGACCCGGCACTTGAGCCGGCCGTCGACCCGGCCGCATCGTTGATCCGCATTTGCCGCCATGATCGGTCGCCTCGATCACCCAACGCCAGGAGCCCGGATGACAAGACCCACCGCTGCCGACTTCCACCCCGAAGTCCTGAAGCTCTTCGACCGCTATGTCCACGGTGCTGCCAGCCGGCGCGAATTTCTGGATCAGGCTGGACGCTATGCGGCAGTCACCGGCATGACCGCCGCCGGTCTGCTGGCGGCGCTGAGTCCCGACTTCGTTTCGGCACGGGTGGTGGACCCGGCCGACACCCGCATCAAGACGCGAATGGTCGAGACGCTTGCGCCGCAGGGCTCGGGTTCGATCCAGTCGTACCTGGCGATGCCGGCCTTGCCCGCCGGCAAGCGACCGACGGTGTTGGTGGTGCATGAGAACCGTGGCCTCAACCCGCACATCGAAGACATCGCGCGCCGCCTGGCGGTGGCGGGCTACATCGCGATGGCGCCCGATGCATTGACGGCGCTGGGTGGCTACCCGGCCGATGCGCCGAGCCCGGAAGAGAAAGCCCGCGACCTGTTCACCAAGCTCGATCAAACCAAGATCCGAGCCGACTTTCTGGCTGCGTTCGACATGCTCAAGGCCATGCCCGAAGGCAATGGCAAGGTCGGTGCGGTGGGCTTCTGTTATGGCGGTGGCATGGTGGGCTACATCGCCAGCCAGCGCCCCGGTCTCGGCGCCGGCGTGCCGTTCTATGGCGCGCAGCCCGATGCCGAAGCCACGGCGCGCATCAAGGCGCCACTCCTGATTCAGTACGCGGGCGACGACGACCGCATCAATGCCGGCTGGCCCGCTTTCGAGGCCGCACTGAAGGCGGCCCAGGTGCCCTACGAAGCGCACATCTATCCGGGCGTGCAACATGGCTTCAACAACGACACCACGCCGCGCTATGACGAGAAGGCAGCAACGCTCGCCTGGCAACGCACGATGGCGTTCTTCGACCAGCATCTGAAGGGCTGAACGCAGGGCTGAGGGCAGATCGCTGGCGGCCACAGCGGTTTAGCATCCGGGCGCGCTTGAGAAGCCCCCTCATGCGTCCATCCGATTCCTGAAGGACCGTCCCATGACCGATTCCAAGTTGCAGCCTCGATTCCCCGCGGGTCTCACCCGCCGCGCGCTCGGCTTGTCGGCCGCGGCACTCGCGGTATGGAGCTTGACCGCGATGCCGCTGCAGGCTGCCACGCCGAAAGACACGCTGGTGGTGGCGATGGCCTTCGACGACATCATCAGCCTGGACCCGGCCGAGGCTTTCGAGATATCGGCTGGCGAATTGATGGGCAATGGCTACGACCGGCTGCTGCGCTTCGATGTCAACGACCCCAGCAAGCTGGTGCCCGATGTGGCGCAGAAGTGGTCGGTGTCGGATGACGGCAAGACCTTCACCTTCGAGCTGAAGCCCGGCTTGAAGTTTGCGTCCGGCAACCCGTTGACCGCCGAAGACGTGGTGTGGTCGCTGCAGCGGTCGGTGTTGCTGGACAAGACCCCGGCTTTCATCCTGACGCAGTTCGGCCTGAGCAAGGACAACGTCAAGGACAAGGTGCGGCAAACCGGCCCGCTGACCGTGGTGCTGGAGATCGGCAAGGCCTTCGCGCCCACGCTGGTCTACAACTGCCTGACCGCCAACGTGGCGGCGATCGTCGACAAGAAGCTCTTGCTGTCGAAAGAGGCCGGCGACGACATGGGCCATGCGTGGCTGAAGACCAACTACGCCGGATCGGGCCCGCTGAAGATTCGCGACTGGAAGGCCAACGAGATCATTGCGCTGGAGCGCAACGACAACCATGCCGGCAGCCAGAGCAAGGTGGCGCGCGTGATTTACCGTCACATCAAGGAATCGGCCACCCAGCGCTTGCTGCTGGAGAAGGGCGACATCGACATCGCCCGCAACCTGACCCCGCAGGACCTGGACGCGGTGACCAAAGCCAAGGGCATTCAAACCACCAGCACCCCGAAGGGCACGGTCTACTATTTCAGCTTGAATCAGAAGCACCCGATCCTGTCGAAGCCCGAGGTGCGGGAAGCCTTCAAATGGCTGGTCGACTACGACGCCATCGGCAAGACCCTGATCAAGGACATCGGGGTGGTGCACCAGAACTTCCTGCCGATCGGTTTGTTGGGCGCATCCAAGGTCAACCCCTACAAGCTCGATGTCGCCAAGGCCAAGGCGCTGCTGGCCAAGGCCGGGCACCCGAACGGCTTCAAGATCACCATCGACATGCGCACCATTCAGCCGGTGCAGGGCATCACCGAAGCGGTGCAGCAGACCTTGAAGCAAGCCGGCATTGAGATGGAAATCCTGCCGGGGGACGGGAAACAAACGCTGACCAAGTACCGGGCCCGCACCCACGACATCTACATCGGCCAATGGGGCGCCGACTACTGGGACCCGCACACCAACGCCGACACCTTCGCGCGCAACCCCGACAACGGGGACGATGCCAAGAGCAAGCCGCTGGCCTGGCGCAACGCCTGGGACATTCCGGAGCTGACCAAGAAAACCGATGCCGCTGCGGTCGAGAAGGATGGTGCCAAACGCGCCAAGCTGTACCAGGACATCCAGACCGAGTTTCGCCAGACCAGCCCGTTCGTGATGGTGTTCCAGCAGAACGAAGTGGCCGCGCACCGCGACAACGTCAAGGGGTTGAAGATCGGGCCGACCTCGGACTCGACGTATCTGTTTGCGGTCAGCAAGTAGAACTGCAGCGCACGGGTTGAGGCGGATCGGCTGCGGATGACGCCTTTCGGCACGCGCCCGGCTGCCCGGTGGGCGCCGCGTTGGCGGCGTCGGCTGTGGGCGGGGGGCCGGTTCGCAGGCGTTGTCGCGCTGACCCTGCTGGGGCTGCTGGCGGTGACCTT
>JBBSPW010000268.1:0-4005 GCA_038258365.1 Burkholderiales bacterium | reverse complement strand
TTACAACGAAGCGAACTCCATCGCCTTTGTCATTGCTGACGATCAGCCGCGGTACGCCGTTGACGCTGTAGGTCTTGTGTTCGGTGACCACCCCATCCAGGGCCATGAAGGTTGCAATGCTGTCGTCGGGATTGAGCAGTTGGCTCTGGCCCGTGCCCACATCGACGGAGAACACCCGGCTCTTTCCGGACGGGCTGCAGGCATCGCCGGTCGGCACCATGGCTGCGAAGGTGACCACGCCGTAGAACGAACTGGGTTCCGAAATCACGCGAAAGGTCGAACCACCCGCCGTCGCTTCCAGGTCGATCCACCAGCCCACCTTGGTGGTGAAGTCGATCATCGCCTTCTGGGTCAGGTCGGTGAGCTGCTGAAGGCTGGTGCGCTGGATCGGGTAGCTGACTCCGGTGGGCAACGGCTGGGTATTAAAACTGTTGTTGCTGCCGTCCAGGATTGCCGCAAAGACCTGTGGCGTGCTGCTGGCGATGTCGGTGGTGTCCAGCAGCTTGCCGCTGCCCACCGTGACGAAGCGACGGTTCAGCACCGGGTGCACAACCGCCAGCGGGCGCGAGGTGATCGGCAATGCAGTACCGGCGGCATTGGTCAGCTTGGCCAGGTGCACGGGGGCGGAATAGCTGCCGGTAGCTGGCGTGAGGTCGAGCCGCCACAGGTTGCCGAGCAGGTCACCGGAATAGGCTGCATCGGCGGTGAAGTCGGTGCGGTCGGGAACAAACGCATTGGCATGCGCCATTCCGGCGGGGTTCGCCGTCGAGCCCGTACCCGTGCCGATTTTCTGCAGGAGCGCGCCGGTTTTCGGATTGACGACGAAGAAATAGCCCTCGCCAGTGTTGTTGTAGCCTGAACCGAAGATCAGCACCCAGCCCCATCGTTTGGTCTTGACCGAGGTGGGTTCGCCGTAGGTGTAGCCCAGGTCCGGGTCGCTGAATTCCCACAGCACCTTGCCGGCCACCGCCGCTTCGGTCGTCATCGATGCCGGGTCGCTGACGTCGATGGCGTAGTAGCTCTTGCCGCCTTTGCCCAGTGCGCCCACCAGCACGCTGCGCCAATCGAGTGGGCCGACACTGCCGCCGGTGCGGCCGAAGTCGATGTCGAAGACCGACGGCGTGCCGTCCACTAGCGGCTTGTGGGTGAAATTGGGGTCGCCACGCGACTGCAGGCCGTTGACTTCCGGTGCTGCGGGCGAGCTGGGGCCGCTGAACAGTGCGCTGGGCACATAGGCGAACACTTCCCTACCGGCATTGACACCCGTCAGCGAGCCATTGATGGCATGCAGCATGCCACTGTTGCTGCCCACATAGACCATCGTCGGACGATTGGCATACAAGGTCTTAAAGGCGTTGTAGCCGGGGTTGCTGGCATCCGAAAACGGTGCCGACGGCGGGCCCACTGCGCGCACCTTGCTGCCGACGATGTCACCCACTGCCTTGGTGCGGTTGCGGTAGATGCGCGCACTGCCGGGGGCGGCCGATGACTCCTCGTGTGTGGAGTCGCCGCGCAGGTAGTTTAGGTAGTCGGCGCTGTCGTTGCCGGTGCGGTAGACGGTGTCGAGCGTGCCTTGCTGCGTGGCGCTCAGGCTGCCAATACGAAACGGCACACCGGTTGATCCATTCCAGGTGGCGATGCGGCGGTTGGTGTTCCAGCCGGTGCCGGCCACCTGCGTGGCCAGCTTGATGCTGAACTGCCATGCCGATGTCAGCGCCGGCGCGCCGGTGTTGACATCGAAGACCACGCTGCTGGCTTCGACTTCGCCCGACCAGGTCTGGGCGTCGTACTTGGCGCTGAAGCTGCTGCTCCCGGTGATCGCCACCTGCGGCAGCGCGGTGCCGAAGGAGGTGGTGAAGGCCCCTAGGCCGTCCGAGATGCTGGCGAACACACGGCTCAGCCCGCTGACCATCTGGTCGGGTCGTGCGGCGGTGAAGTAGTTGTCGGGACGCGGCTGGCCGCCGACCGTCTCGCCGGTGGTGGTCCACCAGGCCTGGGGGATGTCGGTGGTTCGGGTATCGGGATCGAACAGGTCAGGTACCGTGAAGCCGCCGTACTTGGCGGCCAGATAGAACTGGTTGTTCTGCTTGTAATTCTGAAACTCCAGCACGTCGAGCCAGTAGGTCTTGATGGTCTGCTTCTTGAATGGGAGAGGCCGGCCAAGGATGTCCTTGGTGTTGGCGTCGTAGGCCAGCCCGGCGATCAGCGCCGAGTTGTTGGTGCAGCAACCGTTGTACGGGTAGGTCGTGCCCAGGCTGCCGCCTAGACCGTGCAAAGCGCCCAGCTGATTGGTGCGCAGCAAAGCGTTCACCGTGTTGTCGTTGCTGACTTCGGTGGGTTTCGAGGGTTCGTCGGCGCTGCTGGACGCTCCGGGTACGTTTTTGTCGGCATGCGTGTTGACATCGCCGATGCCCAAGATGAAGTTTTTCTGGCAGGTGTACTGCACCGGGTTGCCCCAGTTGGTGATGACCGGGAAGCCGTCGGCATAAGTGGCGTTGGTGCCTGCGTTCCCGGTGCCGTTCGACCATGCCGGAACGTTGCCCTGGTTCTTGTAGTAACGCAGCGCGGCGTAGTACAGCTCGCTGACCGGGTCCTTGCTCTTGTAGGCGCCGCGTTTGATTTCGCCAAACTTGTTGAGGTAGTTCAGCACGCCACTGTTGGTCACCGCCACGCCGAAGGCATACGCATCGGCCGAGTTTGGGTTGGCACCGAGCACGCCGGTGTCGGCATCCCATTCCGGACCGTCGGTATTCGGCTGCGGCAATTGGCCAGGAACAGTCATCGTTGGGCCGACAAACTTTTGTTTGGCGCGCAACACGCCGCCGTCGCGCTGTGTGTTGCTGTCGTTGAGATAGCCGAACGCGCTGTATCGAATCTTCTCGGCATACTTCTGCATCAGCCCTGTGGGCTTTGCGATCTCGCTGCCGCCGTTGGGGTATGCGGTGCAGTTGGATTCCACCGGCACGGCCGGTGCAATGGTCTTGTCGCAGACCCTGACCCGCACCGTCACCTCGAAGATCTCCGTGCCTGCCACTGCCACAGCGGGGTCGTAGACCGTCACACCTGCGATCGGCGTTTGCGGGTTGGGTGCGGTGGCGGGCAGCGACGGCACACCCGTCAGATCGTTTGTCTGCGAGAACACCAGCTTGTTGCCCATGCCCCAGTTGCGCATGCGCAATCCGGTCCAATTGAAGGGCGTCGCCCCGTTCACGGTTGCGCCGTTGCCGATCGAGCGATTCGGGAAGTTGGTGTTGGTGCTGTTGTCCGTGGTGTTGCCCGATCCCTGCGCGGTGGCCCATGCGCGTTCCAGCAGCGTCATCGTGGTGTCGTCGCGCGAGCGATAGCCCCCCGTCAGCGCCCAGCGAAACGGATCGACGGTCTGCATCGTTGCCCAGTTCAGAAAGTTGCCGCTCCATTGGCCGCTGCAGGTGTGGTTGTTGGCCAGCCCGGCTGGTTGAAAGTAGCGGTCCGCCTCTACCGCGGAGTTTGCGTGGTAGGTGTAGCACTTGAGCGGATCGAAGTAGCCCAGATACTCGCTGGCGGCGATGTAGGCTCCGACATGCGCCACGCTAATGGCGGTCGGAAACTCCACCGACAACGCAAGCGCCAGGTTGCCGGGCACGGTGATGTTGCTGAACACCGGTTGGTCGGCCAGCGCTGTGGCTGCTTGCGCGGGCGCATGACCGGTGAGCGCGGCCACCGCCGCAGCGAGAATCGCTGTCGCAGCAAATGCCCTGCGCGTCGAGCGCGCCGTGGGCTTGCAGGATTCCATCGAGGTGGCGATCGTGTGCATGGTCATGGTGCCGTCAAGGTGGTCTGGAAAAAGGCCTGGGTGTTGCGGGGGCCGCTCACGCGTACGCTGACGCGGTAGACCACGCTGCGGTTGACCGCTGCCGCGGCGCCGGTGGCAGCGGCAGAAGCTGCGCCGGGCGGGTCTTCGGCACGTTCGCCCTCGGATGAGCTGCTGCCGGCCGGCACCAGGTCTTCCGACAACGAGCAGGTGGC
>JBBSPW010000267.1:0-4043 GCA_038258365.1 Burkholderiales bacterium | reverse complement strand
CGCGTGCGCCAATGGCTGGCGCAAGATGGCCTGACGCTTGCCGATTTCGAGGCCACCCGCTTCTACAGCGATTCCATCAACGACCTGCCGCTGCTCGAGCAGGTCAGCGAGCCAGTGGCCACCAACCCCGGCGCGTCCCTGTTGCAGACGGCCACCGCCCGCGGCTGGCCCGTGCTGCAGCTCTTCAACTGAAACCCATGATCAAAACCTTCATCAACAGGCTGCTCGGCAAGAGCGGGACCCAACCTGCGGCGCCGCCGGCATCCGGCGATGCCAGCCCCGCGAAAGCGCCGCGCGCAGCCAAGCCTTCGAAAGCGGCTTCGGTGGCTGGGGCGGCGGGGGTGCCGTTCGGCCAGCGGGTCGAGATCGCGGCATCGGAACACGGCATCGATCCGAAGCTGGTCGACGCCAATGCGGTGCGCGTGGTGCGTACCTTGAAGGAAGCCGGGCACGAGGCCTACATCGTCGGCGGTGCGGTGCGCGATTTGCTGGTGGGCTTGCGGCCGAAGGACTTCGACGTGGCCACCGACACCACGCCCGAACAGGTCAAGGCGCAATTCAGGCGCGCATTCATCATCGGCCGCCGATTTCGCCTCGTGCATGTGGTGTTCGGCCGCGGGCGTGAAAACGAAACCATCGAAGTCTCGACCTTTCGCGCCTTTCTGGATGCGGCTGCAGCCGATCCGCTGGCGGGCAACGAAAAGACCAGCCGGCGCGACCTGGCCGACAAGAAGCATGTGGTCGACGCCAGCGGCCGGGTTCTGCGCGACAACGTCTGGGGACCGCAGATCGAAGACGCCGCGCGTCGTGACTTCACGATCAATGCGATGTACTACGACCCGCTGACGCAGGTGGTGGTGGACTACCACGGCGGCCTGGCCGATTCCCGTTCGCGGCGCTTGCGCATGATCGGCGACGCCGGCCTGCGCTACCGCGAAGACCCGGTGCGGATCGTGCGCGCGGTGCGCTTCGCGGCCAAGTTGCAGCTGGAGCTGGAGCCATCGACCGCAGCGCCGATCGCCGACAGTGCGCCGCTGCTCGCCAACGTGCCGCCGTCGCGCTTGTTCGACGAGATGATCAAGCTGATGCAAACCGGCCATGCGTTGGCCAGTGTCGAGCAGCTGCGCAAGTTCGGCCTGATCGGCGGTGCGCTCAACATCTTCCCGGTGCTGGGGCCGGCTTTGGCACCGCCCAGGTCCGACGCGACGCGCGACAGCTTCATCCGCATGGCTTTGCAGGACACCGACCTGCGTGTGCATGAAGGCCGCGCTGTGGCGCCGAGCTTCCTGCTGGCCTGCCTGCTGTGGCACGAGGTGCAAGGCCGCTGGCTGGCCCTGAAGTCGGCTGGCGAGAAGCCGTTCCCGGCATTGCAGCAAGCGGTGGATGCGGTTTTCGATGCCCGCATCGGCGACATCTCCGGGCGCGGCAAGCTGGGTGCCGACATGCGCGAAGTTTGGCTCATGCAGCCGCGCTTCGAGCGTCGCACCCCGGCTACCGCGCTGGGACTCGCGGCGCAGCCGCGCTTTCGCGCCGGCTACGACTTTCTGCGCTTGCGCGCCGAGTGCGGCGAGTTGCCGATCGAGTTGGCCGACTGGTGGGAAGACTTCCACCTCGGCACCGACGAGGAACGAGGAGCGTTGCTGGACGACATCCGGCCTGCACCGCGGGGGCGCAAGAACCAGCCGGGTGCAGCCAACGCGGTTGCGGCAGACCACGCGGACGACGACAGCGACGACGGCAACGACGCCATCGAGTCCTTCGATGCAGCGCCGGGCGAGGAGGGTGCAGATGCGAATGCCGCCCCCCGCAAGCGGCGCCGCCGGCGTCGCCGTCCCGCCGGTGGCGGGGGCAGCGGTACAGGCAGCGACGCCCCGGAAGGTGGGCCAGCCAGCTGAGCCGCGACCCTGAACGCGTGACGGAGCGCCTGGATGAGCGCTTGAATGAGCGCACCACTGAGCACACCCCTGAGCGCGCCACCATCGGCCTCGGCGGCAACGTCGGCGATGTCCAGGCCGCCATCGCGGCCGCGATCGATGCGATCGCTGCGCTGCCTGGCGTCAGCATGGTGGCCCGCTCATCGCTGTGGCGCAGCGCCCCGGTCGATGCCGATGGCGGCGACTACCTGAACGCTGTGATCGCGGTGACGACCACGCTGGAACCCCAGCTGCTCCTGCAACATTTACACCGCATCGAAGCCGAAGCGGGCCGCAGCCGCCCCTATCGCCACGCGCCCCGCACGCTGGATCTGGACTTGTTGATGGTGGGGCAGCGCTGCAGCTGCACACCTGCACTGCAGCTGCCGCACCCGCGTTTGCACGCGCGCGCCTTCGTGCTGCTTCCGCTGCTGGAGATCGATCCTGCAGCCATTCACCCGCGGCTGGGCCGCCTCGACGCGTTCGTCGCGGGGGTGGCGGACCAGAGGGTATCCAGAGTCGGCAAGGTGATCTGAGCCTGCGGCTGTGACAGTTCCCATTCAAAGAACTTCTGCGCGCTGAAAGCGATGGTGGCCATCAGCGCCGCGCCGCCCAGCAGCAAGGCCACGATGGCGGCCAGCACGGCGCCGATGCGGATGCTGGCGGTTGCGGATGCGTCCTCACCGCTGCCGCCAAAGCGGTGCGCCCACTTCTCAGCGGGCATCAGCGCATAGACGATCGCGCTCAGCATCGCCACTGCCACCATCACCCCCAGCAGCGGCACCAACAGCCACCCGACGGTGTCGTCGACCCCGAGGTTGCGCATGCGAAAGAAGCCGACCAGACCCAGCAAAGTCGGCAGCGGGAACAGCCAGCCCCAGGGGTCGCGCCAGCCATGCAGATACAGCCGGTGCACGCCAAAGACGCCCAGCAGCACCGCCAGCCAGGCGGCCATCGTTCTCGATCGGTGCAACGTCATGGGTTTTCTTCGTGGTTCCTGCAGACTAGAATGCGCGGTTTTCGGCGCTGGCCGGGATTGCACCGTTTGAGAAAGATCGATTTCGACATCGTTGTCTGAATCACTCGGAAGCTGCCCGGCGTATCTACGGTGCCAACCGTCGGCTGGAGCCCCAACGGGGTCTTTTCAGAACCCAGCCATCTCGATGGTCAGCTCGGTGTGTCTCCCGTGGCGCGATTGTCGGCCCGTCTCTATTTCAGGAACTCTGCACATGGTCGTCATCCGACTCAGCCGCGGCGGCGCCAAGAAGCGCCCCTTTTTCAACATCGTGGTCGCCGACTCGCGCGAACGCCGCGACGGCCGCTTCATCGAGCGCGTCGGTTTCTACAACCCGATGGCCGCCGGCAGCGAGCAACCATTGCGCGTGGCGCTCGACCGCGTCAGCCACTGGCACAGTGTCGGCGCGCAGCTGTCGCCCACCGTGACCCGCCTGGTCGACCAGGCCAAGAAGGCCGCCTGACCGGCGAGTTGGGGCGGCCTTGAAGATGGCCGACCGGAACATGGTCGACAACACGGCCGACCCGACAGCCTGGCCCGACGATGCGGTGGAAGTCGGCCGCATCATCGGCGCCTGGGGTTTGCAGGGCGGCATCAAGCTGAAGCCGCATTCTGCCGACCCGCAGGCGCTGTTTTCCAGCAAGCGCTGGCACCTGCAGCCTTCGGAGCTGCCACGCCCACCCGGCGCTGCCGCGCTCAAGCCGGTGCCGCGGCTGTTGAAGGTGGTTTCGGCCCGCGAACAAGGTGACACGGTGGTGGCCACCGTGCACGACATCACCGATCGTGACCAGGCCGAAGCGCTGAAGGGTGCGCGGGTGTTTGTTTCACGGGCCAGCTTTCCAACCGCCGATCCAGACGAGTTCTACTGGGTCGACCTGATCGGGCTCGAGGTGTTCGACCGCAAGGCACGGTTGCTGGGTTCGGTCGAAGGACTGGTCGAAACCGGTCCGCACTGCGTGTTGCGCGTGGTTTCGTCGGCTGCCGAGGGCGAAGCCCGCGAGCGCCTGATCCCGGTCGTGGCCGCGTATGTCGATGGCGTCGACCTGGCCGCACGCCGCATCACGGTCGACTGGGACCCGCGCTACGACGAGTCCGACAACGCCGCAGCAGGCGTG
>JBBSPW010000266.1:0-4127 GCA_038258365.1 Burkholderiales bacterium | reverse complement strand
TTCCGGCTTTCGAGGATGTGTTCAAGTCCTTCGGTGGCGAGTTGCCGCTGCCGACCCAGATCGTGATCGCGATGTCGAAGTTCTTCACCACCTGGTGGTGGGCGATCTTCGGCCTGCTGTTCGGCGGCGGATATTTCTTCATGGAAAGCTGGAAGCGCTCCGAGAAGATGCAGATGGCGATGGACCGGCTGCTGCTGCGCATTCCCGTCTTCGGCGACCTGATCAACAAGTCGGTGATCGCGCGCTGGACCCGCACCCTGTCGACCATGTTCGCGGCCGGCGTGCCGCTGGTGGAAGCGCTCGATTCGGTGGGCGGGGCATCGGGCAACATGGTCTATGCCCGGGCCACCGAGGCCATTCAGCGCGATGTCTCGACCGGCTCTGCGCTGACCACATCCATGACCTCGACCAATGTCTTCCCGACGATGGTGCTGCAGATGGCGGCCATCGGTGAAGAATCCGGCTCGCTCGACCACATGCTGGCGAAGGCCGCCGAGTTTTACGAGGATGAAGTCGACGAGATGGTCAAAGGCCTTTCCAGCCTGATGGAGCCTTTCATCATCGTCATCCTGGGCGTGCTGATCGGCGGCATCGTGGTCTCGATGTACCTGCCGATCTTCAAGCTGGGCGCGGTCGTCTGACGTGTTCGAGGCGCTGACCGGCCTGCCCGCCGCGCAAGCCGTCGAGTTCTTCACCACCCCCTGGCTGCTGGCGCTGCTGGGGCTGATGATCGGCAGCTTTCTGAACGTGGTGGTGCACCGCATGCCGCTGATGCTGGAGCGGCAGTGGTGGGGCGATGTGGCGGCGCAACTGGGCGATGCCGAGTCCTTCAAGCGGGTGTTCGCGGCTGCCCCTCCAGAACGGCTGGAGCTGGCGGCCGGCGGGCTCGACAAGGCGCTGTCCGATCTCGAACCGCTGAGCTTGTCTCGCCCGGCTTCGCGCTGCCCGGCTTGCGGCCACCGCATCCGCTGGTTCCAGAACATTCCGGTTGTGAGCTGGTTGTTTTTGCGCGGGCGTTGCGGCGGCTGCAAGACCCGCATCGCCGCGCGCTACCCGATGGTGGAAATCGCGACTGCGCTGCTGTTTGCCGTCATCGGCTGGCGCGTGGGGCCGCAGCCGGCCGCCTTGTTGTATTGCGCGATGGCCGCCACCACGCTGGCGCTGGCCCTGATCGACTGGGACACCACCGTCTTGCCCGATGCGCTGACCCTGCCCTTGCTGTGGGCAGGGCTGGTGGCTGCGGCATTCGGGTGGTTGCCGGGTTTGACGCTGGCGCAATCGCTGGGCGGCGCGGCGGCCGGCTACCTGTCGCTGTGGTTGGTCTACATCTTCTTCAAGCTGGCCACCGGCAAGGAAGGCATGGGCTACGGCGACTTCAAGCTGCTGGCCGCGCTGGGTGCCTGGCTGGGCTGGCAGGCGATCCTGCCGATCGTGCTGATGGCGTCGGTGCTGGGTGCCCTGGTCGGCCTGGTGATGAAGGCGACCGGCTCCTTGCGCGAAGGCCGCTTCGTTCCCTTCGGACCGTTTTTGGCCGGCGGCGCGGGTGTGGTCCTGCTGGTCGGATTGCCCACCGTGCTCACGTGGATCGGCTGGGACCGACTCTGACCCCAATCGCAACCGGGGCGCTGCCGGTGCGCAGCATCGGGCTCACCGGTGGCATCGGCAGTGGCAAGAGCACCGCCGCGCAGGTGCTGGTGGCTTGTGGCGCGCACCTGGTCGACACCGACGCGATCTCGCGCGCACTGACCGCAGCCGGTGGAGGCGCGATGGCCCTGTTGACTGCCGAGTTTGGCGCGCAAGTGGTCTTGCCCGACGGTGCGCTCGACCGCGCTCGCATGCGCGAACTGGCCTTTGGCGATCCGCACGTCAAGTCGCGTCTGGAGTCCATCCTGCATCCGCTGATCGGCATCGAAACCCGCCGCCAAGCCGATGCCGCACGCGGCCGCCCGGTGGTCTACGACGTGCCGTTGCTGGCCGAATCGGCGCACTGGCGGTCGCGGGTCGAGCGGGTGCTGGTGATCGATTGCGACGAAGCCACCCAAATCGATCGCGTGGCGCAGCGCCCGGGCTGGAGCCGCGAGCTGGCACAGCGCGTGATCGCACAACAAGCGCCACGCGAGGCCCGCCTGGCGATTGCCGATGCGGTGGTGTTGAATGTGGGACTGAGCCTGGCGTGCTTTCAGGAGGAAGTGCGGGCGGTGTGGCAGCGCTGGCAGGGGATTGGTTGATCGGGGCGCGATCCCGCACAGAAGCCCTGTGGAACAATCCGCCTGCGTTGCGACTCGGACCGCCGCCGCTCTTTCCCACCGCCTGCCTTGATCCTCTACGAGCACCCCTTCAACGAAGGCATCCGCACGATGCTGCGACTCGAACACCTGTTCGACCGCCTGGGGCAGTTGTTTGCGCGAGATGCCGCGGTGGACCACCATTTCGCGCTGGTGACGCTGTTCGAGATCATGGACGTGGCCGCCCGCGCCGACCTGAAGAGCGATGTGCTGAAGGAGCTGGAACGGCACCGGGCGCAGTTCCAGAGCTACCGCGGTCATCCGAGCATCTCCGAGCAGGCTTTGGACGACGCAGTGGCGCGCATCGATCATGCCTTCAACGGCTTGAACCAACTCCAGGGCAAGGCCGGCCACACCCTGGCGTCCAACGAATGGCTGATGGGCATTCGCAGCCGCATCGGCATCCCGGGGGGCACTTGCGAGTTCGACCTGCCGGCCTACTACGCCTGGCAGCAGCACCCGCCGGAGCGCCGCCGAACCGACATGCAAGGCTGGATCGACACGCTGCTGCCACTGGCCGAAGCCTTGCAAGTGCTGCTGGGTCTGCTGCGCGACAGCGGCGAGCCGCACCGGATGATGGCCACCGCTGGCGTTTACCAGCAGAGCCTGCCGGCCGGCCGCAGCTACCACCTGATGCGGGTGCGGATCGATCCGGACCCCGACTTGGTGCCCGAGATCACCGGTCATCGGCTGATGGTGTCGATCCGCTTCATGCGGCCCGATACCGAGGGTCGACTGCGCGCTGCGCCCGACGACATTCCTTTCGAGTTGTCGCTGTGCGCCTGACGGCCAGGGCTTTGTGACCGGATGTCGCAGATGCCGAAGCCCTCGACTCCACGCACGGTGCCCTGCCCCGGGTGCCGCAGGCCGGCTGTGTTCGACTCTTCGAACCGCTGGCGGCCGTTCTGCAGCGAGCGTTGCCGCAACGACGACCTGGGCTCCTGGGCCAGCGAACGCTTCCGGGTCGCGTCCGACGCGCCGGTCGACGGCGACGAACAAACACCGACCGCGCACTGAAGAGCGGCTCCGACACGGTCCGATCGGGCGAGCGAAACCAGGATGATCTTCCGTCAACTCTTCGACACCACCTCGTCGACCTACACCTACTTGCTGGCCGATGGCGGCGAGGCGCTGCTGATCGATCCGGTGCTCGAACAAGCGCAGCGCGACCAGGCCCTGCTGGGTGAACTCGGTCTGCAGCTGCTGGCCACCGTCGAGACCCATGTTCACGCCGATCATGTGACCTCGGCATGGCTGCTGCGCGAACGGCTGCACAGCGCGATCGTGCTGTCGGCGGCCAGCGCCGCCGCAGGGTCCGACCGGCTGCTGGTGGAAGGCGACACGGTCGATTTCGGCGCTCGCCACCTGCAGGCCTGGTCCACGCCCGGCCACACCGACGGTTGCATGAGCTTCGTGCTGGACGACCGTTCGATGGCCTTCACGGGTGACGCCCTGCTGATCCGCGGCTGCGGCAGAACCGACTTCCAGCAAGGCAGCCCGGCGCGGCTCTTCGACTCGGTGCGGGGCCGTCTGTTCGGTCTGCCCGACAGTTGCAGGGTCTATCCGGCGCACGACTACCGCGGCTTTTCGGTCAGCAGCATCGGCGAAGAGCGGCGCTTCAACCCGCGCCTCGGCGGGGACGCCGATCTGCACGATTTCAGCGGCTACATGGACCACCTGAACCTGCCGCATCCCAAGCGCATCGATGAGGCCGTGCCGGCCAATCTGCAGTGCGGGCGTCCGCCATCGGGATCGTCACCGCCTGAGGCACCGGACTGGGCGCCGCTGGTGCTCAGCACCGCGGGCATCTGGCAGATCGAACCGCAGGCACTGGCCGAGCAC
>JBBSPW010000265.1:0-4139 GCA_038258365.1 Burkholderiales bacterium | reverse complement strand
CAGCAGGTCCTTGCGGTAGTAGAGCAGTCCGGCGTCGATGTACCAGGGCATGCCCAGCAGCTTGCCGTCGACCGTGTTGTTGGCCACGATGGCCGGGAAGTGACGGGCCTCGACGCCCTGGCTGTAAGGCTTCAGGTCGAGCAGGTGGTCTTTGATCACACCGGGCCAGACGACGTCGATCCGGATCACATCGATCGCCGGCGACCGGGCCGCGAACTGCTGGCGCATCAGCGCGAGGTTGTCGGTCGAGCTGGCGGGCGCGGTGTACAGCCGGATCGTGTGGCCGTTCTTCGAAGCCCAGGCGCGGGCGTACGGTTCGCAGAACCGCAGGTCCGCCGCGTTCGAGCCGCAGGAGATCGTCAGCGTTGCCGACTGGGCGGCCAGCGGCAACAGCGCCAGCAGGCCGCTGGCGAGGAGGTTCGTGGGTGTGGATTTCATGATGGCGTTGATGCGCGGTGCGGCGGCTATCGGCACGAATTACGGCACGGCGAGCGGAGCTTTTGTCCCTGAGCCGCGGCGCGACGAGCAACGTGATGCGCAGGCCGAATGTACAGAAGCGATGGCGGTCCGTTGCGGCCTCCGGCGGCGGGTTGCTCAGCAGCGGTTTAGCTGGGCAACCCGATGCGCCAAACGGCCCCCGAGCAGGCGCATTGCCTGCGGGGCTTCACCAGACCCAGGGCCTGCGCTCGCGATCCTGCGCTTCGAAGCGCTCGATCGCGTCGCGGTGCTGCCAGGTGCGCTCGATCGCGTCCATGCCGCTCAGCAGCATTTCGCGGTCGTTGTCGTTGAAGGCGAAGCGATGCACGGCCCCATCCGGCAGCCGCACCTCGCAAGTCCGCAGGTCGACCACCAACAGCAGCGGCTCGGCCGCCGCCTGTTCGCACAAGCTTGTCACCACATCGGCCGGCAGCTCCACTGTCAGCAGCGCATTGCGCACCGCGTTGTTGCGAAAGATGGTTCCGAAGGAGGGTGCGATCACGCAGCGCAAGCCGAACTGCAGCAAGGCCCACACTGCCATCTCGCGCGACGAGCCGCAGCCGAAGTTGCGGCCCGCGATCAGGATGCGCGCTTGCCGCCAGGGCTCGCGGTTGAGCACGAAGGCCGGGTTCTCCGTGCCTTGGTCATCCAGATAGCGCCACGGCGCAAACAGCTTGGCGCCGAAGCCTTCGCGCGACGGCGAGGTGATGTCGCGCGACGGGATGATGGCGTCGGTGTCGATGTTTTCGCGCGGCAGTGCCGCAGCCAGGCCTTCGATGCGGGTGACGGGGTCCATCGGCTGAACGGCCCGCGTTCAGCTGCGGTGCAACAGCGGTCGAGGGTCGGCCAGCGCACCGGCAATGGCGCTGGCTGCGACCGTGGCCGGACTCGCCAGATGGGTGCGCACGCCGGGCCCTTGCCGGCCTTCGAAGTTTCGGTTGGTGCTGCTGACCACGCGTGTGGCGCCGCCGAAGCTGTCGCCGCCGGCATAGAAGCACAGCGAGCAACCGGCGGCGCGCCATTCGAAGCCGGCATCCTGGAACACGCGGTGCAGGCCTTCGGCTTCGGCTGCAGCACGCACCGGCATCGACCCCGGCACCACGATCGCCTTGACACCGCGCGCCACCTTGCGGCCCTTCAGCACCGCTGCAGCGGCGCGCAGGTCGGGCAGGCGGGCGTTGGTGCAGGAGCCGATGAAGGCGGCTTCGATGGGCGTGCCGGCCAAGCGCTGGCCGGGCTGCAGGTTCATGTAGGCCAGGGCGTGCTCGAACGATTTGCGCCGCGCCGGGTCGGCCTGCGATGACGGATCGGGCACCCGCGCATCGACCGCGCAGCTGTGTTCCGGGCTCGTGCCCCAGCTCAGTTGCGGTGCCAGGTCCGACACATCCAGCCGCAGTTCCTCGTGCCATTGGGCATCGTCGTCGCTGCGCAAGCTGTGCCAGTGCATTGCGGCCTGCTCGAAAGCCGCACCCTGCGGTGCCTGCGGCCTTCCTTGCACCCAGGCCATGGTGCGCTCGTCGGGTGCCACCAGTGCGGTCCAGGCGTCGAACTCGACGGCCATGTTGCACAGGGTCATGCGGCCTTCGATGTCGAGCGCGCGCACCGCGGCGCCGGTGTATTCGATCGCAGCGCCATGCCCGCCACCCGCGCCGTGTGTCGCGATCAAGGCCAGCACCATGTCCTTTGCGAACACGCCGTTGGGCAGTGCTCCGTCGAAGTGGATGCGCATCAGCCGTGGGGTGGGCCGAACGAGTGTTTGTGTAGCAACGGCATGCTCGCCTTCGGTGCTGCCGACCCCCCAGGCCAGCGCGCCGATGCCGCCCACCGTCCCGGTGTGGCTGTCGGGGCAAACGAGGGTGCAGCCGGGCAGGGCAATGCCTTGCTCGGGCGAGACCACATGGACGATGCCCTGGTCGGCATCGTGCAGGTCGAAGAGGCGGATGCCGAAGCCGCGCGTGCGGTCGCGAAACTGGCCGATGAAGCTGTGGCCGCTCTTCAGCAGGCTGTGGTCGGTGCGGTCGGGCGTGGTGTCGACGATGTGGTCCATGCAACCGAACACGCGTTCGGGATGGCGGGGCTTGCGACCGGCGGCGGCCAGCCCGGCCAGCAATGCCGGGCCGGTGCGCTCGTGCAGGAAGATGCGGTCGATGTGCAGCAGCGTGTGCCGGGCATCGATGCGCGCCACCACGTGGTCGTCCCAGATGCGCTCGATCACGGTGCGGGGGCGCGGGTGCGGGGTGGCCATCACACGGTCATCCTTCGGCGCCGTGCGTCAAGATCACTCGCACCATCACCCGCACCATCACCCGCAAGGCCCATCACGCACCCGTGGTCACTTCTTCGGACCCCTCATCTTCTTGTAGTAGGTCCAGCTGGTTTCGTTGGGCTTCTCGTAACTGTCGGGCGCATTCTTGAAGGTCGGGAAATGCTTCAGGGTGTAGGTCCGAACATCGGCCGGCAGCTCGTCGAAGCTCGCGTACTTCTTGCCGTGCCCGCTGTAGAGCAGATAGCCGGGGCGGGTGCCCATCTTCATCCACGGCAGCCACGGGCCGGTGCGGGTCCATTCGTAGGCCAGGGGCACGCTGGGGGTCTTGCTGCCTTCCAGATCGGACACGCGCGAGAAGAAGCCGAAATGCTCTGACGCCACATACATGGGTCCGCTGGATTCGGCCGGAAATTCGGCCGGCGTGAGCGGGTTGGGATAGGCCAGCGGCACATCCAACAGCAGGAACACATCGTTGCCATCGACCCTGAACGGCAGCCGCCCGGCGGCGCCGGCCTGCGGTGCGCCGAAGGTGGAATTGACCGGGTCATTGGCCACCTGCAGCACCTCGTTGGTTTCCTTGGTGAACGGGTTGTCCCAGGTTTCGATGATGGTGTTGCTGGCCGGGTCCTTGTAGTAGGCCACCTCGCGCGAGATCAGCTGCACGCTGCCGTCGTCCTTCTTTTCGAATCGCGCCACGTTGTAGCCGTCCAGCTTCAGGATCGCCTTGGGTTTCTCGCCCGGCAGCACGGCGTAGATCGTGACCCACCAGTTGGCATAGACCGGCTTGCCGTCGGCACTGCCGCGCATGCGCACGAAGGCATCGAGTTGGCCGGCCGCGCTGATGGTGTCCAGCGCCGAGGCGGGCTGGGGTGCGGCCAGGGTCAGCACCGCGGCCATGGCGAAGGTCACGGAGGTTGAAAGCAGGCGGGTTGCAACGTGCATGGCAGGTCCTTTGGGGCGGTGTCCGCAGCGGGATGCGCGGGCCGAAAGTTGTCCGTACAAGTAAGGCTCCGTGGGATCCTATCAGCTATGCTTCGGCTGCTGCAAGCCGGCTTCCTCGTGTTCCATCCTTCCTTCCGCAAGCCGGCCGGAGTCCGCACCATGACACGCACATCCCCCAAGGCAGAGCCTGCGCCCAAAGTCACCCAGCCCAGCTGGCACCAGGTCGGCCGACATGCGGTGTTTCCGAAGGCCACGCACGACGAGGTGGCGCGCTTCGACTTCCTGACGCGCATGAACCTGCACCTGTCGCAGTCGCTGCTGCCAGGTGTGAAGCTGGCCTACGAGCAGCGCGTGAAGCCGGCCTTCGAAGCCGAGCATGGCCGCGTCCCCGCCGACCGCCACGAAGTCCGCCGCGCGATGCAGCGCGACCTGCATTACCAGCTGTGGAGCGCCT
>JBBSPW010000264.1:0-4147 GCA_038258365.1 Burkholderiales bacterium | reverse complement strand
GGCGCCGTTCGCAAGCCATGCCGTCGCGCGCCAGTTCGCTGAAACTGGTGGCGCTGCAGACATCCACCTGAATCCGCCAGTGGTCGGCAAGCCAACGTGCGGCTTCGATGGCTTCGTGCAGGATCGCGCCGCTGCCGATCAGGGTGCAGGTGGCGACGGAATCGACCACCGTGGCCGGCGGTGGCAGCCGATAGAGCCCGCGACGCACGCCTTCGGCAACCGCTGCCGCAAGTTCGCCATCACCGTCAGCATCAGCATCAGCACCACCCTCCGGCATCGACGGCTGCGCATGGTTCTGGTTCATCACGGTGATGTAGAAGAACACGTCCTCGCGGTCGACCAGCATGCGCTGCAAACCGCTCGCCACGATCAACGCCAGCTCGTAGGCGAACCCGGGGTCGTAGGCCACGCAGTTGGGCACGGTCGAAGCCACCAGATGGCTGTGGCCGTCCTGGTGCTGCAGACCTTCACCGCCGAGCGTGGTGCGGCCGGCCGTGGCGCCGATCAGGAAGCCACGCGAGCGCTGGTCGGCCGCTGCCCAGATCAGGTCGCCGACGCGCTGAAATCCGAACATCGAGTAGTAGATGTAGAACGGCAGCATCGCCACGCCATGCGTGCTGTAGCTGGTGGCGGCTGCCGTCCACGACGCCAGCGCACCGGCTTCGTTGATGCCTTCTTCCAGCATCTGCCCGTCCTGTGCTTCGCGGTAGCTGATGAGGCTTGCTGCATCCTCGGGTTCGTAGTGCTGGCCCTGCGGTGCGTAGATGCCGACCTGGCGGAACAGGCTGGCCATGCCGAAGGTGCGGGCCTCGTCGGCGACGATCGGCACCACATGCTTGCCCAACCCCGGCGCTTTCAGCAGGTTCGACAGCAGCCGCACGAAGGCCATCGTGGTGCTCATCTCCTTGCCGGCGGCCTGCAACGCGAAGCCGCCATAGCTCGCCAGCGGTGGCACGGGCAACAAGGGCGCATCGGTCTGGCGCGCTGGCAGCGGCCCGCCGAGCGCAGCTCGGCGATCCTGCAGATAGACGGCTTCTGCACTCCCCTCGGCCGGGCGAAAAAACTGTTGTTCGCGTGCGGCTTGCTCGCTCATCGGCAGGCGGTGGCGGCGGGCATAGTCGACCAGGTCGTCGCCATCCAGCTTCTTGTGCGAATGGGTGGTCATGCGGCCCTGGCCTGTTGCACCCATGCCATACCCCTTCATGGTCTTGGCCAGGATGACCACCGGCGAACCCCGGTGCGCGACCGCAGCCGCATAGGCGGCGTGGATCTTCACCAGGTCGTGGCCGCCGCGGTGCAGGCGGTCGATCTCGTCGTCGGTCATCGCTGCCACCAGCGATTGCAATTCCGGACTCTGGCCGAAGAACTTTTGCCGGTTGTAGGCACCGTCGTTGGCGCTGAAGGTCTGGAACTGACCGTCGACCGTGCGGGTGAACGCGCGTGCCAGGGCTTGCGTGGTGTCGCGGGCGAAAAGCGCGTCCCAGTCCGACCCCCACACCAGCTTGATCACATGCCAGCCAGCGCCTTCGAACACCGCTTCCAGCTCGTCGATGATGCGGCCGTTGCCGCGCACCGGCCCATCCAGCCGCTGCAGGTTGCAGTTGACGACAAAGATCAAGTTGTCCAGGTTTTCGCGCGCCGCCAGGCTCAAGCCCGCCAGCGACTCGGGCTCGTCCATCTCGCCGTCGCCGAAGAAGCCCCACACGCGACGCTCGGGCGGCGCGTTTTCCGAATGAAGGCGGCGTGAACCCGTGTCGGCAAGGCCACGGTGTTGCAGATAGCGCATGAAGCGCGCCTGGTACACCGCCGACAACGGCCCGATGCCCATCGAGCCGGTCGGGAACTGCCAGAAGTCGGGCATCAGCCACGGGTGCGGATAGGACGACAAGCCGCGAACCTTGGCGTGCGCTGCAGACCCATCGCTTCGTGCCACGGCGGCCGCGACCTCCTGGCGGTAGTGCAGCAGGTCGGCTTCGGTCAGGCGGCCTTCGGCAAATGCACGCGCATAGACACCCGGTGCCGAATGCGGCTGAAAGAACACCAGGTCGCCGCCGTGTGTCTCGCTGGATCCACCTCCGGGCTTGTCGCTGCGGGCATGGAAGAAGTGGTTGAAGCCGACCTCGAACAAGTCGGCGGCCGATGCATAGCTGCTGATGTGCCCGCCCAGCTCGCCATGGCGGTGGTTGGCACGCACCACCATCGCCAGCGCGTTCCACCGCATGATCGCGGCCAGCCGCTGTTCGGTTTCCAGATGGCCCGGGAACGGCGCCTGCTCGGCCAGCGTGACGGTGTTCAGGTGCGGCGATCCGCGCTGCGGCTTCCAGGCCAGCGCATGGCGTCGCGCTTCGTCCTGCAGGGCGCTCAGCACGAAGCGTGCGCGTTCGGCGCCGGTGGCCTGCACCAGGGTTGCCAGCGCGTCCAGCCACTCACGGGTCTCGCCCGGGTCGCTGTCGCCGGGAAACCGGATCGCATGCAGCAGTGCTTCGAATTCCGCGCTGCCGGGTGTGGGGGTGTTCATCGCTCGGGTGCGTTCCTCGGTCGCCGGGTCGTCACCAGCGGGTTTGCGGCGCGTCGAGCAGCGCCATCAAATAGTGGGCGCCGGCGATCGGGTTGAAATAGTACGGCGGCACTTCCTCGAAACCGAGCGTGACATAGAGCCCGCGCGCGGTTTCCATCTCATCCAGGGTGTCCAGCAGCATCGCCGAATAGCCGGCTTGCGTGGCCAGCTCCATCAGGCGCAGCGCCAGCAGCCGGCCGATGCCGAAACGGCGAAATGCGCGCTGCACATACAAGCGCTTCATTTCGCAGGCGTTCGGGTAGTCGCAGTCGGCCAGCGGGCGCAGCGCCACGCAACCGGCGGCTTGGCCGTCCACCATTGCGAGCAGCAACGCCCCGCCGGGCGCCACATAGTCACCGGGAAGACCCGCCAGTTCGGCATCGAAATTCTGGAAACCGAGGTCGATGCTCAACGAGTCGGCGTACTCGCGGAACAGGATGCGCGTGGCATCCAGCAAGGCCGCAGAGTCGGCCGGCAGCAGTTCGATCTCGGGCGGATCGATCGCCGGCACGGACGGCTGCGGCGCTTCGCCCGTGGCCGGCATCAGAGTTGCAACCCCAGACGCACGGCCCAGGTCACGAGCGCTGCAGCCGCCAGTGCCAGCAGCACCGCCTTGATGCGCTGCGGCGCGCGGTCGGCGCTGGCCGGGGTGCCGGGCAGCAGCAGCTTGTCGCCATGGACCATCGGGCCGATCAGGTTGACCCGCTTCTTCAGCAGATACCAGGCGATCGCCGCCAGATGCAAGCCCACCAGTGCGAACACCAGCCACTGGCCGTAGCGGTTGTGCCAGGACGTGGCCTGCAACGCCAGATCGCCGGACACGAAGCGGTTCAGCGGGCCGACCAGGATGATCTCGTCATCGGCCACCGACCCGCTTGCGACCTGCACGGCCAGCACCGCCAGCACCGCGAACACCGACAGGCTGCCGAGCGGGTTGTGACCCACATCCAGATGTTCACCCTTGCGTCGGCGGCCGCGCAGATAGCGCAGCAGGGTGGCGGGAGCGTAGACGAAGCTGGAAAAACGCGACCAGCGTCCACCCACCAAGCCCCATGTCAGCCTGAAGAGCAGCAGCGCCGCGACTGCATAGCCGAAGCGGAAATGCCAGACCATCGCGTCGCCGCCGATCTTGCCGCTGATGAGCGACCCCGTCACCGCCAATGCCAGCGACCAATGAAAGAGCCGCGTTGGCAAGTCCCACACCCGCGTCGGTCTTGGCACGTGAGCAGCCGAGGGCGCGGCTGCGGATGCGGGGCTGGGGGCGGCGGGGTTCGGCATCGGGCAGAAGGAACGGTGGGGCCGCAAACCATACCGCGACTCGGCAGCAGCGCGGTTGGGCGGTCGTTGGTGCAGACCCGGAACGCGAGAGCACGAGCACGGTCTCGCGAACGCCATCCAAGCCAGGCTCAAACGACAACGCGCAAACGACACCGGCAGTTCGTACACTGCGCTCGCCCCGCCACGCACCATGCTGCGGGTCGACCGACGGTCGCAGACGACCCATTGCACCCCACCAGGAGTTTCCCGATGTCCATGCCGAATTTGTCCCTGAAATCCCGCCTGCTCGTGCCGAGCGCATGGGCCTTGTTG
>JBBSPW010000263.1:0-4182 GCA_038258365.1 Burkholderiales bacterium | reverse complement strand
TACAGCATGGTCTTGCATGGGCGCGAGGAACTGGCGTTGATGGGCGACGAGTACGCGGCGCTGACGATGGTGCTGCTGCGCTTCCTGGCCTTTCCCGCCTCAACTGCTTCCGCTGCTTCCGCTGCTTCAGCCGCTTTGTCGGGAAACGAGGCGCTTGACCAGCGTGGCCCCGCCAAGATATCGACAACGGCGGTGCCCACGAACCCGATCGCCGCATCGCCGGCGCCGGCTCCCGCGCCGCGGCCAGCACCCTTGCGCGCTGCCGGGCCGGCAGCGCTGAGCATGCCGGCACCGTCGTCGGTTCGGAATCCGCCGCCTGCACCGGCCCCCGTGCAAAGAGCCGATCAAACACCGCCACTGGCGACCGCAATGGCTCCGCTACCCGAGCCACTGCCCGCACCGGCGCCAGCACCCGATGGCCCCGTCGCGCTGGCGTTGGGCGACCAGTGGCACACCAAGGTGATGCAGCTGTGCCGGCAGGGGACCGTGATGGCGTTGGTGCGCGAACTGGCTTTGCAGTCCGGTCTGGTGGCCATCGATCACAGTGCCGATCCAGCTTGCTGGCGCTTGTGTGTCGAACGCGAGAGCCTGCGCAGCCCGGCGTTGCGCGACAAGCTGGCGTCTGCGCTGGCAACCGAACTCGGGCATGCGGTGGATCTGGTGGTCGAAGTGGGTGTGCCCGCAGACTCACCTGCGCTGCGAGAAGCAGCCGAACGCGATCGCCGGCAGGCGGCGGCCGAAGCCTCGATTCGGCAAGACCCGCTGGTTCGCGAGTTGCTCAACCAGTACAAGGGAGCGCGCATCGTGCCGGGGTCGATCAAGCCTTTCCCTGCGCCGAGTTGAGCTGCGCCCACCTCAACGCCACCCAAACCACCGAAAAAGGAATGCAGACATGATGAAAGGCCAACTCGCAGGCTTGATGAAACAAGCCCAGGCGATGCAGGACAACATGAAGCGCGCTCAAGATGAGTTGGCGCTGGTCGAGGTCGAAGGCCAGTCCGGCGCTGGTTTGGTGAAGGTCACGATGACCTGCAAGCACGATGTCAAACGCATCACCATCGACCCGAGCCTGCTCGCTGACGACAAGGACATGCTCGAAGACCTCGTGGCAGCGGCTTTCAACGACGGGGTTCGCCGCGCCGAGGAAGTCAGCGCAGAAAAGATGGGCAAGTTGACCGCCGGCATGGCCTTGCCGCCCGGCATGAAGTTGCCTTTCTGACCGCATCGTCGGGCCGTCTTTTTCGAGCACGGGCACCGTGACCGAGCCCGCGCTCGATGGACTCGTCGACGCCTTGCGGCGGCTGCCCGGTGTCGGAGTCAAGTCGGCGCAGCGGATGGCGTTTCACTTGCTGCAGCACGACCGGTCCGGAGCGCGGCGGCTGGCAGCAGCGCTGGTCGGTGCGGTCGACCGCACGCGGCATTGCCAGCGCTGCCACACCTTCACCGAAGCCGAGATTTGTGCCACCTGCGCCGACCCGCGGCGCGACGCACGGCTCTTGTGCGTAGTCGAAACCCCGGCCGACCAGGCCGCGCTCGAGCGCAGTGGCAGCTATCGCGGCCTGTACTTCGTGTTGATGGGTCGCATCAGCCCGTTGAACGGCATCGGCGCCGAAGACATCGGCACCGCGCAGCTGCTGGAGCGCGCAGCCGACGGCGTGGTGCAGGAGGTGATCCTGGCCACCGGCTTCAGCGCCGAGGGTGAGGTGACTGCCCACGCCTTGAGCGCACCGCTGCGGGACCGCGGGGTCAAGGTCACGCGCCTGGCGCGTGGTGTGCCGGCGGGCAGCGAGCTGGAGTACGTCGATCTGGGAACGATCGCCTTCGCGATGGGCGATCGGCGCTGATCGCATCCGGGTCTCGCCGTTGGCGGTGGGTCGGCCCTCTGGGTCGGCTTCAGCGGCTGCGGCGCACCCGCAACAGTTCGTCGGTGATCAGGCAGATCGCGCCGAGCGTGATGGCGCTGTCGGCCAAGTTGAAAGCCGGGAAGTAGCCGCCGTGGAAGATCGGCTGCAGCAGGCTGAACCGAAACTGCAAAAAGTCGACCACATGCCCGTGCAGCAAGCGGTCGACGACATTGCCGAGTGCGCCGCCCATGATCATGCTGACCGCGAAGCAGAACAGCTTCTGGGTCGGGTGGCTGCGAAGCATCCAGACGATCACCACCGACGCCACCAGGCCGAGCGCAGCAAAGAACCAGCGTTGCCACCCGCCGCCGTCGGCCAGAAACGAAAACGCGGCACCGGGGTTGTGGGCGCGGACCAGGTTGAAAAACCCGGTCACCGGAACCGTGTCGCCGAGTTGGAAATTCGACACGATGATCGCCTTCGTCGCCTGGTCGGCAACGATCACGAACAGCGCCAGCGCCAACCACCACCACAAGCCGGGTGCGCCGGCAGAACGTCGGCTGGCCATCAGGCGTACCCGCGGACTTCGCCGGCGCCGTAGAGGTTGCTTGTGCATCGCCCGCACAGCGTGGGGTGTTTCGGATCGTGGCCGACATCAGCGCGCCAGTGCCAGCAGCGCTCGCATTTGGTGTCGGGGCTCGGAACTGCCTCGATCTGCAAGGGATCGCCGGCGGTCAAGTCTGCTTTCGATGTGATCAGCACCAGTCGCAATTCGTCGCCCAGGCTCTGCAGCAGCGCATGGTCTTCGTTTGCTGCGGTGATGCGCACATTCGCCTGCAGCGAGGAGCCCACGCCACCGGTGCTTCGCAAAGCCTCGATCTCTTTGTTGACCGCGTCGCGCAGCTCGCGGATGCGGGTCCACTTCTGCAAGAGTTCGACATCCGGGGCAGGGAAGGGACTGAAGGTTTCTGTGAAGATCGAAGCGCCGCCGTCGAAGACAGCCCAGGCTTCTTCGGCGGTGAAGCTCAGGAACGGCGCCATCCAGCGCAGCATCGCGTGGGTGATGTGCCAGAGCGCGGTTTGCGCGCTGCGCCGGGCATGCGAGTCGGGAGCGGTGGTGTAGAGCCGGTCCTTCAGCACGTCGAGGTAGAACGCGCCCAGATCTTCGGCGCAATAGACCTGCAGCTTCGAGACCACGGGATGGAATTCGTAGCGGTCGAAGTGGGTCAGCAGCTCGGTTTGCAACTCGGCCGTGCGCGACAGTGCCCAACGATCGATTTCCAACATCTGGTCCAGTGGCACGGCTTGCGTGGCGTGGTCGAAGTCGGAGGTGTTGGCGAGCAAGAAGCGCAGCGTGTTGCGGATGCGGCGGTAGCTGTCGACCACGCGTGCCAGGATGCGGTCGTCGATGTTGAGGTCGCCCGAGTAGTCGGTGGACGCACACCACAGCCGCACGATTTCGGCGCCGAGCTTGCTGGTGACGGTGCGCATCTCGACGAAATTACCGAGCGACTTGCTCATCTTGCGACCCTGGCCGTCGACCGCGAAGCCATGGGTCAGCAAGCCGCGGTAGGGTGCGCGGCCTTCAGTCGCGCAGCCGATCAGCAACGAGCTGTGGAACCAGCCGCGATGCTGGTCGTGGCCTTCCAGGTATAGGTCGGCTTCGGGCCCTTCGGTGTGGTACCCGGGGTTCTCGGGCGGTCCCTGGTGCGAGCCGCGCAACACATGACCGAAGGTGGAGCCGCTGTCGAACCACACATCCAGGATGTCGTTGCTCTTGGCGTAGTGCTCGGCGGAGTGTTCACCCGACTTGCCGAGCCATTCGACGGGATCGAGCGCACTCCAGGCTTCGACGCCGCCGGCCTCGACCAGCGCGGCCGCGCAGTCCATCAGTGCGGGCGTGTCGGGGTGCAGCTCGCCGCTGACCTTGTGCAGGAAGAAAGGCAGCGGCACGCCCCAACTGCGCTGGCGGCTGATGCACCAGTCGGGCCGCCCGGCAATCATGTCGCGCAGCCGGGCGCGCCCGTTCTCGGGGTAGAAAGAAGTCGCATCGATGGCGGCCAGGGCGGTTCGGCGCAGCGTCGACGGCGCCTTGTCGGTGGTGAAGACTCCGTCGCCCTCGTCCATGCGCACGAACCACTGCGCCGCAGCGCGGTAGATCACCGGGGTCTTGTGGCGCCAGCAATGCGGGTAGCTGTGGCGCAGGTCGCTGGTGGCTAGCAGGTGCCCGGCGTTGCGCAGTGCGTCGACGATGGCGGGCTGCACCTTCCAGATGTGCTGGTGGCCGAACAGCGGGAGTGCGTTCTCATAAAGGCCGTTGCCTTGAACCGGGTTCAGC
>JBBSPW010000262.1:0-4195 GCA_038258365.1 Burkholderiales bacterium | reverse complement strand
CCGGGGGGCGGATGCGGTGGTCTGCGCCTTCGGCTCCGACTCCGCTGCGATGCTCGGTCCGGGGGCGCGCTGCCAAACTCACTGCGCGGGCTGCGCCCGCTCCGTTCAGACAGTGGCATCGAGTCACTCTACGAAGCGCTGGAGTACCAGCCCCGACCCCGGCCCTGCGCTTCTCGCCACCGCAGACGCCCCCCGGCCGGGTACCGCCTGCCGCGCTGCCAGCGCCGGTGGTGGGGGGGGGTGGGGGGCCTGCCCGGACGCGGCTTGGCTCGCCACGTCAATCACGCAAGACCAAACAAGGCAAGACAGCGCAACCCAGGATCAAAACCGCTATCGACCCCCCAACGCGATCTCCAGCGCCGCCACCCGCGCCACTTGAATTGCAGCACCGATTGCCGGCCCTTTCCGCCCACGCTCAGCAGCTGCAGCAGCAACAGCGGCGGTGTCGACAGCGAGTGCAGCGGACAGCAACAACGGCAGCCGCTTCAGAGGCGGGTAGGGCAGGTGCTCACGCCCCGTGCGGCCCCGCGCATCGCAGGCACAGGCCTGCAGCACCAGCGGAAAGCGCATGGGCCGGCGCAGCGCATCGCAGCGCTCGAACAGCCGCAAGAGCGCTGCGGCACCCAGCGTGCCGCTCGCATGGATGTGGCCATGCTCGCGTGCCACCACATCGGCCAGCTCGCGGCAGTCGGTGGGCACGCGCAGACGCTCGGCCAGCGCCTTCGCAAGCTTCGCGCTGCGGGCCTCATGGCCGATGTGGCGCGGCAGCACGTCGGCCGGCGTGACTCCCTTGCCCAGGTCATGGCACAAGCACGCCCAGCGCACCGACAGCGTCGCTTCGATGGCGGCGGCTTGGTCCAGCACCAGCATCAGGTGCACGCCGGTGTCGACCTCGGGGTGGTGTTCGGGACTTTGCGGCACGCCCCACAAGCGGTCGACTTCGGGCAGCAGGCGCCGCAACGCACCGCATTCGCGCAGCAACTCGAACATGCGGCTGGGCTTGCCCGCCACCAGCCCGCGTGACAGTTCCTGCCACACGCGTTCCGGCACCAGGTGGTCGACTTCGCCTTCGTCGACCATGCGGCGCAGCAACGCCATCGTCTCGGGAGCCACGCTGAAGTCGGCAAAGCGGGCTGCCAGCCGGGCCACGCGCAACAGGCGGACGGGGTCCTCGACGAATGCATCCGAGACATGCCGCAGCACCCGCGCCTGCAGGTCGCGCTGACCACCGTGCGGGTCGATCAGGCTGCCATCAGCGGCCTGGGCGATGGCGTTGATGGTGAGGTCGCGCCGCGCCAGGTCCTGCTCCAGCGTGACATCGGCTGCGGCATGAAAGGTGAAGCCGCGGTAGCCGCGGCCCGACTTGCGTTCGGTGCGCGCCAGTGCCACCTCTTCGCCGTTTTCCGGGTCGATGAAAACCGGAAAATCCTTGCCCACCGGCTTGTAGCCCAGCGCTTGCATCGCTTCGGGTGTGGTGCCCACAGCGACCCAATCGCGGTCGGTGGCCGGCAGACCGAGCAGTGCATCACGCACCGCACCGCCGACCACATAGCGTTGCATGCTCAGGCCAGCTTGACGGGCTCGGGATCGATGCGCCGATAAGGTTCCTCGAAGTCGAGGAAATCGTCTTCGGCCAGCGCGTCGCGGATCCACGCCGCCACACCATCGGCCGCACAAACGCGCTGCAGATAGTCGCCGGCGACATCCGACAGCGGCAGGCCGTAGGTGCGAAGGCGCATGCACACCGGGGCGAACATCGCGTCCGCCGCACCGAAGTCACCGAACAGGAACGGGCCGCCGCTGCTGGTCAGTGCTTCTGCCCAGATCGACTCGATGCGCGCCACATCGCCCACCACGTTGGGCTCTGTGGCCCAAATGCGCTCGCCCACTTGCGCCAGCGACGCTTCGATGTTCATCGGGCAATGGCTGCGAAGCGCGCCGAAGCCGGCGTGCATCTCGGCGCAGATGCTGCGGGCGCGGGACCGCGCCTGCGGGTGGCGCGGCCAGATGCCGGCCTCGGGAAATGACTCGTGCAGGGTTTCGATGATCGCCATCGTGTCCCAGACCGAATGGCCGTTGTCAACCAACACCGGTACCTTGCCCGCCGGGCTGACTTTGGCGACCGCTTGCCTGAAGGCCGAGCCGGGTGTGAAGTCGAAGCGCAACTTCAACTCGTCGAAGGGGATCCCCAGTTGCTGCATCAGTACCCAGGGCCGCATCGACCACGACGAGTAATTCTTGTTGCCGATCACGAGTTGCATGACGTGTGTGTCTCCCGTTGCCCTTCAGTCGTCCCGGCCGAACTCGGCCCGCCAGCGGTTGAAGCGCCCGGCAGCCGACTTGCCGCCCAGGTACTTCGGTCCGACCGCGGCCAGCGCGGTCGCCGTGATGCCCAAAGCCGCGAGCCCAGGGTGCTCACCGGTGGCGGTGTTGGGCACCCGCATCGACTTCAGGTTGTCGCGCGACATCAGGGGCTCCCCCGGCAGCAGTTCCATGAAACCGGCCTGCAGCTTGCCGAGTGCATCGGGCAAGGCGATCTGCGGCCGCTCGTGACCGGCCCAGCGGCCGGCGCAGGCCACCAGTTCCGACAGCGTGTAGACATCCGGCCCGACCAGCTCATAGATGCGCCCGATGCTGTCAGTCTGGTCCAGGCTGCGAACGATGGCGCTGGCCACGTCTTCGACCCAGACCGGCTGGAACTTGGCCTGGCTGCCGGCCAGCGGCATGACTGGTGCGAAGGCTTGCAGTTGGGCGAACAGGTTCAAGAAGCGGTCGTCTGCGCCGAACACCACCGACGGGCGCAGCAGGGTCAGGTCGAGCCCGGCCGCCTGCAGCACCGATTCGCCCTCGGTCTTGCTGCGCAGGTAGTCCGACGGCGCGTTCGGACCCACCCCGAGTGCGCTGACATGCACCAGTCTTTTGACACCTGCCAGCTTGCAGGCTGCTGCCAACCGTCGTGGCAGTTCCACGTGCACCTTGTGGAAGGCGTCGCGGTTCCCGTGCAGGATCGCCACCAGGTTGACCACCGCATCGGCGCCCGGCAGCAGGCGCGAGAGGTCGGCGTCGTCGTGCACATCGGCCTGCACCACCTCGATCGTCGGCAGCAGGCGCAGCTTGTCCGCGCGTTTCCAGCGCCGGGTCGGCACAACGATGCGGCCGGCGCCAGCGCCACGCTCGAACAAGCGTTCGCACACCGACTGCCCGATGAAGCCGGTGCCGCCCAAGACGACAACGCGGCTCATAGCATCGCCGCGGATGCGATCCGCGATCGGTGGGTTTGGAATCCGGCTGTGCGGGTCGCGGCGAAAGCAGTCATGGCAACTCCTTGTCAGGTGCAGCGGCGCTGCGCGGCAGCGGACCGATCGGTGCGCCCAGCCGTTGTTTCAGAGAGGGCCCGGTGATCCCGAGCCGTTCGGCATAGAAGACGCTGTTGGACAGCACCTTCTTCACATAGTCGCGGGTTTCGGTGAAGGGGATGCTTTCGGCGAAAGCAGCCGGCTCCATGATCGCGCCACCTTCGCGCCAGCGCCGCGGCCGGTTCGGCCCGGCGTTGTAGCCGGCGGTGGCCAGTGCCGCCGAGCCGCCGAAGTCGTCCAGCACGCGTTTGTAGTACGAAGCGCCCAGCAACAGGTTCACGTCCTGATCGTTGATCATCGACCGGTCGTAGGCGATGCCCAGCTTGCGCGCCATCCAGCGTGCGGTGGCTGGCATCAGTTGCATCAACCCTGACGCGCCGGCGCCCGATCGGATGTCGGTGATGAAGCGCGACTCCTGGCGGATCAGGCCGTACATCAACGACGGGTCCAGCCCCACTTCCTGGCCCTTTGCTTCGATCGACTTGCGAAACGGCAGCGGAAAACGCTGTGCGACATCGACTTCTCCCTTGGTGCGTTCGCTGGTGTTGATGCAGCGGTCCCACACCTGGCGTTCGCAAGCCCAGTCGGACGCGGCCAGCAACTGGCGCTCGTTCATGCCGCGCAACGAAAAATTCCACTCGCGCACGCCTTCGCTGCGCAGACCGCTGTCGATCAGCCGCAACCCGCGCGTCAGACCCGGATGGCTGCGCGTGGCTTCGCGTTCGGCTGCGGTCGGCGCGGGGGGTGCTGCCGGCAACGGTGCCACGCGGCCCAGGTCTTCGGCCGCCAGGCGGCCATAAAAGTCCAGCTGCGGCGCGATCGTGGCCAATGCCTGCCGG
>JBBSPW010000261.1:0-4233 GCA_038258365.1 Burkholderiales bacterium | reverse complement strand
TCGCACAACGAGCACTTCGCCAACCTGATGGGCGCGCTCGGCACCCGTAGCATCCCGCGAGCCCGCGTCGGTGAGCCGGCCTCCGAGGACGGCCCCGTCGGCATCTACCTGCGCGGCGTGCAAGCCGAACACGAAAGCATCTACGAAGCCATTGCCGCCGGAGACCAGGAAGCGGCCCGAGGCCAGATGCGCATGCACCTGGTCAACAGCCGCGAGCGCCGGCGCCGCGCCGCCGATCGGGCCGAAGCCCCGGGTTAGCGAACAGCATCGTCTCCAGTCATAGGTTGTACGATGACTTCGCTTCGAGCAGACCGGCAGCAGCCGGCCAATCCCAAAGCCTTCACGCAGGATCTTCACCCCGCCCATGAAACCCGCCTACACCGCATTTCCCAACAGCTTCCGCCGCCGCTTGCTGGCACAGGAGACGGTGATCGGCTGCTGGCTGTCGCTGGGCAGTCCCATCACCACTGAAGTGCTGGGGGTCGCCGGCTTCGACTGGCTGCTGCTGGATGCCGAGCACGCGCCCAACGATGTGTTGAGCTTGATCCCGCAATTGATGGCGCTGAAGGACAGTGCGAGTGCACCGGTGGTGCGCCCGCCGTGGAACGACACGGTGATGCTGAAGCGGCTGCTGGATGCGGGCTTCACCAACTTCCTGATCCCCTTCGTCGAATCCGAAGCCCAGGCTCGCGCTGCGGTGGCGGCCACGCGTTACCCGCCCGAAGGCGTGCGCGGAATTTCGGTGTCGCAGCGCGGCAACCGCTATGGCACCGTGGCCGACTACTTCAGCCAGGTCAACGAGCAGATCGCGGTGGTGGTGCAGATCGAAAGCCGTGCCGGGGTCGAGGCAGCCGAAGCGATCGCGGCGGTCGAAGGCATCGACGGGCTGTTCATCGGCCCATCGGACCTGGCCGCGGGCTTGGGGCACTTCGGTGACCCGAACCACCCGGAGGTGCAGCGGGCGATGGCTGCGGTGGTCGGCGCTGCGAAGGCAGCCGGCAAGGCGGTCGGCATCCTGGCGCCAATGGAAGCCGATGCCCGGCGCTACCTGCAGCAGGGCATCACGATGGTGGCGGTCGGCAGCGACCTGGGGTTGCTGCGCGCGCAATCGCAGGCCTTGGTGGATCGGTATGCAGCAGCGGGTGAGGGCAACCACAAGGCCGGAAGCTGAATCGCAGACCGGTTGCTGCCCTCGGCGCGTATCAACCCGCGACTGCGGGTGCTTCCGGAAGGTGGACCGTCACGCGCGATGTCGGGTCTTCGGGGTCGAAATGCGCGCCGTAGCGTTCGAAGGTCGGTGACCGGAGCCCGCGCCGGCTGCCGTCGACCCGAAAGATGTGCTCGAACGTGCTCGCAAGTGTCGACAGCGTTGCATCGAAAACCGCATAGGAGCCAGCGGGAACCGTTCGGCTCGTCATCCCTTGCGGCAGATCACCGACCTCGCTCACGGCCACGCCAGCCAGGTATTCGAACTGACCCGTGCCTTGGTTGAAGTCCGACATCAGGCCGTAGCGGACACCAGGTTCCGAGGCAAACGGGACTTCATGGATGCGGAGCGCGAAGCTGCCCCACAGTGCAGCAATGGCGGGTGTCATGGGCGTCGCGGTTGTCGCCATGCCGACGATGGTGAGTTCGGCTTGCTGCTGCGTTGTCGGTTGCATGCCCATGAAGTTCTCCTGGTTGCAGAACCGGCCAGACCAGCCGGCGCTCGATCGCCATTCAACCGCCAGTCAACCGCCAGTCAACCACCGATGGCCGCGCTGGCAGCGGCTGCCTTCTCGCCCCCCCGCTTTGCCGCAGGACGCTCATGGCAGCGCTGCACATAGGCATCGAGTGCGGGCGACGGCTGCAGAATCTTGAAGTTCGCCATGTTCTGGACCGTGCCGGAGACCATCAGGTCGGCCATCGTGAAGCGGTCGCCGACCAGCCATTCCCGGCCCTGAAGCCGGGTTTCCAACGCCGCAATTGCCTTGTCGAAACTGCCCCAGGCATACGCCACGGGGTTCGGTGCCAGCTTGGCGAACTTTTCCACCATTGCCGGCTCCAGCACCGACGGTGTGTAGAACAGCCAGGTCAGAAATTCGCCGCGCAGCGGGTCGTCGATTCGCGGTGCCAGATCGCCCGGTGCGTAACGGTCAGCCAGGTAGAGCGCAATCGCTGCCGAGTCGGCGATCCGGGCTTCGCCACCGGTCACGCTGTTTGCCAGGCTGTCCGCCAGCGCCGGCACCTTGCGCAGCGGGCTGGCTTCGATGAAGCCCGGTGGGTCGACGCGGCTGGGGTCGGTGTTGCTGATGTCGATGAATTGCAACTCGTAGGGCTGGCCCACTTCTTCGAGCATCCAGAACATGCGCACGGCCCGGCTCTTCGGGCTCCAGTACACGGTGATCATCGGCGTCTCCTTCATTGACTGAACGAATACGGTTCAGGCGGCTTCCAACTCCTCGGCCGCGGGAAACAACATCGGCCCGAAAGCCGCATGGGCCGCGGCATCCAGGCCACCGGCATCGATCGCGGTTTGCAGTGCGCGGCCGTTCAGTTGCGGGTGCTCGCTGTGCCCGCGGTTCAGCAGTTGTTGCGCCAGCGCGGTCAGGCGTCGGGTCGATGCCTGGATGCGCTCGCGGAAGCCGGCGTCGTCCAGGGTGTCGAGCAGGCTGCCGTTCAACTCGGCGAACCAGGGCATCCGCGCTTGGTCCAGCATCACCGGCGGGTTGCGGCGCTGGCTGACGCGGCCCCAGTCGCGCAGGTAGTCCTGCACCGCCAGGTTGAGCGCCTGTCCCTGCGCAAACGCATCGCGCAGATGCGACAGCGCTGCCAGATCGGTCAGGCGGTTGTGGAAGAACAGCTGCGACAGCACGCCCCAGTAGTAGCTGTAGTCCCAGATGACCTTGTGCGGCAGCACCTCGGGGTCGCCGAAGAGACCGTACTGATCGGTGTAGAGCGCCAGCGTGCTGTCGTGAAACGAGCGCATCGCCTGGTCGTAGATGGCGGCGTGCGCAGCCAGCGGCTGACCTGCGCGGTCGCGCGCGACCAACTCGGTGATGTAGGTGTTGGCAATGGCGATGAAGTCGCTGCCGGGCGAATAGAACGGGTCCAGGAAACGGCCGGCTTCGCCAGCCAGCGCCCAGCGCTGCGGTGAGAACAATCGGCTGCAGTCGTGGCTGAAGTGGCGGAAGAAAGCGAAGTCCTGCAGCTTGGCGTTCGGCTTCGACGCGTCCGCGGAAGGCGGCCCGGTGACCTGCAGCAATGCTTCATGCAGGCGAGGTTGGTGGGTCTGCAGCCACTGCATCGCCCGTTCGTAGGTGTTCATCGACGCCAGCGGGTGGTGGGCCGGGTCGGCCACGATGCCCACCGAATGCGAGCCCGAAGCCAGCGGGATCAGCCAGACCCAGTAGCCCTCGCCGACCAGGTGGTTGGTGCTGAGCCATCGGGTCGGTGTTTCGGTGCGGGCACGCCAGGCCAGGTCGTCGGACCAGTCGTCGATGGTGATGCGCTCGGCCACCCGGAACCACACTGCATGGGCGTGGTGCGGGCTTTCCAGACCGAGGTTCAGTTGGCGCTTGAGCAGGCCGGCACGGCCACTGGCGTCGATCAGCCAGCGGGTGTGGCTGATGCGGTCGGGCTCGTCTTCGGCTTGAGAATCGCTGCGCCAATGCACCGCGTGGCCTGCGTCGCCTTCACCCAGCAGCAACTGCTGCACGCGCGCACCATCGGTGAAGCGAATGCCGCGCTCGGCTGCGGTTTGCGCCAGATGGTTCTCGAAGATGCCGCGGTCGATCTGCCAGCTGGCCACCGGCAGCGGGCGGCTGACACCGATTTCCAGCACCCGGTCGATGTCGCTGCGCCGGTCCGAGAAAAAGAAGCGAAAGCCGAACTTTTTCAACTGCGCGCTTTGCAGGTGCGGCTTCAAACCCAACACCTGCTCGAAGTAGTGCGCGCCGATCTCCACCGACGATTCGCCGATCTTGTGCGCGGCTTCCGGCACCGGGTGGGTGCGGCGCTCCAGCACCAGGATGTCGATGTCGGGGAAACGCTGACGCAGCTGCAGCGCCAGGGTCAGACCGGCCAGGCCGCCGCCGACGATCAGCACATCGTGCGGCGCGGCTGCTGCGCTCGGGCTCGGAGGGGATGCAAACGACATCGGCATGACCAGGTAGTCGGGCAGAGTTTCAGTCTGCCATGATGCCCGATCGAGGTTGCGCCGGAGAGCGCTGAAGAGAGGGCGTTGACGACTGG
>JBBSPW010000260.1:0-4251 GCA_038258365.1 Burkholderiales bacterium | reverse complement strand
TGAACACCCTCACTGCCAACGCCACCCAAGGCAAGCCCGCCTCTGCTGCGCCAGCGGCGCCAATCGTGCAAGGCCTGATCCCCGCCACCATCCTCACCGGCTTTCTGGGATCGGGCAAGACCACGCTGCTGAAGCGCGTGCTGTCCGAAGCCCATGGACAGAAGATCGCGGTGATCGAGAACGAATTCGGCGAAGAGAACATCGACAACGAGATCCTGGTGGCCGACACCACCGAGCAGATCATCCAGATGAGCAACGGCTGCGTGTGCTGCACGATCCGCGAAGACCTGCGCACGACGCTGGCCGATCTGGCCGAAAAGCGACGCAAGGGCGAGCTCGACTTCGACCGCATCGTGATCGAGACCACCGGAATCGCCGACCCCGGCCCGGTGGCGCAGACCTTCTTCATCGACCACGAGATCGCCGGCAGCTACCTGCTCGACAGCGTGCTGACCCTGGTCGACGCCAAGCACGCCCAAACGCAACTGAACGACCGCCAGGAAGCACGGCGCCAGATCGGCTTTGCCGACCAGATCTTCATCAGCAAGACGGACCTGGTCAGCGGCCCCGAGGTGGAGGCGCTCAAGCATCGGATCAAGCACATGAACCCGCGGGCACCGCAGCGTGCCGTGCACTTCGGCGAGGTCTCGATCGCCGAGGTCTTCGACCTGAAGGGCTTCAACCTCAATGCCAAGCTCGACATCGACCCCGATTTCCTGACCACCGATGACCATTCGGGGCATGGGCACAAGGACGGTCACGGAAAGGACGGCAAGCACCGTCGTGACCACGATGATGGCCACACACACGACGCTCACCACGGTCACGACCATGCCGAAGGTGAAGCCTGTGACCACCCACACCACCATGCCCACGACGACGATGTGAAGTCGTTCGTTTTTCGCGCCAGGAAGCCCTTCAATCCAGCCAAACTGGAAGAGTTCCTGGGTGCGATCGTTCAGGTCTACGGCCCGAAGATGCTGCGCTACAAGGGCGTGCTCTACATGAAAGGCAGCGACCGCAAGATCATCTTCCAGGGCGTGCACCAGTTGATGGGCAGCGACCTGGGGCCGAAGTGGGCACCGGGCGAAGACAAGGGCAGCAAGATGGTTTTCATCGGTATCGACATGCCCCGCGACGTGCTGCTGCAGGGTCTGGAGCAATGTCTGGCTTGATGCCGTGACATCCGAGCGCCGCAACCCCATCCCGCCCATGCCTCCCGAACTGGCGCATGGCTACAATTCGCGCGCTTCGCGGCCCCACCTGCCTTAGCAAACCGCTTGGCCGACAGCCATGGTGAGGAGTCCAGCGTGAGCAAAGCCCCGGTCAAGAAACAGGCCGCCAGCAAGATCCCGGCCAGCGCCGACAAGAAGACCGCCGTGAAGACGACTGCCACCAAACCCGTCCCCAAGCCCGCGCCCGCCAAGCCTGCAGCTGCTGAAAAGCCCGCCCCCGCTGCAAAGCCCGTGGCCGCGCCGAAGTCTGCGGCGGCTGCCAAAACGGTGGCCACGCCTGCTGCCGCGAAGACCGCCGCGGCGCCGTCACCCGCGGCAACCGTGGCGCCGGCTCCAGCCAAGCCCCCGCGCTCGGCCTCGGCCCGCGCAGCGGCTGCGAGGGCGATGCCGCAGCAGATCATGCAGTTGCCCAGCCCGGCACCGTTTGCGAACCGCTTCACCGACCGGTTCGCACCGGCTCGGGCGCCCGCTCGCGCGATGGCGGATGCGGACGAGCTGCCGAGGGCCGCTCACAAGCCCAACCCCAAGCTCGCGAATGCGTGGAAGAGCAAGGCGGGCCGCGAGCTCACCGACGACGAAGTGCTGGCGATGCCCGAAGCCGAGTACATGAACGACAAGCAGGTCGACTTTTTCCGCGCCCGTCTGCAACAGCAGAAGGACGACTTGCTGTCGAATGCCGGCGAAACCACCGAACACCTGCGTGAAGACACTTCGATCGTTCCCGATCCGGCCGACCGCGCCACGATCGAGGAAGAGCATGCGCTGGAGCTGCGCACCCGTGACCGCGAACGCAAACTGTTGAAGAAGATCGCGCAGTCGCTGGGGCGGCTGGAGCACAACGAGTACGGTTTTTGCGACGAAACCGGCGAGCCGATCGGCCTGGCCCGGCTGATGGCGCGCCCCACCGCCACGCTGTCGCTAGAAGCGCAGCAGCGTCGCGAGCTGAAGCAGAAGATGTTCGGCGACTGATTTTCGACCCGCCGGCAGACGGCGCGCCCGCCTGGGTGCCACGGCTGCACAGCTGGCCTGGAGACGCGGAGTACCATTTCTTATGGCCGACAACGACAGCTTCTTCCGCAAGGTGGTGCGCTTCGTCGCCAATCCGGCCACCGACTGGAAAGAGATCGGCACCCCGGCCGACGAGACCCGCGAGCTGGAGGTCGAGAAGACCGAGCTGAAGAACATGATCGAGCGCAAGCGGCGCAACGATTTCGTTCGCAAGCGCGAGTTCGACATGCTGCGGCAGGTGCGCCGAGAGGGCTTGACCCCGGAGCAATTGGCTGTGCTCGGCGGCTCGTCCAAACTCGAAGACGCCGACATCCGGTCGCCTGAGAGCGCGGCGCCACGCCATCACGGCGTCAAGGCCAAGATCGACGCGATCGAGCAACAGATGGTGGGCGACGCAGGGTTTCAGGCATCGGGCCGCGGCCGCAGCGCAGGTGCGACATCGGCGCTGGCGGCGCCCCGCCCCGCGCCGACATCAGCGCCGACCGCGGGGCCACGTCTGGCGCGCAGCTCTGCCCCCGCACCACTGCAAATGGCCAGCGGGCTGCCGCCGTTGGCGCCGGTCGACCCGGAAGCAGCGCCGTCGCCAGCCTCGTTCGACAGCTATGCCGCAGCGCCCGCTGCAGCCGGCCACCGCAGCAACTCCGGCATGCCCAGCTACTTCGGTGGCGAGTTTGCGGTCGAGGTCAACGAAGTCGTGCACGATCCGGAGCTGGACGAAGCCGTGATCGCTTTCGCCAATGCGGACTTCACCCAGTGCGAGCAGGCACTGCAGCGAATCACCGCCGCTGGCGGACCGCGTGCGCAGCATGCCGAAACCTGGCTCGTGCTGTTCGACCTGTACCGCGCCACCGGACAGCACCAGCACTTCGAAGGATTGGCGGTGGAGTACGCACAGCAATTCGGCTGGTCGGCGCCGCAGTGGTATTCGCTGCCCCGCTTGGTGGCCGATGCAGTCGCTGACGAGCCGCCGCAAAGGCGCCTCAACGACCGTGCTCGCGACGCGGCTGATGGCGCGAGCGATGGCGGCGATGGAAACAGCAACGGCGCCGCAGGACCCATCGATGCCAGAAACGGCCGCGATGGCCGTGCGTCGCGTGCCGACGGCGATGTCGGCTGGCTCTGCCCGCCGCTGCTGGACATCGAAGCCGTGGGGCGGTTGCGCTCGCAGACCCTGCAGCTTCCGCTGCCCTGGGTGTTCGACTGGAGCGACCTGCAAACCGTCGACGCCGAAGCCGCCATGCAGCTGTCGATGGTGCTGCGCTTGTGGGCCGGGCAGCCGCTGGAGATGCGTTGGATTGCCGGTGAGCGCTTGTTTCAGGTGCTGCAGGAGGCCGCGCCCACGGGTGTTCGCGACGCCGACCCCGCGTTCTGGCTCACCCGCCTGGACGCACTGCGGCTGGCCAACCGCGCCGACCGCTTCGACGAAGCCGCGATCGATTACTGCGTCACCTACGAGGTGAGCCCGCCGTCCTGGGAGCCGACGCGCTGCACGGTGCACATCAGTGGCAGCGGGCTGTCGACGCGCACGCCGCCGTTGTCGATGGTCAGCGATGTGTCCACGAGCTTCATGGAATCGCACCACGAAAGCGACCCGCAGATGGGAGTGGAGGTCGCGCATGTGGAGCTGTCCGGGCAACTGGTGGGCGACATCGGCGAGACCTTGTCCAAGCTGCAGGATGTGCTCACTCGCGCGCCGGTGATCAGCGTTTCGTGCGCGCGCTTGATCCGCGTCGACTTCATCGCCGCCGGCGACCTGTTGAACTGGGTGCTGAACAAGCGCGCCGAACACCGGGCCGTGCACTTCGTCGATGCCCACCGGCTGGTGGCGCTGTTCTTCGGCGCGATGGGGATCAACGAGCACGCTCGGGTGCAGGTGAGGAAGGTTTAGCCCCCACGGTCGCTGGCGCTCCCTGCCCCCCGAGGGGGCGTTAGCCTGCAGCCCCGCAAAGCCGGTTCGGCGGCTGTTGTTTGGTGGTTCGGTTCGCGTGGGTCGGCCACCGTCGGCCGC
>JBBSPW010000259.1:0-4349 GCA_038258365.1 Burkholderiales bacterium | reverse complement strand
TCGGGCTCGGTCTTGAGGCGCTGCTGGGGCCGAAAGTCGACGACGCGGCGCTGGGTGCCGCGGCGGCGTTTCCGAGCACGCTGTCGCTGGACCGCATCGCGCCAGGCAAATACCAGCCGCGAACCCGCATGGACGAAGGCTCGCTGTACGAGCTGGCCGAAAGCATCCGCAGCCAGGGCGTGATGCAGCCGATCCTGGTGCGGCCGCTGGATGGGCTGCGCGAAGGCGACTACGAAATCATCGCTGGCGAGCGCCGCTTCAAGGCGGCGAAGCTGGCCGGGCTGCACAGCGTGCCGGTGCTCGTCAAGCCGGTCGGTGACGAAGCCGCCGCGGTGATGGCGCTGATCGAAAACATCCAGCGCGAAGACCTGAACCCTCTGGAAGAAGCACACGGCCTGCAACGCCTGATCGACGAGTTCAAGCTCACGCACGAGCAAGCGGCGCAGGCCGTTGGGCGCTCGCGAAGCGCCGCCAGCAACCTGCTGCGCTTGTTGAACCTGGCCGAGCCGGTGCAGGTGATGCTGATGGCCGGCGACCTCGACATGGGTCATGCGCGGGCGTTGCTGCCGCTGTCTGCAGCAGAGCAGAGCTTGCTCGCAGCCGAGGTGGCAGCCAAGAAGTTGAGCGTGCGCGAAACCGAGCGCAGGGTGGCGCGGATCGGCGCTCAGCCGCGGTCGCGTCAGGCGTCATCGTCCGCAGCAACCACCAAGTCGGGCGATATCACGCGGCTTGAAGAGCGGTTGGCCGACCGGCTGTCTGCAGTTGTCGACCTTCGATTGCAGCGCCGCAGCCGGGGCAGCCAAGCTGGCGAGATCGCGATCCACTTCGAGACGCTGCAGGCTTTGGACGGTTTGCTGGAGCGCTTGGGTATCCGCGAGACCTGATTCGACAGCTGCACGCGGGTGTCCTACTTATCCACACCGCAGCAACGACCTCAATCGCGCTGCCGGCACCGCCGGAGTCGCCTGATTTGCAGCCGGGGTCTCGGTACCGGCTGCAGAGCGTGCAGTTGTGGGTCGCTCAGGCGGTGCTCAACCCGCGCCGCCGGCGCAGCGCTAGCCAGCCGATCGCGCTGGTCACGAGCGCGATCGGCACGATCGAACCCACGTTCAGCCACTGCCACCCCTGGGTAGTGATCAACGCGCCCGACGAAAACGAGCTTAAGGCCATCGTCGAGAACACGCACAGGTCCATCAAGCCTTGCGCGCGGTTTTTCTCCTCGGGTCGATAGCTCTGGGTCAGCAAGGTCGTGCCGCCGGTGTAGAGAAAGTTCCATCCCACACCCAAGACAAACAGGGCCACCAGAAACTGCATCAGGTCGACCCCCGACAGGGCCACCGCCACGCACGCGGCATTCAGTGCCGCACCGACGAACATGATCGGCAACACGCCGAAACGGCGGATCAGGTGGCCGGTGAAAAAGCTGGGCACGAACATGCCCAGCACATGCCATTCCAGCACCAGGGCCGTGCTCTCGAAAGGATGCAGACACTGCTGCATCGCGATCGGCGTGGCCGCCATCAGCAGGTTCATCACGCCGTAGCCCAGCGCCGCGCCGATGATGGCGACCGCGAACGCCGGCTGTCTGAGCAATTCGGCGGCCGGCCGGCCGCGCGATGCACCCGGCAGTGGCGGCGCATGGGCCGGAAATCGGATCGAAGAGATCACCAGCAGCGCCAGCAGCGCCACGCCAACCAGCGCCAGATACGCGCCAGCGAATGGCGTTGGCAGCCAGCCGCGGGTGGCACTGGCGAGATTCGGGCCGATGAAGGCGCCGGCCACGCCTCCCGCCAGCACGATCGAGATCGCGCGCTCACGGTAAGCCGGTGCCACCAATTCCGGACCCGCGAAGCGATACAGAGCGCCATTGGCGCTGTAGAAGCCGGCCAGCAACGTCGCCGCCACCAGCAGCCAGAAGCTGTGGACTGTCACTGCCAGCCAACACAAGCCCGCCGATGCTGCCGCCACCACCAAGCCGATCTGGAACGAGCGCTTGCGCCCGACCCGCGCCTGCAGGCGAGACACCGGCATCGCCGACAGCGCGGCTCCCACCACATAGCCGGTGACCGGCAAGGTGGCCATCCAGCCAAAAGGCGCCAGTGACAAACCCACCAGGCCGTTGATGGCGATGAAGGTCACGTTGTTGGTGAGGAACAGCGCCTGGCACACCGAAAGCAGCAACAAGTGGGGGTTCATCGCGCCGATGATCGCACCGCAACGAAACCAAAAGCCCGCTCGCTGCTCCATGTTTGTGCAGGGCACCGTTGCCTGCAATCGAAAGCTGTGAGGTCAGCCACATCGGCGCACCATGCGTTGAGTACCCATCGACACAGCCCAGGTTCTTGCGAAGGGCACGCGTCTTGCAACCGCTTCATTCAAGATGATTGCAACGGCTGCTCCGACTGGGGCGAATTGGATGCACAACGCCACGCATTCCGCGTGACGTCCAAGCGCAGAATGTTTCATGCTTGATCACGGCCTGCGGCTCTGACGCAGAGCCGGTGACCGGAAAGCTCTGATGGAGTCTGGGCCCGTACCGCCGGGACTTCATCAGAACTTCCCAGGTGCGCATGGTGGGGTTGTCCTGCCGTGGCGCGCGCTGGCCACCGGAGGTGTTGGATGGATGTGATCAGCCACTTCGCCGCGCGTTACGAGCGCACGCGTGAGGAAGAAATGTCGGTTGAGGACTACCTCGCCGAATGCAAGGCCAACCCACTGGCCTATGCCACCGCAGCCGAGCGCATGTTGCGCGCCATCGGCGAGCCCACCACCACCGACACGCGCAACGACCCGCGCCTGTCGCGCTTGTTCGCCAACAAGGTCATCAAGACCTACCCGGCCTTCGCCGAGTTCTACGGCATGGAAGACGCGATCGAACAGGTGGTCAGCTATTTCCGCCATGCCGCGCAGGGGCTGGAAGAAAAGAAGCAGATCCTCTACCTCTTGGGCCCGGTCGGCGGCGGCAAGAGCAGCATCGCCGAGCGGCTCAAGATGCTGATGCAGGAAGTGCCGTTCTATGCCATCAAGGGCAGCCCGGTGAACGAGTCACCGCTGGGATTGTTCGATGCACTGGAAGACGGGCCGATCCTGGAAAGCGAATACGGCATTCCGCGCCGTTACCTCAACCGCATCCTGAGCCCGTGGGCGGTCAAGCGGCTGGAAGAGTACGGCGGCGACATCCGCAAGTTCAAGGTGACGAAGCGCCACCCCAGCATTTTGAAGCAGGTGGGCATCAGCAAGACCGAGCCGGGCGACGAGAACAACCAGGACATCTCCAGCCTGGTCGGCAAGGTCGACATCCGCAAGCTGGAGTCCTACTCGCAGGACGACCCTGACGCCTACAGCTACAGCGGCGGCTTGTGCCTGGCCAACCAGGGGCTGCTGGAATTCGTCGAGATGTTCAAGGCGCCGATCAAGGTGCTGCACCCGCTGCTGACCGCCACGCAAGAGGGCAACTACAAGGGCACCGAAGGCTTCGGCGCCATTCCTTTCGACGGTGTGGTGCTGGCGCACAGCAACGAAAGCGAGTGGAAGACCTTTCGCAACAACAAGAACAACGAAGCCTTTCTGGACCGCATCTACATCGTCAAGGTGCCGTATTGCCTGCGGGTCAGTGAAGAGATCCACATCTACGAGAAGCTGCTGAAGAACTCGTCTTTGGCCGAAGCCACCTGCGCGCCGGGCACGCTGAAGATGATGAGCCAGTTCGCGATGTTGACGCGGCTGAAAGAGCCCGAGAACAGCTCGCTCTATTCCAAGATGCTGGTCTACGACGGCGAGAACCTGAAAGACACCGACCCGCGCGCCAAGAGCTACCAGGAGTACCGCGACTACGCCGGGGTCGACGAAGGCATGAGCGGCATCAGCACCCGCTTCGCCTACAAGATCCTGTCGAAGGTCTTCAACTTCGACAACACCGAGGTGGCGGCCAACCCGGTGCACCTGATGTATGTGCTGGAGCAGCAGATCGAGCGGGAACAGTTCGCCAAGGAGTCCGAGGACAAGTACGTCGGCTTCATCAAGGAGCTGCTGGCACCGCGCTATGCCGAGTTCATCGGCAAGGAGATCCAGACCGCCTACCTGGAAAGCTACAGCGAGTACGGCCAGAACATCTTCGACCGCTATGTGACTTATGCAGACTACTGGATCCAGGACCACGAGTACCGCGACACCGACACCGGCGAGGTCTTCGACCGCGGCTCGTTGAACGGCGAGCTGGAGAAGATCGAGAAGCCAGCCGGCATCGCCAACCCGAAGGACTTCCGCAACGAGATCGTCAACTTCGTGCTGCGGGCGCGCGCCAACAACCAGGGCAACAACCCGGTCTGGACCAGCTACGAAAAGCTGCG
>JBBSPW010000258.1:0-4408 GCA_038258365.1 Burkholderiales bacterium | reverse complement strand
CTGTCGCTCTGGCATGTGGTGCACCACGCGGCCCAGATCGACTGGTTGGCAGCGCACAAGACGCAAGTGCCGCAGCGGGTGTTTTTGAAGCTCAACAGCGGCATGAACCGACTCGGGTTCGCGCCCGATGGCTACCGCAGCGCATGGACCCGGCTGAACGCCTTGCCGCAGGTCGACGAGGTGTCGTTGATGACGCATTTCTCCGACGCCGACGGGCCACGCGGCATCGCGCACCAGGTGCAGTCCTTCGAGCAAGTGGCCGGCGACCTGCCGGGCGAACGCTGCCTGAGCAACAGCGCGGCGCTGCTGCGGCATGGACCAGCCGACGATCGCCCGGCGCTGCGCAACGACTGGGTGCGGGCCGGCATCCTGTGCTACGGCAGCGCACCCGATCATCCGGCAGGCACGCTGGCGTCGTGGGGCCTGCAGCCGGCGATGACCCTGCGGTCGCAGCTGATCGCCACCCAGCAGTTGCAACCCGGAGACACGGTCGGCTATGGCAGCAGCTACACGGCGAGTGAGCCGCACCGCATCGGCATCGTCGCCTGCGGCTATGCCGACGGCTACCCGCGCCATTGTCCGAGCGGCACCCCGGTGTTGGTGGACGGGGTGCGCACCACCACGGTAGGCCGGGTGTCGATGGACATGCTGGCGGTGGACCTGCAACCGGTGCCGGCTGCCAACGTCGGCAGCGAGGTCACGCTCTGGGGTTGCTACAGCCGCCCCCCCGGGTCGGGTGGCCCCGCGGATGCGGTGTTGCCCATCGACGAGATCGCGCAAGCGGCCGGTACGATCGGCTACGAGCTGATGTGCGCACTGGCACGCCGGGTGCCGGTGGTGGTGGTGGACTGAGCGGCAGAGCCGCGCTGCACACCGGACCGCGGGCCAGACCTTTCAACAATCACGGAGCTTTTCTCTCATGGGCATCATCGGAACCATCATCGTCGGCCTGATCGTCGGCGCCCTTGCACGCTTCGTCTTGCCGGGCAAGCAGTCGATGGGCTGGATCCTGACCATCATCCTCGGCATCGCCGGCTCGATGCTGGCGGGCTTCCTCGGTCAATCGATGGGTTGGTACCAAGCCGGCCAGGGCGCGGGCTGGATCGCATCGGTGCTCGGCGCAGTGCTGCTGCTGGTGGTGGTCGGCATGGTCAAGGGCAAATCCTGAAGTCGAAGCCGCGGGTGCTGTCCGAGCCGATGGCTGGCGCGCCGCCGACCCGGCTGTGAGCGCCCGCCGCCCGGTGCTGGTCAGCCGGGCCGAGTGCGACTTCACCGCGGTGCGTTCGCAGGGCGCCGGCGGGCAGAACGTCAACAAGGTGTCCAGCGCTGCGCACCTGCGTTTCGACATCAACGCGTCGTCGTTGCCCGGTCCGGTCAAGGAGCGGCTGCTGGCGCTGCCCGACCAGCGCATCAGCAGCGACGGCACGGTGGTCATCAAAGCCCAGACCCACCGCAGCCTGCCGCGCAACCAGGCCGATGCACTGGCGCGGCTGCAGGCCCTGGTCGACGACGTCTGCAACCCCGACCCGCTGCGCGTGGCCACCCGGCCGACGCGGGCGTCCGGCCGCCGCCGGCTGGAAGGCAAGGCGCGGCGCGGGGCGGTCAAGGCCGGGCGGCAGCCGGTGCAGGACTAGTCGCGCCGCGTGGGGGGCATCTCGCGCTGGCCGAACGCGGCTCGTCGCGCAGCACTCGAAGTTTGCGCAGTGCGCTTGCAAACTGCGCTGCATTCCCACCCACCGGACTGGATCGCAACGATGAACATCCCGCGCAACGCCCTCGCACTTTCAGCCGTTTCGACCGCTGCAGCAGCAGCTGCCTGTCTGGGCCTGCTCGCTCTGTCCCTGCCAGCCCATGCCGCCGACACCGTGTGCGCCAGCGTCGAGGTCCAGAACGTGCGCCCGAAGCAGGGCCGCCTGATGGTGGCTTCGTTTCTCAGCGCCGACAGCTACCGGAAGAGCTCGGCCACGTCGATGAACCTGGCAGCGGGTGACGATGCCACGATGCGTTTCCAGCTTTGCGGCTTGTCGGGCACGGAAGTGGCGCTGACGCTGTTCCAGGATCTGGACAGCAACGGCAAGCTCGACACCAACCTGATCGGCATTCCCAGCGAACCCTGGGGCGCATCGGGCAGCCCGGGCATGACGGGGCCGAAATGGGAGACGACGCGGGTGCCGCTCGATGGCCAAACGGTCGTTGTCAAGATGTCGAAGTGATGCGTTAGCGCACGTTTAGCCGGAGACGACCATGACTCTCAACCGCCGCCACCTCTTGCAAGCCCTGGCCGCCGCCGGCTTGCTGCCTGCTTTTCAGCAACCTGCGCAGGCGCGCCCCGCTGCAGCCGCCGACTTTGCCGCCATGCGCGCCAAAGATCCGCTGCTGACCCCGCTGCAAGGCGTCACCGATGCCACCGGCGAGCGATTCACCGAAAGCGTGGCCACCCGCGGCACCTGGCCGAGCGCACTGCGCGGCCGCTTCTACCGCAACGGCCCGGCGTTGTTCGAACGCGGGGTGGGCGATGCACGCGAACGCTACCGCCACTGGTTCGACGGCGACGGCATGGTGCAGCAATACACGCTGGAGGGCGGCAGCAAGGGCCGCATCAGCCACCGCGGCCGCCTGGTGCAGACCATCAAACTGCGTGCCGAACGCGAAGCCGGCCGCTTCCTGCTGCCCACCTTCGGCACCACCATCGACGACGGCCCGCCGCTGACCGGTGCCGACAGCGTCAATGTCGCCAACACCAACGCGCTGGAGCATGGCGGCCGCTTGCTGGCGCTGTGGGAAGGCGGATCGGCCTATGCGCTGGACCCGGCGGCGCTGGCAACGCAAGGTCCCGTGACCTGGCGTGACGATCTGGCGGGTCTGCCGTTCACCGCGCACCCGAAAGTCGACGCCAATGGCCACCTGTGGAACATCGGCACCTCGGGTCCGCACCTGATGGCCTGGCACATCGCTCCCGACGGCAGGCTGTTGGATTTCCAGCTCGGCACCTCGCCGTATCCCGGTGGCCTGGTGCACGACCTGGCGATCACAGAACGCCATTTCGTGGTGCCGCTGCCGCCGGTGAAGCTCGACTTTTCGCAATCGGTGGGCGACGGCGCGCGCCGGTTTGCGTTGGAGCCGGGCGAGCCATTGCGCATCCTGGTGATGGAAAAGGCCGACATCTCCAAGCGCCGGGTCTTCGAGCTGCCGGCGGCGATGGTCTTCCACGTCGGCAACGCGTATGAAGACGCCGACGGCACGGTGGTGCTGAGCTTCATCGCTTCGCCCGACGCATCGTTCCTGGACCGCGGTGCGGTCGACCTGATGAGCGGGCGCGAGCACAGCGGCGGCAACCCTCGGCTGGTGGTGGCCCGCATGGACATGAAGACCGGCAGAGTCCGAACCGAGCCGATGGCGTCGGAAGTGGCCGATGTCGAGTTCCCGCGCATCCACCCACAGCGCATCGGCGTCTCCGGCGCCGGGCGGGCGCGTTGGCTGGTCAGCAGCGCTGCCTGGCTGCCGCACCAGACCCGTCGCCATGGTTTGTTGCATGGTGTGCAACTGACCGATCTGAACACCGGCCGCCTGCGCCGCTTCGACTACGGCGACGGCGTGATCGCCGAAGAACATGTGTCGATTCCGAAGCCCGGCAAGCCCGGCGAACTCGACGCCTGGCTGCTGGGCACCACCTTCGACGCCCGGCGCCAGACCACGGTGTTGAATCTGCTGGACGCGGCGCACATCGAAGACGGGCCGGTCGCACAGGCGATGCTTCCGTATGTGTTGCCGCTCGGATTCCACGGCAATTTCACTGCGGTTTGATTTTTGAGTGGCGTGAGGCACGGCAGGCGGTACCCGGCCGGGGGGCGGATGCGGTGGTCTGCGCCTTCGGCTCCGACTGCGCTGCGATGCTCGGTCCGGGGTCGCGCCGCAAAACTCGCTTCGCGGGCTTTGCCCGCTCCGCTCAAACAGTTGCGTCGAGTCAGTTTACGAAGCGCTGGGGTACCAGCGCCGACCCCGGCCCTGCGCTTCTCGCCACCGCAGACGCCCCCCGGCCGGGTACCGCCTGCCGCTCTGCCAGCGCCGGTGGTTGGGGTGGGGGGGTGTGGTGGTGTGGCACGGGCGCGGCGAGAACATCGAAACAGCGCACACTCTGTCTAAGCACGCCACCGCCGCTGGCTGCAAAGCCGCGTCCTGGCAGGCTGCAGCGCGCATAAAGCCCTGGCGCCGAGCACCGGAGGTTTCGTGGCCCGCGCGCGCAGCGCGCATCAAGAACCGACTCGTTGCGGGTGTTTGAGCGCAGAGAGCCGCAGGCGAACGAAGCGAGTTCCGCAACGGGGCCATGGAGCCGGAGAGCGCAGGGCAGTCGAAGCCGTTCAGGCGAGACCGCCAGGGCAGCGCGCGTAGGCCTGCCCGGACGCGGCTT
>JBBSPW010000257.1:0-4410 GCA_038258365.1 Burkholderiales bacterium | reverse complement strand
TGCTCGGTGAAATCACCTTTGAGCAATTGCGGCGCGCCGCAGGCGAACTCGACGATGTCGATGCCGCGGCTGACCTCGCCCTGTGCGTCGTTGAAGACCTTGCCGTGTTCTGCCGTGATGCAGGACGCCAGGTCGTCCTTGTGGCGGTTCATCAGCGCCAGAAAGGCATTCAGCACCCGGGCACGGCGGATCGGCGGCATCTCGGCCCAGGCCGGTTGGGCGGCTTTGGCCGATGCCACCGCAGCGTCCACGTCGGCAGTCTCGGCCAGTTGCACCTGACGCGCAGCAATCCCGGTGGCCGGGTTCCAGACTGTCTGGCTGCGCGGCCCGCTGGCCGGGTGCGGTTTGCCGCCGATCCAATGAGCCAGGGTCGCACCGGGCTCGTTGGCCAGCGGCCGGCTGAAGGGGTTGTCTGCGCCCATGGTGGCGTTCTCCGGTCGGGATCGAAAAGCAACGGTGCGGCGGCGCCGCATGCCCCAAGCAAGGGCCGCTGCAGTCTAGTTTCGATCGCCGGTGGTCGAGAATCGCTGAATGCCCCCGACTCGACCCCGACCCCAACGCCCCACCCACGCGCCGCGCGCCGCTGCAAAGACCGCCCCGCCAGCGGCGCCGTTGACCGACGCCGACCTGCAGCAGTTGCAGATGCTGCTGGACGCATTGCCCCAGCCGCCGCTGCAACCACTGGATGTCTCTGCCCTCGACGGCTATTTGTGCGGCGTGTTGCTGCAGCCGCAACGCCCGCCACCGTCGCTGTGGCTGGCGCATGTGGCCGATGTCGACGGGAACCCGGCGCCAGCAGGCGTCGACCTGCAAGCGCTGCACGCGCTGGTCAGGCGCCGCTTTGCCGAACTGGACCACGCGATCAGCGCGCGGCAGTGGTTCGACCCCTGGATCTATGCGCTGGACGGCGACGACGGCACTGCCGACGCTGCGTCGGCAGACCCTGGCGATGCAGATAGCGATGGAGATAGCAGCCGCGATGGCGATGAAGAAGCCCCGTCGCCGCTGTCGGAAAGCCTTTTGCCCTGGGTGGCCGGGTTCGCTGCGGCGATGGAGCACTTTCCGGCTGTGATGGATTCGCCCGACCCGGATCTGGTGGAGCCATTGGCTTTGCTGTTCATGCACTTCGACCCGGCCGACCTGGAAGATGCCGAAGCGCTGCTGGCGGTGATCGAAACGCTTGAGCCGCCGGGCGATCTGGCGGAGGCGGTGCAGGACACCGTGCGGGCGCTGATGCTGATCGCCGATGTGACCCGGCCGCAGCGGGCGGGCGCAGCCGGGGCAGGGGCCGGCGGCGCCAACCCGGGCGGCACGCGCAGCCGCCGGCCGCGCACGCCCAGCCGCGGCCACAGCCGCTGACCAGTCGCCACCAGCTGCCAACGGACCGTTGGGCAACCCATGCGTCCTTCCAGGCCAAAGGGCTCCACCCGTTCGCCGCGCTGCAGTGCCGCGAACACCTGCGGCATGCGCGCCAGCGCGACGCCGTGGCCCGCCAGCGCGGCCTGCACCTGCTGACAGGTGACTGACCATCGGCGTCAACTGCTCACCGAACAGCCGCGTGGCGCCGGCCAGATGGCGGCCCGGGCTGCAACAGCGCAGCGCCAGATCGAGCGCTGCATCGTCCAGATCGGCAATCGTGTTCTGCGTCGACTCGCGGCTGTCGATGCCGGGGTGATCGCGCTGGGAGGCTTCGATGCGCGGCAGCAGCCGGCCGACCCGTTGCTGGCGCTCGTGTTCATCACGCGCTTGATGGCGCACAGCGGCATCCGCAGGATGGCATCGACCGCATCGGTGCGGCGTGAATGCGCCGCGTCGCACGCACGCCGCCGCAGCGCGGCAACGGCGATCAGCCGCTGCCCGCCAAGCCGTAGACCGCCGCCGCATGCAAGCCGAGCCCCTGCGCCACGCTGGCATAGCGGTCGCCGCGCACCGACTCGGCCCGCGCGAAGCGCGAGGCGATGCGCTGCACCAGTGGGCTCAGGCCGGTCGAGCCGCCGGTGAAATACAGCACGTCGATGGCCTCCGGCTGCAGGCCGGCCATGCGCACGGTCTCCCCCGCCGCGTCGACGATGCGCTGCAGATCGGCTTCGATCGCGGCTGAAGCTTCGGCTTCGTCGACCGCGATCGACAGGCCGTTCTCGAGCAGATCCAGGTCGACCGCAGCCTGGCCGCCGGTGGCCACGTCGATCTTGGCGCGCTCGGCTGCTGCGGCCAGGGTGTGGCCCAGGTGCTGCTCCAGTGTGGCGATCAGCCGTGCGTGGTGGCGGGTGTCGGCGAACCAGCTCTTGATCGCGCGCACCTCGGCCAGCCGGGCCGGGGCATAGACGGTGTTGATCAGGTGCCAGGTCGCCAGGTCGAAATAGATGCCGCTGGGCAACTCCGGCGCATCTGCAGCGGCGGTCATTCCGGCGCGGGTGCTGCGGCGGGCGCGGTGGCCGAGCAGCGGCAGGATCGTGGCCAGCGACAGTTGGCGGTCGAAATCGGTGCCGGCCACATGCACGCCGTGGTTGGCCAGGATGTCGTCCTTGCGGTCGAGCCGGCCGCGCCGCGCCGGACCCACCCGCACCACCGAGAAGTCGGATGTGCCACCGCCGATGTCGGCCACCAGCACGCGCTGCTCTTGGTTGATGCGGCTTTCGTGGTCCAGTGCTGCGGCGATCGGCTCGAATTGGAACTGCACCTGCTCGAAGCCGATCTGGCGCGCTGCGACTTCCAGTGCGGTTTGCGCCTGCGCATCGCGCCCGGGGTCGTCGTCGACGAAATGCACCGGTCGGCCCAGCACCAACCGGTTCACAGACTGGCCCGCTTCGGCCTCGGCCCGCGTTTTCAGCTGCTTCAGAAAACCGGTGACGACATCGCGGTAGGCCACTGCGCGGCCGGCACCGATGTCGGTGCGCTGGTCCAGCAGGGTCGAGCCCAGGATGCTCTTCATCGAACGCATCAGGCGCCCGTCGGCCCCGGCCACATAAGCAGCCACCGCGGCGCGGCCATAGAGGCGGTCGGCTTCGATCTGGCGGGTGGGGGTGTCGGCGCGGTAGAACACCGCGGTCGGCATCGTGGGCTGGCCGTCTTCCAGGCTCACCAGTCGCACTTCCGACCCCGCAAGCGACCCCACCAGCGCGACCGCCGAGTTGCTGGTGCCGAAGTCGATCGCGAGTGCCGGAGCGGAACGGGGCATGGGTGGGCGGCAAAAGGGGCGCGATTCTAGCGATGGCGCCTGCGCGGTGTCGCAACCACACCACCGGCGGCCACGTTCGACATTCGTTGGCGCTGCCGTTGTGATTTGCAGCACAGCCACTGCGGGTCGGCCCCGTCACACTTGGTGCACGCCGGTAACGACTTGCGACGGCGCTGTCCGATCCACCGGCTGCCCACTCACTGCCCGCCCATCGAGCCCCGCCATGGCCCGCCCCGCCGCATCTTCCTGGTTGACCCGTTGGCGCAAGCGCCACCAGCGCGCAGCGCGGGACGACTTCGGCGACCACGGCACGGCATTCGGCCTGGACCTGAGCTTGCGCATGCCCGATGAAGTGCCCGCGCTGGCGGGGCCGGCGCACCGGGGCCCGATCGGCAGGCGCCGCTGGTGGGCCAAGCTTCGGCTGCGGGCTTCCTGAACGGCGGCGGCCGCAAACCGGCATTGCGACTGCTTCGTTCAGTTTGTGACGCCGGCGTTTAAACTGCGTCGCATGAGCCGTTTGTCATTTCGTGAGCAGGTGTTGCGGGTGCGCGAAGACGCCATCGTCGAAGCCGTCAATCGTCTGCTGGCAGACAAGGGCTTCGACCTGATGACGGTCGACCAAGTGGCGGCCGAGGTCGGCATTGCCAAGGCCAGTCTGTACAAGCACTTCTCCTCCAAAGAAGCACTGGCCGCGGCGGCGCTGGTGCGGCTGTTGCAGCACACCCGAGCGGTAATCGACCAGCAAGCCGCAGACCCCGAACTCAGCGCCTGCGAGCGCCTGCGCTCGGTCACGCGCTGGGCGCTGGAACGCCAGGTGGCGGGAGAGATGCCGCTGCTGCCCTCGCATAACTCGTCGCTGACCGCCGAGTTGATGGCCAGCCGCGCCTACCTGGACTTGCTGATGCAGGTCAGCGAATCGCTGGGCGAATGGATCGTGGCCGCGCAGGCAGCCGGCGACATCGATTCCTCATTGCCACCCGAGCTGGTGCTGTACACGCTCTACGCCCGCGGCTGTGACCCGGTGCCGGCGGTGTTGAAGGCCGGCGGCCAATTCACCGACGAGCAGATCGTCGACTGGGTCATGCAAACCTGCTTCAACGGCCTGGCGAAGCCCCAGCCGCACAGCGCACGGGCGGTATGAAACGATGAAAGCCGCAACACCGGCTTGGCGCGGCCGCCCACGAGCGCGGCTGCTCCTCAGTACCCGCCGCCGAGCGCCTTGATGAGATCGA
>JBBSPW010000256.1:0-4414 GCA_038258365.1 Burkholderiales bacterium | reverse complement strand
TCCAGCACCGCCACCACGTCGCGCAGCGTGGCGACCTGCTCGGCCGTGACGCGAAAAGACGCCGCACCATCGTCGACCTGCGGGGCGAGCACGAAGGTGCCGATGCCATGGCGCGTGGCCACCAGCCGCTGCGCCTGCAGCATCGACAAGGCTTCTCGCACCACGGTCCGGCTGACGCCGAACTCGCCCATGATCGCGGCCTCCGGCGGCAGCTTGTCGCCAGGCGACAACGTGCCCTGGCGGATTCGGTGGCCGATGGCGTCGACCAACGCCAGCGCCAGGTTGCGCTGCGGGCGACGCGGGGCCGCAACGGCCGGCAGCGGCGCCTGCACCGCAGCGGTCGCGCCTGCACCCGCCGTCGGTGGCTCACCCGCCCGGTTTCGGGAAACGCGGCCGGGCAGAGACTCGAGCGGGTTGGGCAAGAACGGCATCGTCAGCGAGATTCTTGGTAGACGTTGGCGGCACTTTGTGGAACGCGGCGCGAAGGCCTTGGGGTTTTCCTGCGGCGCCGTGACTTGACAGCGCACCGAGCATACGCAAGAGTCTAGTTGTCTGACAAGTGATGACCAGTGTGAACAGTGTAAATGCTTCGGTGGAGTTCGAGCGCGTCGGCCAGGTGCAATGCACCGTGGGTGAAAGCCCGCTGTGGTCAGCCCCCGAGCAGGCGCTGTTCTGGGTCGACATCGAAGGCCGGTGCATCCACCGCCACCACCCATCGAGCGGGCTGAATGAAAGCTGGAACCTGCCCGAGCGCCCGGCCTGCCTGGCGCTTCACCCTGATGGCGGCTTGGTGTGCGCGCTGGAGTCGCGTGTCGTCCACCTGCAGCTGCTCGGCGACGGCCGATTCGAGATTGCGCCGATCGCAACCGTCGACCACCCGGCCACCGGCATGCGTTTCAACGACGGCCGCTGCGATCGCAACGGTGCGTTCTGGGTCGGGTCGATGGTGATGAACATGGCTTTGGCCTCGCCGGTGGGGCAGCTCTTCAGACTGACCGGCAGCCGCATCGATCGCGCTCTGGATTTCTTGCTGCCCCTGGTGGTGCCCAACGGTCTGGCCTTCAGCCCCGACAACCGGACGATGTACCTCAGCGACAGCCATCCGAGCGTGCAGCGCATCTGGTGCGTTGACCACGACCCCGAAGACGGGCGGCTCGGCGCGCCGCGCTTGTTCGTCGACATGAACCTGCATCCGGGCCGCCCCGACGGGGCCGCTGTCGATGCCGATGGCTGCTACTGGATTTGCGCCAACGACGCCGGGCTGCTGCACCGCTTCACCCCCGATGGCCGGCTCGACCGGTCGATCGCGGTGCCGATCAGCAAACCTTCGATGTGCGCCTTTGGCGGCGCGCAACTGGACGAGCTGTATGTGACCAGCATCCGCCCCGCCGCGCCCCCGGTTGCGGAAAGCGCTTTGGCCGGCGCCACCTTCGTTTGCCGGCCCGGCGTGCGCGGACTGCCCGAAGTGCCGCTGCGAACCGCAGCCCGCCTCTGATCCGACCCCCACGGCCACGACTTCAAGGAGACCGACCATGACCAAATCTGCGCGCACGCCTGCCACCCGCCCTGCGCCGTCCCGGCGCCTGACGCCCCTGGCGCTGGCCGCTGCAGCCGCGTGCTGGGTTGCAGCACCCGCAGTGGCGCAAACCGCTGCGGCCCCTGCGCCGGCGGCATCGGCATCGGCCGCCGCATCGACCACCACCATCACCATCACCGGCATCCGCGCGTCGTTGCAGGCCGCGGCCGAAGTCAAGCGCGACGCACCGCAGGTGATGGATGTGATCACCGCCACCGACATCGGCAAGCTGCCCGACGACAACGTGGCCGAAGCGCTGCAGCGCGTCACCGGCGTGCAGGTCACGCGGGTGTTCGGCGAAGGCCAGTCGGTGTCGGTGCGCGGCCTGCCCCTGGTGCGGGTCGAGGTCGACGGCCGCACCTTGCTCGGCTACTCGGCACGCCTGTCGCCGCCCGAGAACGAACAGCTGGGACGCAATTCGGGTCTGGACACGGTGCCATCGGGCCTGTTCGGCCGCATCGAGGTCCGCAAGTCGCCGATCGCATCGCAGGTCGAAGGTGGCTTGTCGGGCAGCATCAACCTGGTGACGCCGAAGCCGCTGGACTTCAAGCAGTTCACTGCATCGGGCCGCATCCAGGGCACCTACTCCGATGGCGTCGAACAGGTCGAACCGGCGGTGCAGGGCTTCGTGGCGCAGCAGTTCGACGACCAGCGCATCGGCGCCTTGCTGGCGGTGGACTACACCAAGCGCACCACGCTGACGCAAGCGTTCGAGCGCAACAACTTCTTCACCCGCAACCGCATCGGTGCCGGTACCGCACCCGGCACCCAGCCCGACCTGAACGCAGACGGGCAACCCGATGTCAGTGGCGACCGCATCCACTACGAGCAGTTCACGGTCGACCGCACCCGCGCCGGTGTCAACGCCGGCCTGCAATGGCGCCCGGTGCCAAATTTCGACATCCTGCTGGAAGGCATCTACTCGAAGCTGAAAACCGAACGCGAGCAGGACTTTCTGGAGTGGCGCTATGTCAACAAGGCCATCACCAACCCGAGCTTCCAGGACAACTTCATCGTTGCCGGCAACTCTACGGGCAACCTGCAGCAAGCGGGCCTGTACCGCGCCGAGCCCACCGTCAGCCAGCTGTATGCGTTGAGCACCAGCTGGAAGCCGGGGTTGTTCACGGTCAAGACCGACCTCAGCAGCAGCCGCGGCACGCTCGACCAGACCATCCGCCAGATCACGCTCGACTCGATCAACCGCAACGTGCCGGGCAGCTTCGACTTCCGCGCCGGTGTGGTGCCGAGCCTGAACCTGGGCAGCTTCGACGTCGGCTCGCCGGCCAACTACAACATCTCGCAGATCCGGGCCAACCGGCTGCTGGCCAGCCTGGACGAGAAGGTGGCCAAGGTCGATGTGAGCTACGGCCTGCCGCAGGGCTTCTTGAAGAGCGTCAGCGGCGGCTTGCGCTACCGCGAACTGGATGCCAAGTCCGAAGCCTTTCGCAGCCAGGTCACCCCCACCCGTGCCGAAGCCCTGCCTTATGTCACCACCTACGGCGGCAGCGACTTCCTGAGCGGTGTGCCGGGCAACTTTCCGCGCACCTTCCTGAGCACCCTGCACGACCGCGACTATGTGCTGCAGCGCGCCACCGGCGGCGGCCCGCTGGACCGCAACGCAGCACGCGACTACGACCTGTCGGAAAAGGCGATCGCCGCTTATGTGATGGCCGACTTCGACACCGAGATCGCCAGCATGCCGGTGCAGGCCAACGTGGGCCTGCGAGCGATCCGAACCGACTTCAAGGTGACGACCCTGGCGCAAGGCGTGACGCCCACGCTGGACACCAACAAGTACACCAACGTGCTGCCGAGCGCCAATATCGTCTTCCACATCACCAACGACTTTCTGATCCGGGCGGCGGCGGCGCGCACGCTGCAGCAAGCCGGCATCGCCGAGCTGGCGCCATCGCTGTTCGTCAATTTCAGCAACCGCAGCGCCACCGGCGGCAATGCCACGCTGACGCCGACGTTGTCGAACAACTTCGATGTCTCGTTCGAGTTGTATGGCGGGCGCAGCGCCCTGATATCCGGCGCCGTGTTCTACAAGGACGTGAAGGACGTGGTGGCCGACAACACCGTTCTTGAAACCTTCGCCGGCTTCGAAGACCTGGGCCCGATCCCGTACACCCGCCCGTCCAACGTCGGCAGCGCCAAGGTCAAGGGGCTGGAGCTGGGCATTCAGCGCTTCTTCGACTTTCTGCCGGCGCCTTTCGACGGCTTCGGCGTGATTGCGAACTACACCTATTCCGATGCCAAGGGCGACGGCGGCATCCCGCTGGTGGGCGTGTCGAAGAACAGCTACAACCTGATCGGCCTGTACGAGAAAGGCCCGCTGTCGGCACGCGTGGCCTACAACTTCCGCGACAAGGCCGCGTTCTCGTTCACGCAGGGCCGGCCCGATTTCGTCGACAAGCGCTCGCAGCTGGATGTGCAGTTCGGTTGGGAGCTGAGCAAGCGGCTGTCGCTGCAGCTGCAGGCACAAAACCTGATGCCCAAGGATTCGGCCACGGTCGAATTCAGCCAGATCGGGGCGGTGGCGTTGAACAGCTATGCGCTGTCCGAGCGGCGGTATTCGGTGGGGTTGCGGGCGAAGTTCTGATTCGCCCCGGGGCCCGCTGCTGCTGAAGCGGTAGCGGGCGATCGCGTCGCTCGCTGCGATTGCTGCGATTGCTGCGATTGCTGAGTTGCTGAGTTGCTGAGTTGCTGAGTAGCTGCGATCGCAACAGCGGGGTCGAAGCTGGCGATATGCTGCCGCGCATGCCTTCAGCGCGTGCTACCGCCCCGCCCCCCGCCAGAACCGCCGCGGTCCGCGCCACCATCCGCGATGTGGCGGCG
>JBBSPW010000255.1:0-4420 GCA_038258365.1 Burkholderiales bacterium | reverse complement strand
GCCCGAAAGCGGCCAGCGCTTTCTGGCGCCGGCGCCGCCCGGGCTGGCATCGGTGGCGCGCGCGATCGACCGCGTGAACGACTCGCGCGACAAGCCTTCCGGACTGCTGCGGCTGAATCTGTCGCGCACCGCAGCCGACGTCGTGGTGATGCCGCATCTCACGGGATTCCTCGACGAATTTCCAGAGATCACCCTGGAGATGCACGCCGACAACGCGCTGCTCGACCTCGTTGCAGGCGGCTTCGATGCCGGCATCCGCCTCGGCGAAAACCTGGCTCAGGATGTGGTGGCCGTGCCGCTGGGCGGGCGGCAGCGCCTTGCGACCGTGGCGGCCCCGCGTTATCTGGCTGGGCGTGTGCTCCCGAACGTGCCGCAGGATCTGATCGATCACCGCTGCCTCAATGCGCGCCTGGGTGGCGGAATCTACCGGTGGGAGTATCTGAACAAGGGCCGCGCCATGGAGATCGAAGTCCGCGGCCCGCTGATCGCCAACGACGGCGACACGCTTCTGGCCGCTGCGCGCGCGGGTGCCGGAATCGCTTGCGCATTCGAGGCTCAAGTTCTGACCGACATGGCCGCAGGCCACCTGGTGCCGCTGCTGAAGGCGTGGTGGCCGACCTTCCCGGGCTTCTACCTCTACCACCCGAGCCGGACACACATGCCGCGCAAGCTGCGGGTGTTCATCGACTTCATGCGGGGGCGCTTGCAGCAGTGAAGCCGCGGGTTGGATGCGCCGAACTCAACCGTTTGCGGAAGACCGGAGCTGGCCGCTGTGAAGGGCGATGACCTCGATCGTGCTGTGCGGCGTGCGATGCCTCGCCGACAGCGGGCCAATCGGTAGCCGGAATGTGGGCCATTGCGCCGTCTTCGAACGAGATCGGGAACGGGTCAGCAGCTGCGGGCGGCTGCTCGATCAGGGGCACTCGATGCGCGGGTCGCCGGTGCGCACCAGTGCTTCAAAGTTGCGGATGTCGAGTGTGAGCAGGCGCCCGACACCGGCTTTGCGAGCCGCCATCAGGTGCAGCAGGTCGTAGACCGCACCGCCGCGTGCACCGCGGGTTTCGGCGGCGGCCAAGCCAGCCAGCAACTCCTTGCTGTTGAGCGCGATCAGTTTGACAAACGGCAGCACACTTTGCTTGATCAGATCGGTCGCAGCAGCAGGACGCAAACGGCGACCTTGCCGACCGCCGGTCAAAATCGAAAAAGTTTCTGCCAACGCATGCAGATAGATGAAGTGGTCACCGGAAGCGAGAACCCGGTCGCAAGCGACATGGTGTGGCTCGTCGGCGTCCAGCGATGCGATCACGACCGAGGTGTCGATCAATGCGCCGCCATCCGGCTTTGATCGGCTCGCCATCGTGACCGTCAGCGCAGCTTGCGCGGCGTCGCGCGCGCATCGCGCTCGGCCCGTGTAGCCGCTGCTGCGTCGAAAGGCTTGCCGGTGGCCGGCAGCACGCGACGTTGGCTGGGTGCTGTTACCAGATCGGCATGCTCTTCAAATTGCGGTGTCAGTTCAATGCGCTCGGCCACCACTTTCAATAGCAAGCACGAACCGGGGCGCAGGTTCAGCTGGCGACGGGCTTCGATGGGAAGCACCACCCTGCCGGCACTGTCGATGGTTAAAGCAGTTTTCATGGGGGTGCGAGGACGAACGGCGATGGCAGATCGTATGCCATTTAAATTGCCATGCAAATTGCCATGCAAATTGCCAGAAGAAATGACAAATTTGGTTAGCAACGCTGCTCCCAGCTGTTTTGCCAAAGCCTTTGTAGATGGCCGAATACCCGTCGATCGACCGACTCGCCGCCGATCCTGCGATGCTCGCGAATCAGACGCCCTTCAAGCCCGCCAGCATGGCCTCCGCCACCTCGATGCCCTCGGACTCGGCCTTGCGCCGCAACGCTTCACGCCGCGCGCCAGGCAGCCGCACCCCGTCGTCCTGCAGCATTGCTTCGATCAACACCTCGACCCGGTCCAGATAGGCGTCGCCGCCCGCCAATGCGCCGGGGTCGATGACCACGAAGACCTGTCCCAGGTGCGGCCGGTTGCCCTCGTCGACAAAGAAGCTCGATGCCTCGAAGCCGAAGTTGGCGCCGATTAGCGCACTCACCAACAACTCCACCATCAGCGCCAGCATCGCGCCCTTGCTGGACGACACCGCGCCCACCGGCAGCATCGAGCCGGCCAATGCGGCTCGCGCATCGGTGGTCGGTTGGCCCGATGCATCCAGCGCCCAGCCCTCGGGGATCGGCTTGCCTTGCTTGGCGGCCAGCATCACCTTGCCGCGTGCCACTTCCGACAGGCTCAGGTCGATCAGCAGCGGGTCGCGCGCAGCGGTCGCAGCGCCCGTTACCGGCCGACGCGGAAACACCGCCGCCACCGGATTGGTGCCGAACAGCGGGCGACGTCCACCGGCTGCCGGCATCGCGGCGGGTGAGTTCGAGAAGGCAAGGCCGACCATGCCGGCGGTGGCGGCTGCGCGCAGATGGTCGACCACCACACCGCAGTGGTGGCTGTTGACCACGCCTGCAAAAGCCACGCCGTGCTCGCGGGCTGCGGCCACGGCTTCTGCCACGGCCAGCTCACAGGCCGGAAACGCCAGACCTTCGGCTGCATCGATCAGCAATGCGCCTCCCTTTTTGCTGCGCACGGTCGGCACGGCGTTGCCATCGACCCGGCCGTTGCGCAGGTGGGTGGCGTACTGCGCCACGCGCGAAAGGCCGTGCCCGCCTTGACCCTGCGATTCGGCCAGCACCAGCGCGCGAGCGGTCGACGCCGCCATCGCCGGGTTGGCACCCGCGGCTTGCAGTGCTTGCGTGACCAGGGCTGTCAGTTCGGTGGTCGTCAGCTTCATCGCGCTTCCTTCAGGAGCGCCAGCACGCGGTCGGCAATCAGCTCGCTGACGCGTTCGTTCGACTCCAGCGACACGCCGGCGATGTGCGGTGTCAACAGCAGGTTGGGGCAGCCTTCGAAGTGGGGTGATGCCTTCAAGGGCTCGGTCTGAAACACATCGATGGCGGCGCCACCGAGCTTGCCGGCGCGCAGCGCAGCAGCCAGCGCTACTTCATCGACGATGCCGCCGCGGGCGGTGTTGATCAGCACGGCACCCGGCTTCATCGCAGCGATGCGCGACGCGTCGAACAGGTTGCGCGTGCTGTCCACCAACGGCACATGCAGGCTGACGACATCGGACTGCGCGATCAACTCGTCGAGCGTCACAGGGTCGACTCGGTGTTCGGCATATGCCGCATGATCGGCTGGCAGTTGGGCATCGAAGGCGACCACGCGCATCGACAGCCCACGCGCCAGGCGCGCGGTCAATTGGCCGATCGAGCCGAAGCCGATCAGCCCCAATGTTTTGCCTGCGGCCTCACGGCCCGATGACAGTGCGTTGCGCGGCCACTGCCCCGCCGCCACAGCGCCGCTGGATGCGTAGGCGCCGCGCAGCAGCAGCAGGGCGGCGGTGACCACGTACTCGGCCACGCTCAATGCATTGGCACCGGTGGCCGGCACCACCTGCATGCCTTGCGATTCGCAACCCGCCACGTCGATGTTGTCCAGCCCCACACCCAGCCGGCCGACCGCGCGGCAGCGTGTCAGGGACTGCAGCAGCGCACCCCGCACCTGCGTGCGGTTGCGCACGATCAGCGCATCGGCGGTCGGTGCCACTTGAAGCAAGCGTTCGGCGTCGTCGACCAGGGTCGGCTCGTAGGTCACGTCATGCACGGCGCGCAGCCTTTCGACAGCACGCTCGTCCATGAACTCGGTGATCAGGATGGCTCGTTTCATCGGTTGTTGCTGTGGCTCAGCGTATCGGAGAGTCAGACATCGGGGATCACACACCAAGCCTCAAGGCAGGGGCACCTTCAGCCCAACCTTGAAGAGCGTGACCATCAGTGCCAACACCACGGCAGTCGACACGCCGTAGACCAGCGCACTGCGCACCGACCAGCGTTGGTGGTTGGCCACCATCAGCAGTGCAGCCATCGCGGCAGCGCTGCTGGCGACGAAGCCGAGCACGGGCAACGCAAAACCCCACGCCAGCATCACCACCGCCACGCCGGCACGTCGCGGCATCGATCCGTCGAGTGCGGCTGCTGCTCGGCCGCGGCCGGTCATCACGAATGCGATGTACAGCGCGCCCAGCAGCACCAGCAAGCCGCCGACGGTGCGCGGAAACACCGCGCCCAGGTCCGAATAGTCGCGCGCAGCCCAAATCGCACCGGCACCGACCACCATGGCCAGAGCGCTGCCGAATGCGCCGGCCCAGTCGCGCCGCGTCGGTTGGTTGGGAGCTTCAGTCACGCGTCTCGTTCTCGCTCTTGTTCCGGCTCTGCGCTTCACTCAAACGCTGGCGCCGCGCCGACCACCAGGGCCACAGCAGGCCGAGCGCGATGAAGGCGATGATCGCCATCGAGAT
>JBBSPW010000254.1:0-4455 GCA_038258365.1 Burkholderiales bacterium | reverse complement strand
TTGCTGGACCTTGCCGATGCCTGGCAGGGCACGCCCGAATCGGCGCAAGCCGTGATCGTCAGTCAGCCGGCCATCGACCGGCTGTACGGTGACCGGCTGCAGCGCACGCTCTCGGCCCACCACGGCCAGATCAGCCGACTGTGCCTGCCCGATGGTGAAGCGCACAAGAACTGGGATTCGCTGAACCTGATCTTCGACCACCTGTTGGCCCGCCACTGCGACCGGCGCACTGTGCTCGTTGCGCTGGGTGGCGGTGTGGTCGGCGACATCACTGGGTTGGCTGCGGCGATCTACCAGCGCGGGGTGCGCTTCGTTCAGGTGCCGACCACCCTGCTGGCACAGGTCGACTCTTCGGTGGGGGGCAAGACCGCCATCAACCACCCCCGCGGCAAGAACATGATCGGCGCCTTTCACCAACCCGCGCTGGTGGTGTGCGATCTGGACACGCTCGACACCTTGCCGCCGCGCGAGCTGTCGGCCGGGCTTGCCGAAGTGATCAAGTACGGGCCGATCGCCGACCTGGACTTCCTGGACTGGATCGACGCCAACCTGGGCGCCCTGCTGGCCCGCGACCGGGCTGCGCTGGCCCATGCGGTGCAGCGGTCGTGCGAGATCAAAGCCGAAGTGGTGGGTGCGGACGAGCGTGAAACCGGCCAGCGCGCGATCCTGAACTTCGGCCACACCTTCGGCCATGCGATCGAAGCCGGGCTCGGCTATGGCGAATGGCTGCATGGTGAAGCGGTGGGTTGCGGCATGGTGATGGCCGCAGCGCTGTCGGCCGAGTTGGGTCTGGTGACGGTGGATTCTGCGCAGCGGCTGCGCGCGCTGATCGGCCGGTCGGGGCTGCCCGTGGTGCCACCGCCGATGCCAACCGAGCGTTGGTTCGATCTGATGCGCGGCGACAAGAAGGCCGATGCCGGTGCGATCCGCTATGTGCTGATCGAAAGTCCTGGCCGGGCGGTGTTGCGCAGCGTGCCTGATGCGGTGGTAGCTCGCGTGATCGATGCGGCGGCTGGCGCATCCCTGACGCCGTGAGCGACAGTGCGCTGGCACCCTGGGCCAGCGATCCGTCTCGCTCGCGCGGGCGCCGCATGGCCGAGCCCCCCTCGCCCCCGCGCAACGAACACCAGCGCGACCGCGACCGCATCGTCCACAGCACGGCGTTCAGGCGGCTGATCTACAAGACCCAGGTTTTCATCAACCACGAAGGCGATCTCTTCAGAACCCGCCTGACGCACTCGCTGGAGGTGGCGCAACTGGCGCGCAGCGCCGCGCGTGCGCTGCGCTTGAACGAAGACCTGGTGGAAGCGATTGCGCTGGCGCACGACCTGGGCCACACCCCGTTCGGCCACGCGGGGCAGGACGCGCTGGCGGCTTGCATGGCCGACCACGGCGGCTTCGAGCACAACTTGCAGAGCTTGCGCGTGGTCGACTGCCTAGAGGTTCGATACCCCGCTTTCGACGGTCTGAATCTCAGCTTCGAAACGCGCGAAGGCATCCTGAAGCACTGTTCACAGCGCGATGCGCGGCAGTTGCTGGCGCACGAACCCGATGGCCCCGCGCTGCGTTTCGTTCAGCGCACGCAGCCGAGCCTGGAAGCGCAACTGGTCAATCTGGCCGATGCGGTGGCCTACAACGCCCACGACATCGACGACGGCCTGCGATCCGGCCTGCTGGATCTGTCGCAGCTGATGGCGGTGCCGCTTTTTGCACGCTGGCATGCCGCGGTGCTGACGCAGCACCCAACGCTTGCCAGTGACGCCGCCGACGGGCAATCGGGCAAGCGGCTCGTGTTCGAAGTGCTGCGGCGCATGCTCTCGGAGCAGGTCGGCGCGCTGGTGCGACACACCTCGGCTGCCATCGGCCACCACGCCCCGCGCGATGCAGCCGCGGTTCGAGCACTGCCGCCGCTGGTCAGCTTTGGCGCCGAGCTCGAAGCCGAGATGGCGGCGTTGAAGTCGTTCCTGTTCGGCGCGCTGTACCGCCACCCGCGGGTCGAGGCGATGACCGCGTTGGCGCGAACCGTGGTGTCCGACCTGTATGCCGCCTACCGATCCGACCCCAAGGCACTGCCAGCGTCGGCTGCCTTGGGGACCGAGACAAACGACAGCGACGGCGACTCCGCCAGGCCGATCGCCGACTACATCGCCGGCATGACCGACCGCTTCGCCTTGCGCGAACACCACCGCTTGACCGGGCGGCGGTTGTTCGACGAATGAGGCTGCGATGGCCCGCTTGCCCCGCCTGGTGCTGCCGGGCCATGCGCATCTGCTGATCCAGCAAGGGCTCGCCGGGCAGCCTGTGTTCGTCGATGCGCTCGACCGCGACGCCTTCCTGCAGGTGCTGCGCGAGGTGGCGGCCGCCGAACAGGTGGTGTTGCACGCGTACGCATTGCTGGCCACAGAGGTTCATTTGCTGGCGACCCCGGACCGGGCCGCCGGTTTGGCTCGCCTCGTGCAATCCACCGGGCGACGCCATGTGGCAGCGCACAACCGGCGCCATGCGCGCAGCGGCACCTTGTGGAGTGGCCGCTTTCGCTGCGCGGTGGTCGAACCGGGGCCGATGCGGCTGGCCGCCCTGCAGTGGGTCGATGGCCAGGACCGCTCGCAGGCGATCAGCAGTGCGGCGCACCGCCTGGGTGTGGCACATCAGCCCGGCTTGGTGGACCCGCCCGAATACTGGGCGCTGGGAAACACGCCGTTCGAACGCGAAGCCGCCTACCGCCTGTTGCTGGACCAGGGTCTGCCACCGTCACTGGCCGCTGCGCTGCAGCGCGCAGCGCTGGGCGGATGGGCGTTGGGCTCCGATCGGTTCGCCGCCGAGGCCGCGACGGCTGCGGGACGACCGACACGACCACAACCGCGGGGGCGACCCCGAACAGACCGATCGTGAGCAGCACTTCTACACATATACTGTGCACACATTTCCAGTGGGGAGTTCAGATGAACATCACGTTGTCGATCGACGAACGCATCGCCGAACAGGCACGGCAGGCCGCCAAGGCGATGGGCAAGAGCTTGAACCAAGCCGTGCGCGATCACCTAGAACAACTTGCGGGTCGGCAGCAATTGCAAGCCGAGATCGAGACCTATCTTGAGGCCACCGCGCAGTCGACCGGCAGGCTGCAAGGCTGGAAGGTGAACCGCGACGAACTGCAGCGTGGTGCGTAGCTTCATCGACACGAATTTGCTGATCTACGCAGACGCGTCCGACGATCCTGTCAAACAGCAGAGGGCCGTGGCGGTTATCGCCAGGTACTTGCGCGACGGCAGCGGTGTCGTCTCGACCCAGGTGCTGCACGAATTCATCCATGCGGCACTGCGCAAACTGGGCTTGCCTGTGGCCACTGTGCGCGAGCGTTTGCGGGTCTATGCCCGCTTCGAGACTGTCGGATCGTCTGCCGCCGCAGCAGTCGAAGCACTGGACATCCTCGCAGCCCACCAGCTGTCTTATTGGGACGCCCTTATCCTGCAGTCGGCGCGACAAAGTGGCTGCGTGCAGTTGCTCAGCGAGGATTTGCAGAGCGGCGCGGTGATCGCCGGGGTGCGCATCGTGAATCCGTTTTTGAACGGAGACGACTGATTCGCTCGCACTGGAGCGAACTGGCATGCCGCTTGCGCCGACCGATTCTCTGCAGTCCGACAGGGACTGCGGCACAGATATTTGATCTGTCCCCTATTTTTAGACTCACGTCGTACCAATAGTTAATATGGGGTCAGACCCCACAGGATTTGCTTGTGAGCGATGCTGCACTGCGATAGGCTCCACCCTCTTGTCATCCAGCTTGCTCGCGGAGTGCTCCATGGTCGAACCCCTGCCTGTCCCGACCCCAGCCGCGATTGCGGCGTTCGAATGCGATGCAGCCGCCACCGCTACCCCCACGCGGCAGGCGATTGAACGCAGCGCCGCTGAGGGTCTGTATCAACCCTCGGCCGAGCACGATGCCTGCGGAGTCGGCTTCATTGCCCACATCAAGGGCCAACGGTCGCACAGCATCGTCACCCAGGGCCTGAACATCCTCGCCAATCTGGACCACCGCGGTGCGGTCGGAGCCGACAAGCTGATGGGCGATGGCGCCGGCATCCTGATCCAGTTGCCGGACGAGTTCTACCGCGCCGAGATGGCCGCCCAGGGCGTGACCTTGCCGCCGCCCGGCGAGTACGGCGTGGGAATGATCTTTCTACCGAAGGAACACGCATCGCGGCTGGCTTGCGAGCAGGTGCTGCAGCGGGTCGTCAACGCCGAGCGCCAGGTGTTGCTGGGCTGGCGCGATGTGCCCGTCGACCGCGACATGCCGATGAGCCCCACGGTTCGCGCCAAGGAACCGGTGATCCGCCAGATCTTCATCGGCCGCGGTGACGATGTGATCGTGCCCGACTCGCTGGAGCGCAAGCTGTATGTGATCCGCAAAACCGCCAGCGCCGCGATCCAGAAGTTGAAGCTGACCCACAGCCG
>JBBSPW010000253.1:0-4459 GCA_038258365.1 Burkholderiales bacterium | reverse complement strand
TCGTGCCAGGCGGTGGCGGCGCGGTCTTCACGCGCACCGGTCACCGCCAGCTTGAACTTGCGCGGCAGGAATGCGAATTCCGGGTGCAGGGTGCTCCACTGCCTGAGGATCTCGCAGTAGGGCCGCGGGTCGACGTCTTCGTCGGGCGCAATGCCGGCCAACGCATCGCTGGTGATGTTGCGGATGCAGTTGCCGCTGGTCTGGATGCCGTGCATGTCGACTGCGGCCAGCAGGTCCATCACATCGGCGGCGCGCGCAAGCGGGATCCAGTTGAACTGCAGGTTCTGGCGCGTGGTGAAGTGGCCGAAGCCGCCGCGCTGGATGGCCAGGCCTTCGTCCTGCAGATCGAAGTCGCGCGCGATGCGGGCCAGCATGCGCAGCTGGCGGCTGGCGAGCTCGCCATAAGGCACGGCCACGCGAAGCATCGGCGCGTGGCGCTGCACATACCAGCCGTTCTGCAAGCGCAGCGCCTTGAAGTCGTCTTCGGGCAGATCGCCCGCCAGATGGCGGTGCAATTGATCGCGGAATTGGGCCGCGCGGGTTCGGACGAAGCGGCGATCGAAGTCGGTGTAGGCGTACATACGAGACCGCGACTCTAGGCAGCGGGGCCGCAATCACGAACAACAGAGAAGTGCAGTGCTTATGCCTGAGCCGCATAAGGCTGCGCAGGCGCAGGCGCCGGGCCGTGCAGGGTGGCCGGCGGCCGGCTGCAGATGCCAACGAGAATTGGCAGATGAAACGATGCACAGCAAACGTGTGCCGGCTCGACCGGAGTCTGGCTGTGGTGATGGCGCTCGCGATGGTCATGGGCCTGGTTGCCTGCCAGACCGCACCACCGAAGCCCGTGCCGCCAACCGACCCGGTGGTGCAGGTTGCGCCGGTGCCCCTGCGCCCGCCCCGCATCGGCCTTGCGCTGGGCGGCGGTGCAGCCCGCGGCTTTGCCCACATCGGCGTGATCCAGGTGCTGGAAGAAGCCGGCATCAAGCCCGACCTGGTGGTGGGCACCTCGGCCGGCAGCCTGGTGGCTGCGCTGTATGCGTCGGGTCAGAACGGGCAGCAGCTGGTGTCGCTGGCGCAATCGCTGGACGAAGGCTCGATCAGCGACTGGTCGTTTCCCAGCCGCGGCCTGATCAGAGGCGACGCCCTGGCGCGCTATGTGCGCGACCAAGTGCGCGGCAAGACCATCGAGCAGATGAGCCTGCCGCTGGGCATCGTCGCCACCGATCTGGACAGTGGCGCCGGGGTGCTGTTCCAGCGCGGCGACACCGGGCTCGCCGTGCGCGCCAGCAGTGCGGTGCCGGCGGTCTTTCAGCCAGTGCGCATCGGCACCCGCGAGTATGTCGACGGCGGGTTGGTGTCGCCGGTGCCGGTGCGCTATGCGCGGCAGATGGGGGCCGAGCTGGTGATCGCGGTGGACATCACCTCGCCGCCCGACGGCAGCCCCACCGGCGATGTGTTCTCGATGCTGCTGCAAACCTTTGCGATCATGGCCCGCAGCATCAACCAGCTGGAGCTGACCGATGCCGATGTGATCGTGCGCCCGCAGCTCAATGGGGTCACGAGTGCCGACTTCACAGCCCGGCTGCGCGCGATTCAGGCCGGCCGCGCCGCCGCCCTGCAGATGCTGCCGGCGCTGCGCTTGAAGCTGGCTGCGGCCATGCATTGACGCAGCGGGTCGTCGCTGCGCGGAATGCAGGCATGAAAAAAGGCCCGTTCGTATCCGAACGGGCCCCTGTGCTTGATGCGACGCCGGCGAGCCGGCATCACCACCTTCAGGCGGTCTTGCGCGCGCGCGCGGTGGCGTTCTGCGTGGCCTTGACAGCCGACTGGCTCATCGCGTTGAAGTTGGCTTCAGCTGCTTCGGTGGCTTGCTTGGTGGCCTTGTTGATGCTTTCGTAAGCGCTGTTGGCAGCGGCCACGGCAGTCTTCATCATCGCAACCGCGTTCTCGCTACCGACCGGAGCGTTCTTGGTGGCGCTGTCGACCATGGCCATCATCGCTTTCTGGCCGTCGCCCAGCTTGCCTTCTGCAACCTTGGCAAAGTCGGCTTGGGTGCCGGCCATGATGTCGTAGACATGACGGCTGTAGGCAGCGGCCTTTTCGGCGGCGGGTTGCATCAGACCGGCTTGCAGGGCCAGCAGCTCCTGGCCGTCCTTGACCGACAGAGCGGCTTGGCTGGTCTCGGCCATTTCGGCCATCGAGGTCTTGGCGACCTGCACATTCAGCTCCATCAGCTTCTCGAAGCCTTCGAATGCCTTGGTTGTCAGGCCGAAGAGGGTGTCGAGGTTGGCCTTGTGCGCGGCCATCATTTGTTCAGCGGTGAAAGGGGTGTTCGTCATGGTGGGTCTCCGTCTGTGGCTCAGTGTGTGAATGAAACTGTCGCCGCGCCTTCTGGAGCCATGCAGGGGTTCTGAAGAATCACCTGCATTGCATTGCTGCGCTGCAACATCAGTGAAGTATAGGGTTCTCCCGAAGTATTGCAAGCGCAGTTGCTGCAATGCAGCAATTCTGGAGCGGGTTGCCTAGAATCGGGTTGTGCAGGCCTTTCATTCCGACCACTTCGTGCTGCCACTGCCTGAGGGCCACAGCTTCCCGATGCCGAAGTACCGGCTGTTGCGCGAAGCGGTGGTGCGTTCGTTGCCCGACATTCGGATCAGCGAAGCCGCGCCGGCCAGCGACGGCGAGCTGGCTCTTGCCCACGAACCCGCCTGGATCCAGGCCGTGATCGACGGCAGCACATCGGCCCTGCAGCAACGCGAGATCGGCTTTCCGTGGTCCGAGCGAATGGTGGAACGCTCGCGGCGATCGGTTGGCGCCACGGTCCAGGCCGCGCGCGCTGCGCTGTTCAGTGAGGGCGTGGCCGCCAACCTGGCCGGCGGCACCCACCATGCCTATGCGCACAAGGGCTCGGGTTACTGCGTATTCAATGACGTGGCGGTGGCGGCGCGGCTGATGCAGGCCGAATGGCACCGCCGCAGCGGCCCTGCGCAACGCCATCTGCTGCGGGTGCTGGTGATCGATCTGGATGTGCACCAGGGCAATGGCAGTGCGGCCATCTTCAGCGGCGACGACACCGTGTTCACCCTGTCGATGCATGGTGCCAGGAACTTCCCGTTTCGCAAGGAACGCAGCGATCTGGATGTGGAACTGCCCGATGGCTGCGCGGACGACGCTTACCTGCAGGCGCTGGACGGGGCGCTGGCCACCGTCTGGCAGCGCCATGCCGAAGCTGGCGCGCAGCCGGGGCTCGCCTTCTATCTGGCCGGCGCCGACCCGCACGAGGGCGATCGCCTCGGCAGGCTCAAGCTCAGCGCCGAAGGCTTGGCCGAGCGCGACCGGCGGGTGTTGCAGGCGCTGCGCAGCCGCGGCATTCCGGTGGCGTTGTCAATGGCCGGCGGCTATGGCCGCGACATCGCAGTGACGGTCGAGATCCAGCGCCGCACGCTGGAGCTGGCGCTGCAATCCTGGCGCGGCTGGCCCGGTCATGCTGCGAGTCAGGCAGCGCTTGTGGCGGTTGCAGAGCGCTCATCGTGCGCCGTGACACCGACGCAAGTCGAAGCCGCCAAGGGGGGAACCGACCTTGGCGCAAAACAGGGGCCTGATCAGCGCCCGGACGTGTAGCGCCTGACGAAGATCCGCGTGGTCCCGTTGCTTGCAGACGGTTGGGTCCATGCCAACACCGCGTTGCCGCGTTCGCTCACGGCCAGGGCCGGGTCCGTCGTCGTCTCCGCGGGCACCTGCTGCACCGGGGCTGTCCAGACCCCGGTCGGCGCTCGCTGCGACACGCGCACACCGGGCCGCGTACCGGATTCACCCCACGCCGAGATCGCGTCGCCGTCCGAGGCGATGCCGGTGCTGGGCAGGGTCAGGACCTCCGGCTGCGCACCCGCGCGCACCGTGGCAAGCGCTCCGAACCCCGAGCCGGGTGCTGCTGTCGCCGATGTGATCGCATAGTCCCGGCCGACCCAGCTCACCAGCGCCGTGCCCGCGGCATTCATGCTCAAGACAGGATTGCTGATGAAGCCCTGGCGATTGGCCACCGGCGCAGCGACCCGGGTCGATACCGCCTGCCAGGCGCCCCCCGTGTAGCGTTTGAACCAGATCGCGTTGTCGGAGTCCGGCGAGCCGGCAACAGCATCGAGTTGGCCCCAGATCAACATCGCGTTGCCGCTGGCATCGATCGCCAGGTCGTGCGCGCCGAACGACTGGCTGCTGCCGGCGTCGGTCACGATTTGCGCGGCGGTCGCCCAGCCGCTGGTCGGTGCGTACCGGTTGCTCCAGAAGTGGACGCCGTTGTCCGACCGCTTCCATACCGTGACCGCCGCCCCGGAGGGCGCCACCGCAACGATCGGATCCCCATCGGTGTCGCCGACGCTGTTGTTGGTCTCGATCTCTGCGGCCGTTCCCCAGGCGCCGTTGCGATGCTGGTTGGCAAAGATGCTGAAGCGGTTGCGGCTGT
>JBBSPW010000252.1:0-4494 GCA_038258365.1 Burkholderiales bacterium | reverse complement strand
GGCGCGCACCAGATCGATGTTCGGGGCATGGTCTTCGACATACAGCACGGTGCCGCCGGTGTGCATCGCCACGGGCGCAGCAGAGCGCCCGCTGCCGATTGCATCCGGCGGCCGGGGAGCGCTTTGCGGCGGCTCGATCGCGGGGAAGTGGAGCGTGAAGCGACTGCCTTCACCGGGCGTGCTCTCGACCGCGATCTGCGCGCCCATGATCTGCAGCAGCTGGTGCACGATCACCAGTCCCAGGCCGGTGCCTTCGACCGTGCTGCGTTCAGCGCCCAGGCGGTTGAAGGGCTGAAACAGGTTGGCGATCTGCTGCGGGTTCAAGCCCCAGCCGGTGTCTTCCACCACCACACGCACCCGACTGCCGTGTTCTGCATGGTCGGGTTCTTGCGCCAGGGTCACGGTCACGCGGCCACCGTCGCGGTTGTATTTGATGGCGTTGCCGATCAGGTTCACGAGCACCTGCCGCGCGCGGGTGCGGTCGGCGCGGATCCAGGGCGACACGTTGTTGGCGGGTCCGCTAGAACCCAGCTTGGCAGCGACGGTGACAGTGATGTGCCGCTGCGCGGCCATGGCCTCGGTCAGGGCCAGGCATTCGCGCACCAGACGCTGCAGGTCCAGCGGCTCCGGCGACAGCGACAGCGCACCGGCTTCGATGCGCGACAGGTCCAGCACCTCGTCGATCAGTGCCAGCAGGTGAGCGCCTGCGTCGCGCACATGGCCCACCATCTCCAGCGTGCGGGGTGACTGCGTCACCGGCGCTTCGGTTTCCAGCAGTTGCGCAAAACCCAGGATGGCGTTCAGCGGGGTGCGCAGTTCATGGCTCATGCGCGCCAGGAAAGCCGACTTCTGGCGGTTGGCGCCTTCGGCAGCGGCCTTGTCGGCGCGCAGCGACTGGGCTTGCAGCTGGGCTTGCAAACGCTCGCTCAGGTCGCGCAGGAACAGCGTGCAGCCGATGCGGCCATCGGCGGCGGTGAAGCTGGACAGCGACACTGCGCACTCGAATCGGCTGCCGTCTTCTCGCTGCATCGTCAACTCGCCGCGGGCATGGCCCTGACCGAGCTGGGCGTCCAGCAGCGGCTTCAGCCGCACCTCGCCCAACGCCACCAGGTCGACCCAACGGGTGTGGCTGTCTTCCACCACCACACCGATGTTGGCGCCGACCCACTCGCCGATCCGCTGCTGGCCGAACATCAGCCTGGCTGCCGGGTTGGCCGCGACGATGTGACCGTCGGGGTGGGTGCGCAGGATCGCTTCCAGGCTGCTGTCGAACAGCATCCGGAAGTCGGCTTCGCGGGCCGCCAGGGTGCGCACCTGTTCGGCGCGGGCATCGAGCATGGCATTGAACTGCAGCGCCACTGCGGCCACCTCGGCCGGGCCGACGGTGGCCGCGCGGGCGCTGGACTCACCCTGGCCGATGCGTTGAGCGACATCGCGCAGCGCCGCGATCGGCAGCGCGATGCGCCGCCGCAATGCCATCGCGAGCGTGGTCGCGAACAACAGGATCAAGAGCCCGATGCCCGCGTCGCGCAGCGCGTCGCGGCGAGCGCCGGCGAACACCGATTCGGCAGCGATCCCGGCATTGATGGTCCAGTCGGTGGCGGCGATCGGCACAAAGCCGAACACCCGCTGCACGCCCTCGGCGCTGAGCGCAAGCGCGGTCCCGTTGCCGCGCAGCAGCATCTCCTTGATGATCGGCGAATCGGGTCGGGTGCCGACGAATCGCTCGGGCTCGCGGGAGCGGGCAACGATGGTTCCGGCGCGGTCGACGATGCTGACCACGGTGGTCTCCGGCAACCGCCGCGCGCCGACCACGGGCTGAAAGCGCAGCAGGTCCACCGGCAGCACGATCGATCCGTTGCGGCGGCCCGCTCCGTCCAGCACCGGGTACACCAGCATCGACACCGGACGCCCGCTGAAGGGCCCGCGCTGCGGCGCACCGACGACGAAGTCGGCACCCCCGCCGATCAGGCCGATCCAGGCCGCGCCGACCGGTGCGGCCAACATGCCGACGGTGCCGGGCTGGGTCGAACACACGACGCGGCCTTGCATATCCACCAAACCGAAGTTCGAAAAGTTCGGGTAGGTGGTCGCGAACTCTGCAAACAGCGGGTCGCAACGGGCCGGGCTCATAGCGCGGATCGCCGCTCTGTCGGCGAGCTGCACCATCAGCTGGCGCGACTGATCCAGAAAAACCTCGACGCTGTCGGCTGCCACCTGCGCCAACGCGTAGGCCGACTGCGCGGCACGCTCGCGAGTCTGCCGGTAGTTGTCGTAGCCGGAGTAAGCCAGCAACGCGGCCACCGGAGCCAGCACTGCCAGCACCAGTGCCATCAGGAGCGTCTGGATCGAACGACGTTCGAGTGCGGCGGGCTCGGTGGATGCAGGCGCTGCCATTCTTTAGGATGTTACCCATCGACCCGAGGCGAGTGAGGGTTCCGCTTGTTCGATCCTGGTGCAACGCGTGTCCGCCGCTCGGTCAACGCCCTCGCGAATTCCGGCTTGCCGCTGTCAGCGCCGCCCGAACATCATCTGCCGCGCCAGCCAGCCTTTCAACGGGGGCATTGCCTGCAGCGCAGCCAAGCCGACCCCCCGCGCCGCGGCAGCGCCCGGCCAGCGCCAGGTGAAGCTGCGAGCCAGAAAGTCGGTGGTGGCGATGGTGCTCCAGCGGTCGGGCGCACGCGCCCAATCGACGCGGGCCAGCGCAGCATCCAGGTCGTCGGACCAGCGCAGCGCATCGACCAGCGCGTGGGCGTCGCGCAGACCCAGGTTCAGACCCTGGCCCGCCACCGGATGCAGGGTCTGGGCCGCGTTGCCGATCCGCACCACGCGGCCCCGCACCCGCGGCCAGCCGGAGCCCTGACGGCCGACCAGTGCGCGTTCGGCATTCAAGCCCAGCGCAAAGTCCTTCAACGGCCCGATGCCGACGATGCGACCCGCTTGGCGCGGAAACACCGTGTTCAGCACCGCCATCCGCTGGGCATCGGACAGATCCCGCACCGGGTCGTCGTTCTGCGGCACACACCACACCAGCGCGGCCTGAGATGGCCCATCAGCCGTGCGAGGCAGCGGCAGCAGGGCCGCAGGGCCGTGGCGGGTGAAGCGCTCGAACGCCATGCCGGGGGTGGCGCCAGCCAGGCTCACGCGGCCGACCCAAGCGGTCTGGCCGTAGTCGCGCACGACCGGCTTGCTCATCTGCTGGGCGAACACGCCACCTTCGGCGACCACGGCCAGGTCGAAGCGCTCGGCGGCAGCGCCGTCCGGTTCGACCCTGAGCTCGACGCCGTCGGCCGGCGTGCGCAGGTCGGCCACAGGGGTGCCGAAACGGCTGCTGAGCCGTTGCGGCTCCTGCGCCTGCTGCTGCACCCATGCCGCCTGCAGAGCCGGCACCAGGGCGCCGTAAGAGAGCACGGCACCCAGCTGCGGCACCCCGAGCTCGTCGGCGCGCAGCAGCACCTCGGGTTCGGCAAAACCGAACAGGCCCGGCGATGGCGGCACCTGCGAGACATGCACCGCAGTGATCGGCTCGGCGGCCTGCGCAGGCCAGGTCTGCAGGCGCTGCAGGAATTGCACACTGCCCAGCGCCAGCGCCAGGGTGCGAGGGTCGGCCGAGGCATCGGCATCGGCCGGCCGTGCGTCGAACAGTGTGATCTGGGCATGCGGCAACAACTGTGCGGCATGCAAGGCGGTCGCCAAACCCACCGGCCCGGCGCCCACCACCGCGATCTGCCATGCGGTCTGCATTGCTGTTGTCTCCTGGATGCCAATTCATTATTCGCCGGCTCCGCGCGGAGCGTCGGGCGCGCCCTTCAGCTGTAGCTGAGCCAATCGCGCCGCGCTGTGGCATCCAGATGCGGAAGGTGGTTGAAGCTGAGCAGCATGTGCCGCTTCGGGGTGTAGACGAATTCAGTCACCGCACTGTTGCGGATGCGCAGGTTCAACTCCACCACAGTCGCCGCATCGCAACCCAGCACCTGACCGACTGCGGTGGCGATCGGCCCGCCACTGCTGACCAGCAGCACGTCGCCATTGCACTGGCTGCGCACATGGTCCAGAGCGCGGCTCACACCCAGGCCGAAATCGACCCAGCTGGGCATGCCCACGGGGTCGGTGTCGCCCGCCATCCAGGCGGTCATCGCACGCCGCAACAAGCGAAAATGCGCTCGGTAGACCTCGGGCGAATCCGGTGCCGCAAGGGGCTCCGGCTGGATGCAGCGGATCAGCGCTTCGCTGTCGTACTCGTTGAGCCCCGGCCAGGGCAAGGCTTCGGGCAGCGCTCCGGTGCGGGTGCTGCTGTAGCCATCGGCGATGGCGGCCAGCGACTGCTGATGGCGGCGCAGCGTGCCGCGCAGCACGGCTTCGAATGCGATGCCGCGGTCGGCGAACCAAGCGCCCAACGCGTGGCATTGGCGGGTGCCGAGTTCGCTGAGCCGGTCGTAGTCGGCCTGCCCGAACGAGGCCTGGCCGTGGCGCACCAGATAGAGGGTTCCCATC
>JBBSPW010000251.1:0-4517 GCA_038258365.1 Burkholderiales bacterium | reverse complement strand
GGGCGCTTTCGGGAGCCCGCCGCGCGCGACCGCGTGCTGGACAAGGAACGCGCGGTGGGGCGCGGCTCCGCGCCGGCGGTGGCCGCGTTGCGGCCCGATCTGCCGGCGGCGAGCGCGCCGGCGCAACTGGCCAAGCCGCTGACGATGCTGTTGTTCGGCATGGTCAACTGGATGTTCACCTGGATGAAGCCCGGCGGACGGCTCGACCATGAAGCGATGGCACCGCTGGTGGCCGACCTGTTCATCGGCGGGCTGGCTGCGCTGAAGCCGCCAGCAACTCGGGCTATCGTCGCGCCCGCGCAGCTGCGGACCGACCCCAAGCCGACTGCACGAGCGGCATCGCGAAGATCCCCCCGCAAGACCCCATCGCAACCCAAGGAGACAAGCGCATGAAGACCCCTGCAACATACATCCCTTCGCGTCGCCGCTTCGGCGCACTGTTTGCCCACGCCGGCGCAGTTGGCATGCTGGCCACCCTGACCGCGTTCAGCAGCGCAGCGCTGGCCGACATCAATGTCGGTGTCACCGTGTCGGCCACAGGGCCGGCCGCGTCGCTCGGCATCCCGGAGAAGAACACCATCGATCTGATGCCCAAGTCGATCGGCGGGCAGAAGATCAACTACATCGTGCTCGACGATGCATCCGACACCACCACCGCGGTCAACAACACCCGAAAGCTGATCACCGACAGCAAGGTCGACATCATCCTGGGCAGCAGCATCACGCCGAACTCGCTGGCGATGATCGATGTGGTGTCTGAAGCGCAGGTGCCGATGATCTCGATGGCCGCCAGCGCGCGCATCGTCGAGCCGGTCGACGCCAAGAAGCGCTGGGTCTTCAAGACCCCGCAGAACGACATCATGATGTCGCTGGCGATCGCCACCCACATGGCCGAGCATGGCGTCAAGACCGTCGGCTTCATCGGCTTCAACGATGCCTACGGCGAAGGCTGGTCGCAGGAGTTCGGCAAGGCGGCCGGATTGAAGAAACTGGACGTGATCGCCAGCGAACGCTTCGCCCGCAACGACACCTCGGTCACCGGCCAAACGCTGAAGCTGATCTCGGCCCGGCCCGACGCGATCCTGATCGCCGGCTCCGGCACCCCGGCTGCCCTGCCGCAGAAGGCGCTGCGCGAACGCGGCTACACCGGCAAGATCTACCAGACCCACGGTGTCGCCAATGCCGACTTCCTGCGGGTCGGCGGCAAGGATGTCGAAGGCACCTTCCTGCCGGCCGGCCCAGTGCTGGTGGCCAGCCAGTTGCCCGCCAGCAACCCGATCAAGAAGTCGGCCAGCGCTTATGTCGCGGCGTACGAAGCGGTGCACGGCAAGGGCTCTGCATCGACCTTCGGCGCCCATGCCTGGGATGCCGGCTTGCTGATGGCGACTGCCGTGCCAGTGGCCTTGAAGACCGCGCAACCGGGCACCGCCGCCTTTCGCAGCGCGCTGCGCGATGCGCTGGAGAAGATCAAGGACATGCCCGGTGCCCATGGCATCTTCACCATGTCGCCCACCGACCACCTGGGGCTGGACCAGCGCGCAAGGGTGATGGTCGAGATCAAGAACGGAACCTGGAACTACATCCCCTGATGCCCTCCGGCTGGCGCCGATCGACTGACTGACGATGGACCTGCAGATTGCCCTCTTGCTGGGCCAGGACGGCATCGTCAACGGCGCGGTCTACGGCCTGATGGCGCTGGCGCTGGTGCTGGTGTTCTCAGTGACGCGGGTGATCTTCGTGCCGCAAGGCGAGTTCGTCGCCTTCGGTGCGTTGTCGATGGCTGCGCTGCATGGTGGTCGCACCCCCGGCACGCTGTGGCTGCTGCTGACGCTGGCGGCACTGGTGCTGGTGGTCGAGGCGGTGGCGCAGCTTCGCGGACGCTTGGTCGATTGGGCATCGACCGTGGTGTGGGCGCTGGCCCTGCCCGCGGCTGCGGCTGCGATGGTGCTGGTGGTCAAACCGGAATCGCTGTTGCTGCAGGCTGCGACCACGGTGCTCTTGATCACACCGCTGGGCCCGCTGATCTATCGGCTCGCCTTCAGGCCGCTGGCCGATGCGACGGTGCTGACCTTGTTGATCGTGGCGGTGGCCCTGCACGGGGTGCTGGTCGGGCTGGGGCTGCTGTTCTTCGGCGCCGAGGGCTCGCGCACCCCGCCGTTCTGGGACCTGCGCTTCGACCTCGGCAGCGTGCCGGTCTCCGGCCAGTCGGTGGTGGTGGTGGGCACCGCGCTGCTGGGGGTGGTCGCGCTGTGCGTGTTCTTCGAGCGCTCGATCATCGGCAAGGCCCTGCGCGCCACCGCGATGAACCGCATCGGCGCGCGTTTGATGGGCATCCCGACCGGCTTGTCGGGCGATCTCAGCTTTGCACTGGCGGCCTTGATCGGCGCGGTGTCGGGCCTCTTGATCGCACCGCTGACCACGGTCTACTACGACACCGGATTCCTGATCGGCTTGAAAGGCTTCGTGGCCGCGATCATCGGCGGGCTCGCGAGCTACCCGCTGGCGCTGGCCGGCGCGCTGCTGGTCGGGCAGCTGGAGAGCTTCTCGTCGTTCTGGGCCAGCGCCTTCAAGGAGGTGATCGTCTTCACGCTGATCATTCCAGTGCTGTGGTGGCGCTCGTTGAAGAGCCACCATGTCGAGGAAGACGATTGATGCGCGTCTGCAAGGGGCGATTTTGCAAGCAGCGATTCGGCAAGCAGCGATGCGCTTGAGGCCGTCCTGGTTGATCGGGGCCGCCGTGGCTGCGCTGTCCGCGGCCTTCTGGCTGCTGCCCGAATTCGACATCACATTGCTGTGCGGCATCGGCCTTGCGGCGTTGGTGGCGGTGGGTCTGGTGATGCTCACCGGCGTCGGCGGCATGACCTCGTTCGGGCAAGCCGCATTCGTCGGCATCGGCGCCTACGGCAGCGCATGGTTGTGCACCTCGCCGTTCGTCAAGCAGGCGCTCGGTGAAGGCGCTGCCGCTTCGGCTTGGCTGCCCTGGGCGGGCTTGCTGCTGGGCTTGCTGCTGACCGCCGCGGTGGCGGGGCTGCTGGGCGCTGTCACCGTGCGGTTGTCGGGCCACTATTTGCCGCTGGGCACGATCGCCTGGGGGCTGGCGGTCTACTACCTTTTCGGCAACCTCGACCTTTTGAATGGTCACACCGGCATCACCGGCATCCCGGCGCTGCAGATCGGCCCACTGTCGCTGGCCGATCCGCGCGCGATCGGCGTGCTGATCTGGGCGTTGCTGCTGCTGTCGCTGTGGGCGCTTTTCAACCTGCTGGACTCGGCACAGGGCCGAGCCATCCGGGCCTTGAAGACCAGCCGCCTGATGGCCGAGTCGATGGGGGTCGACACCGGCCGCCAGCGCCTGAAGCTGTTCGTGCTGGCAGCGCTGCTGGCGGCGCTGTCGGGCTGGCTGTATGCCCACTTCCAGCGCTTCGTCAACCCGACCCCCTTCAACCTCAACACCGGCATCGAGTACCTGTTCATGGCCGTGATCGGCGGTGCGGGTCACTTGTGGGGTGCGCTGGTCGGCGCTGCGGCCATCGTGCTCTTGAAGGAGCAGCTGCAGGACCTGCTGCCAGCGCTGCTGGGCACCGCCGGCAACTTCGAGGGGATTGCGTTCGGTCTCTTGATGCTGCTGGTGCTGCAGCGCTTCGCGGGAGGGCTGTGGCCTGCGATCACCTGGCTGTTCCAGCGGGTGCTTCGCCTGCGTGTGGGCCGGTCGGAAGCCTCATCCCCGGCCTCGGCCGCACCGTCCCGGCCGGCCCAGTGCCTGCCCCGCGCCATGCTGCCGGCCGCCGGCACGCTGCTGCTGGAAGCGCGCAGCGTCAGCAAGCGCTTCGGCGGCCTGCTGGCCAACGACCGCATCTCGATCGAGTTGCGGGCCGGCGAGGTGCATGCCTTGATCGGCCCCAACGGCGCGGGCAAGAGCACGCTCTTCAACATGGTCTCGGGAGTCGACGACTTGAGCGACGGCAGCGTGCACCTGCTGGGCCGTGCGCTCACCAACCGCCCGGCACGTGAACATGCGCACCATGGCCTCAGCCGCACCTTCCAGCATGTGCGGCTGCTGGGGCAGCGCAGCGTGCTGGACAACGTGGCGCTCGGCGCGCACCGCCATGTCCGTTGCGGTTGGCTGCAGTCGATGCTGCGCCTGGACCGCCAAGAGGAAGCCGCGCTGCTGGCCGAAGCCCGAACGCAAATCGAGCGCTGCGGCCTGCTCGATCAGATCGATGCGGAAGCGGCTTCGCTGTCGCTGGGCCAGCAACGCATCGTCGAGATCGCGCGGGCATTGGCCGGTCAGCCTTCCATGCTGCTGCTGGACGAACCCGCGGCCGGCCTGCGGCATCTGGAGAAAACCGCGCTGGCTACCCTGCTGGGGCAGCTGCGATCCGAAGGCCTGGGCATTCTGGTGGTCGAACACGACATGGGATTCGTGATGGATCTGGCCGACCGGATCACGGTGCTGGACTTCGGCTCGGTGATCGCGCGCGGCACACCGGCCGACATTCAGGCCGATGCGCGGGTGC
>JBBSPW010000250.1:0-4589 GCA_038258365.1 Burkholderiales bacterium | reverse complement strand
GGTCCGGCGTCATCGCCGACGGACCCGCCGCGCGGTCATCGTCGGACTGCTCCTGGGCCTGGTGGTGTTCGCCCTGCTTCGTACGGTGCACGCGCTGGCCGAGCCGCCGTCGTCGTCCGACGTGGGCACCGCCAAGCTGGTGGTCGTCGGCACGACCGCGCGCTACGAGCCCACCGCGGGGGACCGGCAGCTGCTGGACGACCAGGCCGACGAAGCGCAGTTCGGAGCCGTCGCCGTCCGGCCGCGGTACGTCGGTGACTGCGCCGCAGCGGGGTGGACCACCTTGGGCGCGGGCCGCCGGGCGGCGGTCAGCCCGAGCCAGGGCGAGCTGAACGGACCGTTGTGCGCGGCTCCCGCGATCACCGCGACGGGCAAGGGCGCGGGCGGCGTCGCCGACTGGGCCGACCGGCTGGTCGCGGCCCGCGCCAACGCGGGGGACGCCCGGCTCGGTACCGTCGCCGGTAGCGGCTCCCGCTGCGTCGCCGCGGTCGGCCCGTACGCCGCGCTGGCCGCCGCCCGACCGGACGGCAGCCTGACGTCGTACCGCCCGCTGGCGCAGTACCTGTCCGAACGCCTGAAGCGCCCGGTGGAATTGCGCACCGTCGACACCTGGGAAGGGCTGGCCAAGTCGCTGGCCAACGGTGAAACCGACATCGGCCTGCTCGGCCCCTGGGGTTATGTGCTGGCCAACAACAGCGCCGGCGCGCAGGTGGTCTCGACGATCCTGTACGACGGCAAGCCCGAATACCGCGCGCTGATCGTCACCCACCCGGATTCGGGCATCCGCACGATTGCCGATCTGAAGGGCAAGAACTTCGCGTTCGGCGACAAGGGCTCCACATCCGGCTACCTGATCCCGCTGCATTTCTTCATGACCCAGGGCATCGATGTCGACAGTTATTTCGCCAAGGTCATCCACACCAAGCACCAGGCGATCGAAACCCAGGTCGCGGCCGGGCAGCTGGACGCTGGCGCCGACTACAACCGCAACCGCAACGCGATGATCGAGCAGGGGCTGATCAAGGCCGAGCGCTCGAAGATCATCTGGGAATCGGCCCCGTTGCCCAACGACGCGGTGGCGGTCAGCAAGGCGCTGTATGCCGACAAGGCTTTCGTGGCGCAACTGCAAGCAGCACTGGCCGATGTGGGGGCGCAGCTGAAGGGCCAGCCGAGCCTGCTGCCAGCGCACTACACCGGCTTCGTCACCACCGACAACGCCTTCTACAAGCCGATCCGCGATGCCGGTCTGGCCACCGGGAAGCTGCTGCAGCAGTGACGCGGTGACCCACGAACGCAATGTCGCAGTGACAAGATGGACATGAAGCCATGACGGCTGCGGTGGCCGCGTCGACAGACGCATCGGCTGCGGCTGCGGCTCAGTCGGGCCGCAGCCTGCAAGCCCAGCGGCGCCGTTGGTGGGCGCTGGGCGCGGCCTATGCGCTGCTGGTGGCGTTGTGCCTGACGAGTCTGTGGAACGCCGGCGACCTGAACCTCGGCCGGCAACCACTGGCCAACCTGGCGCGCACGCTCGGCGACTTTACCCATCCGAGCTTCATCGACGCCTTCAGCGGGCCGACCCGGCTCGAGTACCGCAGCGACGACGGCACGGTGCTGCGGGTCGAGAACCGGCGCGAGGTCGAGCGCGCCTTTCTGTGGGCGCTGGCCCGCGCCACCTGGGTGACCTTGCAGATCGCCACGCTGGGTTCGCTGCTGGGCGCCGCACTCGGCTTGCCACTGGCGCTGCTGGCCGCGCGCAACCTGCAGGCCCCGGGTGTGTTGGCACGCAGCAGCCGCGGTGTGCTCGATGCGCTGCGGGCCGTGCACACGCTGGTGTTCGGGCTGCTGCTGGTGGGCATCGTCGGCCTGGGGCCGATGGCCGGCATTCTGGCGATCGGCCTGCATTCCACCGGCACTTACGGCAAGTTGTTCGCCGAAGCCATCGAAGCGCTGGACATGGCGGCGGTGGAAGCGGTGCGCGCGGTGGGCGCGAACCCGCCGCAGGTGTTCTTCCATGCGGTGTGGCCGGCGGTGCTGCCGCAGTTCGTCTCCAGCCACCTCTACATCTGGGAATACAACATCCGCGATTCGACCGTGCTGGGTTTGATCGGCGCCGGCGGTCTGGGCCTGCTGATCTCGGAAGCCACCTCGCTGTTCCAGTGGGGCCGTCTGGCGACCTTGTTGATCGTGGTGGTGGCGCTGGTGGCGTTGTTCGATGCCGCCAGCCGGCGTGCGCGGAGCCTGCTGCTGTGAGCCTGCCCGCCCCGGTGCTGCAGATCGACGGCCTGGTGGTGCGGGCACAGGGCCGGGTGATCCTGGATCTGCCGCGGCTGCGGCTGCAGGCCGGCGAGAAGCTTGCGGTGGTCGGGCCGAACGGCGCCGGCAAGTCCACCTTGTTGCGTTGCCTGTCCGGCTTCATGCGCCCCGATGCCGGGCAGGTGCAGGTGCTGGGCCACGGGCTGGCGCCGCAGGTGCCGTCAGGTGCCGACTTGCGCGCCCTGCGCGCCGAGGTGGGCCAGGTGCTGCAGGGCGTGCATCTGGTGGCCCGCCTGTCGGCGCTGGAAAACGTGTTGGTGGGTGCGCTCGGCCGGCTGCAAGGCGCCGATCGCTGGCGCAGTTGCCTTCGGATCTATCCCGCTGCCGAGCGCGACGCAGCGCTGACGGCGTTGACGGCAGTCGGAATGGGCGAACGCGCGCACCAGCGGGTCGACCGCTTGTCGGGCGGTGAGCGCCAGAAGGTGGCGATGGCGCGCATGTTGATGCAGAAGCCGAGCTTGATCCTGGCCGACGAGCCCACCGCCAGTCTAGACCCGGCCGCGTCGCGACAAGCATGCGAACTGCTGGCGAGTTGTACGCAAGGCGCCACGCAGGGTGCAGCGCTGGTGGCGATCGTGCACGACCCGGCGCTGGTGCCGCTGCTGGCCGCGCGCGTGCTGGGATTGCGCGGTGGGCAATGCCTCTTCGACCTGCCGCTGGCGCAGATCGGTGCGGCCGAATGGGCGCAGCTGTACCGCGACACCGCGCATGCCGACGCGCATGCGCCGGAAGCGCAGGCACGCGAGGCGGCAGAACGTGCCACATGGGCTGCGTTCGGCGCCGCGCCGCCGGCCATGGCGCGCTCGCGGTCCGTCAACTGAGGACATCGAATGAGCACTGTCACTTCCGCACCCGGGCGCAGCTGCCCGCTCCACTACCGCTATGCGCCCGCCGAGTTGGCACGCGCCGAACCCTTGCGCTGCGACACGCTGTATGTGGTCGGCGGCTTGTATGGCAACGAGCCGGCGCTGGTCGCGGTGCTGGCGCTGTTCGAGGCCGAGCCGGGACCGGCAGGCCGCGAGAAGCGCCTGGTCTTCAATGGCGACTTCAACTGGTTCGACATCGACCCTGCCGCTTACGAGCGCATCAACCGCCAGGTGCTGGATTTCGATGCGGTCCGCGGCAATGTCGAAACCGAGCTGGCACGCCTGGACACCCAAGCCGACGCCGGCTGCGGCTGTGCCTACCCGGACTGGGTCGGTGACGGTGTGGTGGAACGCTCCAACCGCATCCTGCAACGACTGCGCCGCACCGCCCGTGAGCACCCGGCGCTGACCGCGCGGCTGGCGCAGCTGCCGATGTGGCTGCGGGCCGAAGTGGCAGGGCTGCGCGTGGCGATCGTCCACGGCGATGCCGAATCGCTGGCCGGATGGGGCTTCGCGGTCGAGCATCTGCGCGACCCGGCGCACCAAGCCACCGTGCGCGGCTGGTTCGATGCCGCCGAGGTCGACGCCTTTGCCTGCAGCCACACCTGCCTACCGGTGTTCCAGCAAGTGCCGCTGGCTGGGCGCGTGCAGACCCCGCTGGTGCTGAACAACGGAGCGTGCGGCATGCCGAATTTTCGCGCCGACACCGCCGGCCTGTTCACGCGCATGGCGACCCGTCCGTTCGCTGGCGCGGGGGCTCGCCACGGGTTGCGCAGCGGCGGCGTGCACATCGACGCGATCGCCGTCGACAGCGCCAGCGCCGCTTGGCGCGAGCAGTTCCTGCGCCAGTGGCCGGCCGGCACCGATGCGCACACCTCCTACTGGAAACGGATCGAGTCCGGCCCGGACCACGAACCGGCTGCGGCACTGGCGCTGTCAGCCGGCTGACGATTGGCCGATGGGGATTCGGCCGGTTCGATAGCCGGCCGGTTGACAATCGGCCGATGACAGCGCCCGAACACGACATGACAGAGACGCCGAACGACGACACGCCGAAGCCACCGCAGGCGACGCCCCATCCCGAGGAAGTGCCAGCGCAGCCGGCGGCCGGCGACGCCGAGGTACCGCCACTGGCCGAGGACGTGTCACCCGCAGCGGAGGTGAAGGTCGAAGCAGAGGCTGGGGCGGTAGTAGATGCGGAAGCGGAAACGGAAACGGAAACGGCCGATCCCACGCCGCCTGAATCGCCGTCTGAATCGCCGTCTGAATCGCTGCCTGCGTCGTCGCCCGAATCAACGTCCGAATCAACGTCCGAATCGCTTCTTGCGACGCCGCCTGACGCGTCCCCGGATGCGTCCCCCGACTCACCCCCGGATTCGCCGGCGGCGCCACCGGCAGCCCGGCCTGCCG
>JBBSPW010000249.1:0-4591 GCA_038258365.1 Burkholderiales bacterium | reverse complement strand
TGATCCAGGTCTTCTCGCCGCTGAGCACATAGCTGTCGCCGTCGGCGCGTGCGGCGCAAGCCAAAGCCGCCACATCCGACCCTGCGTCGGGCTCCGACAACGCGAAAGCCGCGATCGCTTCGCCGCGTCGGACCCGCGGCAGATAGCATTCGCGCTGCGCTGCGCTGCCCTGCAACGAGATCGCGCCACTGCCCAGGCCTTGCATGGCAAAGGCGAAGTCCGCGAGCCCCGAATGGCGGGCAAGGGTTTCGCGGATCAGGCAGATCGCGCGCGTGTCGATTGCAGCAGCGCCGGTGTCCCGTTCTTCTCCACCAGCCACCGCATGCCGCAACCATCCGCCCTGCCCCAGCGCGCGCACCAAGGCACGGCATTGCGCATCGACATCGCTGCCATGGGTCTGCGCCAGATGCAGCCCGGCCCACGCATCGACATCGGCCGCCAGCTTGCGGTGGCGGTCTTCGAAGAACGGCCAGGCCAGATGCTCCATCGGTGCCATCGCGGGGGTCTCCTCAGTTGCCTTCGAACACCGGCTTGCGCTTGGCGACGAAGGCATCGTGGGCGCGCTTGAAGTCGCCTGTCAGCATGCACAGCGCTTGCGCTTGCGCTTCGGCTTCGATTGCCTGCTCGATTCCCATGCTCCATTCCTGGTGCAGCATCGCCTTGGTGATGCCGTTGGCAAAAGCCGGCCCGTCGGCGATCGCTTGCGCCATCGCCAGGGCCTGCGGCAGCAACGCTTGCGGCTCGCAGAGCCGGTTGCAGAAGCCCCAGGCCGCGGCTTCTTCGCCGCTCATCGAGCGGCCGGTGTAGAGCAGTTCCGACGCACGGCCGTGGCCGATCAAACGCGGCAGGATCGCGCAGGCCCCCATGTCGCAGCCAGCGAGACCCACCCGGTTGAACAGGAACGCGGTCTTGCTGCGCGCGGTGCAGAGCCGCAGGTCGGACGCCATCGCGACGATCGCACCGGCACCGGCGCATACCCCGTCGACCGCCGCGACGATCGGCTGCGGGCAGCGGCGCATCGCCAGCACCAGCTCACCGGTCATGCGGGTGAACATCAACAGCTCCGGCGCCTTCAGCGCCAGCAGCGGGCCGATGATCTCGTGCACGTCACCGCCCGAGCAGAAGTTGTCGCCGGCGCCGACGATGACGACTGCATGGACGTCGTCGGCATGGCGCAGGCGGTGGAACAGGTCGCGCAGTTCGGCATAGGACGCGAAGGTCAGCGGGTTCTTGCGCTCCGGGCGATTCAGCGTCAGCGTCGCCACGCGGTCTTGGACCTGCCACTTGAAGTGCTGTGCCGCATAGCCGGCCAGCGGTGCGCGGTTGCCCTGCAAAAGGTCCGGGTCGATCGCGGTGTTCATCGGCGCTCCTTCTTGTTCGCAACGGCATCGGTGGCGCGGCTGGCCAGGTGCACCCGCAGGCGGCCCAGGTGGTCGTACAACGACAGCTTGACCGCGGCCGGCACACCACCATAAAGCTCGACCAGCCAGCGCTCGTGTTCGGCCGCCATCTGGACAAAACTTCGGCGGCCCTTCGGTGTCAACGCCACCCGGCACGAGCGCCGGTCTGCAGGATCGTCACTGCGCTTGACCATCCCTTCGGCTTCCAGCTGGTCGGTGAGGCCGGTGACGTTGCCGCCGGTCACCATCAGGTTGTTCGACAGCTGCTTCATCCGCAGCCCCCCCGGATGCCGGTACAGCTGCGCCAGGGTGTCGAAGCGCGGCAAGGTGGTTTGAAAGCGTGACCGCAGGCGCTGGCGGATCTGCTGCTCGATCTGGGTGCTGCAGGCCAGCAGCCGCAACCACAGTTTCAGGTCGGCATGGTCGCCCACCTGCGCTTGCGCTTCGCGGCCGATCTGTTCCGGCTCAAGACCGCGGATCAACTCGAAAGGGGCCGCCATCTTCAGGCTTCCTCGGCCCGCTGCGCAGGGCCGGATGCCGATGCCGCGGCCAGCAGGCGCTCGCGTTCCAGGTTGCGCTCGAGCTGCGACTTGCCAGCGTGATAGGGCTTCGGCCAGGCCACATCGGCATAGCCGATCTTCGCGGCTTCCATCAAGGTCCAGGCCGGATTCGCCAAGTGCGGGCGCGCAACCGCGCACAGGTCGGCGCGGCCGGCAGCGATGATGCTGTTGACATGATCGGCTTCGCTGATGGCACCGACCGCGATCGTCGCCACGCCGGCTTCGTTGCGGATGCGGTCGGAAAACGGGGTCTGGAACATGCGGCCGTAGACCGGTTGTTCCTGCTTGCTGACCTGCCCCGACGAGCAGTCGATCAGGTCCGCACCAGCGGCCTTGAACTGGCGTGCCACTTCGATCGCGTCGTCCACCGTGAGCCCGCCCTCGACCCAGTCGTGGGCCGATATGCGCACCGACATCGGCAGATGCTCGGGCCAGGCCTTGCGAATGGCGACGAAGACCTCCAACGGATAGCGCAGCCGCTGCGACAGGCTGCCGCCGTATTCGTCGCTGCGCTGGTTGGTCAGCGGCGAGATGAAGCTCGACAACAGGTAGCCGTGGGCGGCATGCAATTCGAGCCAGTCGAAGCCGGCTTCGGCCGCCAGCCGCGTGCTGTGCACGAAGGCGTCGCGCACGGCGTCCATCTCGGGGCGGGTGATGGCCGATGACCACGCGCTGACACCGTCCAGGAATTGCTGCGGTGACGCCGACACCAGGGGCCAGTTTCCCGCTGCCAGCGGCTGGTCGATGCCTTCCCAGGCCACGCGCGTGGAACCCTTGGCGCCGGCATGGCCCAGCTGCAAGGCAATCTTCGCGCCGCTGTGGTTGTGGACGAAATCGACGATGCGCTTCCAGCCATCGCGCTGCTGCGGGTTCCACAAGCCGGGGCAGCCGGGCGTGATGCGTGCGTCGGGCGAGACGCACGTCATCTCGGCGAATACGAGCCCTGCGCCGCCCATCGCGCGCGCCCCCAGGTGCACGAGGTGGTAGTCGGCCGGCACGCCGTCGGTGCACGAGTACTGCGCCATCGGCGAGACCACCACCCGGTTCTTCAACGTGATGCCGCGCGCCGTGTAGGGCGTGAACATCGGCGGGATCGGCGACTGTTTCTCATCACGCCGGACCCCGGCGCCGGCGGCCATCCAATCCTCATAGCCTTCGACATAGTTCTTGTCGCGCAGCCGCAGGTTTTCGTGGCTGATACGCTGGCTGCGGGTCAGCAGCGAGTAGGCGAACTGCTCGGGTGGCAGATCCACATAGCGCGCGACGTTCTCGAACCACTCGGTGGAGTTGCGCGCGGCGTTCTGGATCCGCAGCACCTCGACACTGCGCGCCGCTTCGTAGTCCTGCAACGCTGCACCCAGGTTGCCTGACGAGCGACCGATGCACCGCGCAAGCTCGATCGCATCTTCGAGCGCGAGCTTGGTGCCCGAGCCGATCGAGAAGTGCGCGCTGTGCGCGGCATCGCCCATCAGCCCCACCCGTGCGCCGGGACCCCGGTGCACCCCCTGGCCGCACACCACCCGCGGAAAACGGAGCCATTGCGATGAGCCCCGCAGGTGCTCGGCGTTGGACAGCAGCGGATGACCGTCCAGCACCTTCGCAAACAAGCGCTCGCACCACGCGATCGATTCGGCCTTGTCCATGCGGTCGAGCCCGGCCGCTTGCCAGACCGGCTCGGGGGTCTCGACGATGAAGGTCGAGGTCTGCTCGTCGAAGCGGTAGGCGTGGGCCTGGAACCAGCCGTGAGGCGTTTCCTCGAAAGCGAAGGTGAAGGCGTCGAAGAGCCGGGTGGTGCCCAGCCAGACGAAGCGGCACAGGCGCGTGTCGATGTCGGGTTTGAAGCTGGCGGCATGGGCGCTGCGGATGCGGCTGTTGAGGCCGTCGCAGGCGATGATGAGATCGGCATCCGGGAAGGCCGCCTCGCTGGTCACGTCGGCCTCGAACACCAGCTCCACACCGACCGCTTCGCAACGCGACTGCAGGATGTTCAGCAGCCGCTTGCGGCCGATGCCGCAAAAGCCGTGGCCACCGGAGCGCACCCGGTGGCCGCGGATGTGGACCTCGATGTCGTCCCAGTGGTTGAACGCACTGCCGATCTGCGCTGCGCTGACCGGGTCGGCCTGCTGCAGGTTGCCGAGGGTCTGGTCCGAGAACACCACGCCCCAGCCGAAGGTGTCGTAGGGTTTGTTGCGCTCGACCACGCGCACCCGTCGGGCGGGGTTCTGCTGCTTCAGCAACAAGGCGGCGTACAGGCCGGCAGGCCCACCACCGATGCAGACGATGTTCATGGGTGCCACTCAGCCGCTCTCCCGATGCGCATGGAAATTATTTGAAGTCTAAGTTGTTTAGATGTCAAGTGAACTGCATGTGGTGCAGCCGAATCGAGCGACCCTGGCAAGCATCGCGCCATCGGGGCTTTTGTTCCTACAACGGCGCAGCGCCAGCGCCGATCGTCGCGCTGGGTCGGACAGGCGACAGCCGAGGCTTGCGACCGCGGTCGCTCCATCCCACTCAGGAGACCTCATGGACACCACCCATCCCAGCACCCACAGCAATGTCATCTCGTCCGACGATGTCGAAGGCACCTCGGTCTACAACGCGGCGGGCGACAAGCTCGGCTCGATCGACGAC
>JBBSPW010000248.1:0-4607 GCA_038258365.1 Burkholderiales bacterium | reverse complement strand
TACATTAAGCGGCTGGCCGATGTGGCGCGCGAGCAGGGCATCGTGCCGGGTCGCGACATCCCCGTGCGGCGCATCTGCGGCCACCTTGGCCGCGAATCGCGCGAGACCCTGAGCCAGGCCTGGGGCGGTGCCGAGATGTACGACTGGTACGGGGTCGGCGACACCGGCGCGGTGGCCGGCGAGGGCCCCGATCACGACGGTCTCTATGTGATGGAAGACGCGCAATACATCGAGGTCACCGATGTCGACAGCGGGCAGGCGGTGGCCGATGGGCAGAGCGGCGATCTGCTGGTGACCTGTCTGTACAAGGACGACATCTATCCGATCATCCGCTTCAACACCCACGATGTGACGCAGGTGCTGACCGGCAGCTCTGCGCTGGGATACAGCTTCAAGCGCATCGCCGGCTTTCTGGGGCGCAGCGACAACATGGTCAAGGTGCGCGGCATCAACATCTTTCCGCAAGCGATGGGGCCGATCCTGCAGGCGCAGCCCGGCTTCGCGGGCGAGTTTCTCTGCACCGCGCACCGCGATGCCGCCGGGCGCGACGAGTTGACAGTGGCGCTGGAAGCGCATGGCAGCCGCGACGATGCACAAGCCGCACCGTACCGCGCCTTGCTCAAGCGGGCGTTGGGAGTCGAGGTGCAGGTGGAACTGGTGGCGCCGGGCAGCCTGGCCCTGCTGACCGGGATCGAAACGCGGCAGAAGCCGGTGCGGCTGATCGACAAGCGGTACTCATGAAGGCTGACCCAAGCAGCAGCGCGCGCGCAGCGGGTTTGCTGATGCAAGACGCCATGGCGCAATCCGAGGCATTGGCGCGCGGCGATTGCAGCAGCCTGCAGCTGACGCAGACGGTGCTGACTGCGATCGGCGAACGCAACCCGGTGCTCAACGCCTATCTGCATGTCGATGCCGATGGCGCGCTGGCCGCGGCAGCCGACAGCGACCAACGCCGTGCCGCCGGCCGCCTGTTGTCGGCGTTCGATGGGCTCACGCTGGCGGTGAAGGACAACATCGATGTGGCGGGCATGCCGACGACCGCCGGAATGGCCACGCGCCGCGGCAGCATCGCGGCAGCCGATGCGGTCGCGGTTGAACAGTTGCGCAGCGCCGGAATGGTCGTGCTCGGCAAGACGAACATGCACGAAGCCGCGCTGGGCGCCACCAACCTGAACCCCCATTTCGGCCGTTGCGAGCATCCGCAGCACCCCGGTTTTACGCCGGGCGGCTCCAGCGGCGGGTCGGCTTGTGCGGTGGCCGCGGGGCTGTGCGCGCTGGCACTCGGCACCGACACGATGGGCTCGGTGCGGCTGCCGGCCAGCTACTGCGGCGTGGTCGGTTTCAAGGCCGGCTACGGCGTGGTGTCGACGCGCGGCAGCGTGGCTTGCGGCTTTGCGCTGGACCACATCGGCACGTTGGCGCGGTCGTTGCGCGACCTGCGGGTGCTGGTGCCGCTGCTGGCACGCTTCGACCCGCTGTGTGCCGACGCCCGCGCTGCGCGGCCCTTGCCGGTGGTCGAGCGGCCCCGCTTCGTGGCGGCGGCGGATGTCGGCGCACTGGGAGTCGATGCCGAGGTGGCTGCGGCCTATGAGCAAGCGCTGGACGCGCTGAAAGCGCGTGGCGACACGGTGGTGCGCATCGAGATCGGTGGCCTGAACCGCGATCGGGGTGCCTACGACTTCGGCCGCGCGCGCCGCGCCGGTTTGCTGGTGGTCGAAGCCGACCTGCTGATCGAACATGCAGTCGACTGGCGAGAGCAGCCGCAGCAGTTCTCGCCCGAACTCGCGAAGCTGATGCGCTATGCAGAAGCGCAGACTGCGAGCGCCTATGCCGCTGCGCTGCGAACGATGGCATCGGCGCACATCGAGGTCGCGCGCTGGTTCATACATGGGGATGTGATGCTGCTGCCGACCACCCCGCAAACGGCATTCGCTTTCGACGCCCCGGTGCCATCGAATCAGGCCGATCTCACCAGCATCGCCAACATGGCCGGGGTGCCGGCGCTGAGCCTGCCGCTGCCGGTGGCGTCTGCGGGGGCAAACGCTTCGCTGCCGATCGGCCTGCAGTGCATCGCGCCGGCGGGCGGTGAAGCCACGCTGCTGCAGCTGGACCTGCAAGGAATCGTCGCCGCATGAAGCTCGACGGCGTCAAGGTGCTGGAACTGTCGCTGTTCCTGCCGGGGCCGCATCTGACGATGATGATGGGCGACCATGGCGCCGATGTGATCAAGGTCGAGCCGCCGGCCGGCGAGCCGGTGCGCGAGGTGGGCTTGAAGCAGAACGGCCACAGCGTGTGGTTCCGCAACACGCACCGTGGCAAGCGCTGCATCGGACTCAACCTGAAGCATCCCGATGGCCGCGCCGCTTTCCTGCGGCTGGCAGCGAAAGCCGATGTGGTGGTCGAGGCCTTCAGACCCGGTGTGGTCGACCGTCTGGGGGTCGGCTACGACGCGGTGCGAGCGATCAATCCCGGGATCGTCTATGCATCGATTTCGGCCTTCGGCCAAAGCGGGCCGCTGGCGCACAAGCCAGCGCACGACCTGGCGGTGCAAGCCGAAGCCGGGCTGGTGTCGGTCAACCTGGGAGCCGACGGCCAACCCGCGATGCCGGGTGTGCCTGCGGCCGACATGGCGGCATCGCTGATGGCGCTTTCAGGCATCCTGATGGCGCTGCTGCGGCGCGCGCAAACCGGGCAGGGCGATCACCTCGACATCGCCATGCATGACGCGCTGCTGGCCTGGACACCGAATGTGATGGGACCGGTGTTTGCCGAAGACCGCGCACCGGTGGTGGCCGATGAGCGGTCGTGGAGCGGCTCGGCCTTCTACGGCATCTACCGCACGGCCGATGGCCGCCACTTGACGCTGGGCGGCGGCGAGCACGCCTTCGTCGAGCGCTTGCTGGACGCCTTGGATGCGCCCCAGCTGGTGCCGGTGGCGCTGCAGCCGCCCGGGCCTGCGCATGAACCGGTGCGCGTTTTTCTGCGGCAGGCTTTCAGCACCCGCACGCTGGCGCAGTGGACTGCATTCCTGGCGCCGCTGGATGTGGCCTGGGCACCGGTGCGCACGCTGCACGAAGCCGTGCACAGTGACCACACCACCGCGCGCGGCATGCGCGTGGAGGCACCGGCCGGGCAGCCGCATCTGGGCTTGCCGATCCAGTTTCGCAACGAGCCCGGGCGGCTCGATCCGCAGCTCGATGCCCTTGCCGCATCCACCGATGCGGTGCTGCAGGAGGTGGGATACGACCCGGCGCAGATCGCTGCGCTGCGGGCGGTCGGCGCGGTCGGCTGAGCAGCGCGCATCGGCGCGTCGGTCCGGCACTTCACTTCGATCCGAACGGCCCGCCCACCACCCCATCACGTTGCAGCGCAGCGATCGCGGCATCGGCATAGCCGAGTTCGACCAATACCTGCCGCCCATGCTCGCCGAGCCCGGGTGCCCCGCTGCGCACCGGCAGCCGCCGCCCGTCCATGCGCAATGGCAGCAAAGGGGTCAGGGTGTCGATGGCCAGGCCGCTGCCACTGCCATCGGCCGGCACCCGCACGGGAGCCAGCCCGCCGGTGGCCAGCAGGTGTGGGTCGTCGAACAGGTCGTGCGGCCGCGTGATCGGCGCATAGGGCAGGCCGATGCGCTCGAAGCGCGTGGCCAGCTCGGCCGCGGCGAAAGCCGCGAAGCGCTCGCGCAGCAGCGGCATCATCCACTCGCGCGCCTGCACCCGCAGGTTGTTGCTGGCCAGCCGCGGGTCGGCCCGCAAATCAGCGAAGCCGAACTCGGCACACATCAGCGCCCACTGCGTATCGCTCACCGCTGCCAGAAAGATCTGGCCACCGTTCTTGACCGCGAACACGTCGTAGACCGCCCAGGCGCTGATCCGGCTCGGCATCGGCGCGGCCGGCTTGCCGGTGACCGCATGCTGCATCATGTGTTGCGCCACCAGCAGCACATTGGTTTCGAACAAGGCCGACTGAATCTCTTGCCCGCGCCCGGTGCTGCTGCGCTGGTGCAGCGCCGCCACCACGCCGAGCGCTCCGAACAAGCCGCCCATGATGTCGTTGATGCTGGTGCCGGCGCGCAGCGGCCGGCCTTCGGGGCCGGTCATGTAGGCCAGCCCGCCCATCATCTGCACCACCTCGTCGAGCGCCGTGCGATGCTCGTACGGCCCCGGCAGAAAGCCTTTGTGCGAGACATAGATCAAGCGTGGGTTGAGCGGCTTCAGCTGCGCATACGACAACCCGAGCTTCGCGATGGTGCCGGCCTTGAAGTTTTCGCTGAAGACATCGGCGCCAGCCAGCAGTTTCAGCACGATCTCGATCCCGCGCGGGTCTTGCAGGTTCAGCGCCAGGCTCTGCTTGTTGCGGTTGAACATGCCGAAGAAGCCGGCGCCCGAGCCCAGCAGCTTACGGGTGTTGTCCCCGGCAATCGGCTCGACCTTGATGACTTCGGCGCCCAGGTCGGCCAGCACCATGCCGCAACTGGGCCCCATCACCATGTGGGTGAACTCCACCACGCGCACGCCGGCCAGCGGCAACGGTTCGAGTGTGGATGAGCCTTCGTCAGCTTGCATGGTCGGCACTCATCGAGGGTTCTGCGGCCAGCGCCTCGGCCG
>JBBSPW010000247.1:0-4636 GCA_038258365.1 Burkholderiales bacterium | reverse complement strand
CTTCGCAGCAGAAGAAGCTGAAGTTCGCCAAGCGCCTGCGCGTTACCGAATCGTTCCGCAAGTCCGGAAACAAGCCGGAGTGGATGAGTCTGGATGTGCTCCCGGTGATCCCACCGGAGTTGCGTCCCCTCGTACCACTGGATGGCGGCCGTTTCGCCACCTCCGATTTGAACGATCTGTACCGCCGCGTCATCAACCGCAACAACCGACTCGCGCGGCTGTTGGAATTGAAGGCGCCTGAAATCATCGTGCGCAACGAAAAGCGCATGCTGCAGGAGGCTGTCGACAGCCTGCTGGACAACGGTCGCCGCGGCAAGGCGATGACGGGCGCTAACAAGCGTGCGCTGAAGTCGCTGGCGGACATGATCAAGGGCAAGAGCGGCCGTTTCCGGCAGAACCTGCTGGGCAAGCGTGTCGACTACTCGGGCCGTTCGGTGATCGTGGTCGGCCCGACCTTGAAGCTGCACCAGTGCGGCTTACCGAAGCTGATGGCGATCGAGCTCTTCAAGCCCTTCATCTTCAGCCGTCTGGAGGCGATGGGCATCGCGACCACCATCAAGGCAGCGAAGAAAGAAGTCGAGAGCGGAACGCCGGTGGTGTGGGACATCCTCGAGGAAGTCATCAAGGAACACCCGGTGCTGCTGAACCGCGCACCGACTCTGCACCGCTTGGGCATCCAGGCTTTCGAGCCGGTGTTGATCGAAGGCAAGGCGATTCAGCTTCACCCGCTCGTGTGCTCGGCTTTCAATGCCGACTTCGACGGCGACCAAATGGCCGTCCACGTGCCGTTGTCGATCGAAGCGCAGATGGAAGCCCGCACGCTGATGCTGGCGTCCAACAACGTGCTGTTCCCGGCCAACGGTGAACCGTCGATCGTGCCGTCGCAAGACGTGGTGCTGGGCCTGTACTACGCCACCCGTGAGCGCATCAACGGCAAGGGCGAAGGCATGGTCTTCTCCGACCTGCTGGAGCTGCAACGCGCGCTGGACAACGGCGTGGTCGAAGTCACTGCGCGCATCAGCGTTCGGCTGACCGAATGGGTGCGGAACCCGGGCGTTGCCGAAGGCGCTACCAAGGAAGAAGATTTCTCGCCCGAAACCAAGCTGATCGCAACCACGGTCGGCCGTGCCCTGCTATCCGAAATCCTGCCCAAGGGCCTGCCGTTCAGCAACATGAACAAGGCGCTGAAGAAGAAGGAGATCTCGCGCCTGATCAACGTCAGCTTCAGGAAGTGCGGGCTGAAAGAAACGGTGGTGTTTGCCGACAAGCTGTTGCAGGCCGGCTTCAAGCTCGCCACGCGCGCCGGCATTTCGATCGCCATCGACGACATGCTGGTGCCGAAGGAAAAGCCCGGCCTGATCGAGAAGGCCGAGAAAGAGGTCAAGGAGATCGAGCAACAGTACGTCTCGGGTCTGGTGACCGCCGGCGAGCGCTACAACAAGGTGGTGGACATCTGGGGCAAGACCGGCGACGAAGTCGGCAAGGTCATGATGAGCCAACTGTCGAAGCAGAAGGTCGAGGACCGCCACGGCAAGATGGTGGACCAGGAGTCGTTCAACTCCATCTACATGATGGCCGACTCGGGTGCGCGCGGCTCTGCTGCGCAGATCCGCCAGCTGGCCGGCATGCGGGGTTTGATGGCCAAGCCCGACGGCTCGATCATCGAGACGCCCATCACGGCCAACTTCCGTGAAGGCCTGAACGTGTTGCAGTACTTCATCTCGACCCATGGCGCCCGCAAGGGCCTGGCGGACACCGCGTTGAAGACCGCCAACTCGGGCTACCTGACCCGCAGGCTGGTCGACGTGACGCAGGACCTGGTGGTGACCGAAAACGATTGCGGCACACAAAACGGCATGAACCGCCGGGCGCTGGTCGAAGGTGGTGAGGTCATCGAATCGTTGCGCGACCGGATCCTGGGTCGGGTGACCGCCATCGAGGTGCCACACCCCGAGTCGCAGGAGACGATGATCGCAGCCGGCGAGATGCTGGACGAAGACACCATCGACCGCCTCGAAGCCGCCGGCGTCGACGAGGTCAAGGTCCGCACCGCGCTGACCTGCGGCACGCGTTTCGGCATCTGCGCCAAGTGCTATGGCCGCGACCTGGGTCGTGGTGGTCTCGTGAACGTCGGCGAAGCGATCGGCGTGATCGCCGCGCAGTCGATCGGCGAGCCGGGCACGCAGCTGACGATGCGCACCTTCCACATCGGTGGTGCCGCATCGCGGGCTGCAGTGGCCAGCAGCGTCGAGGCCAAGAGCGACGGCGTGGTGGGCTTCAATGCCACGATGCGCTATGTCACCAACGGCAAGGGTGTGCTGGTGGTGATCTCGCGTTCGGGCGAGGTCGTTATCAGCGACCCGCACGGCCGCGAGCGCGAGCGCCACAAGCTGCCGTACGGCGCCAACCTGGCGGTCAAGGCAGACCAGTCGGTCAAGGCCGGCACGGTGCTGGCCAACTGGGACCCACTCACGCGACCGATCATCACCGAGTTCGCGGGCCGCGCGCAGTTCGAAAACGTCGAAGAAGGCGTGACGGTTGCCAAGCAGCTCGACGAGGTGACGGGTTTGTCCACCCTGGTGGTGATCGACAGCAAGCGCCGCGGTGTGGCCAAGGTCATTCGGCCACAGGTGAAGTTGTTCGATGCCGGCGGAAGCGAAGTCAAGATTCCGGGCACCGACCATGCGGTGACGATCGGCTTCCCGGTCGGCTCGCTGATCCAGATCCGCGACGGGCAAGACCTGGCACCTGGCGAGGTGCTGGCACGGATCCCGATGGAAGGACAGAAGACACGCGACATCACCGGCGGCTTGCCGCGGGTGGCCGAGCTGTTCGAAGCCCGTTCACCGAAGGACGTGGGCTTGCTGGCGGAGATCACCGGCACGGTCAGTTTCGGCAAGGAAACCAAGGGCAAGAACCGCCTGCAGATCACCGACCCCGAAGGCAGCGTGCACGAAGAGCTGATCGCCAAGGAGAAGAACATTCTGGTGCACGAAGGCCAAGTCGTGAACCGCGGCGAGCTGGTGGTCGACGGCAGCGCCGATCCGCAAGACATCCTGCGCTTGCTGGGAATCGAAGAACTGGCGCGCTACATCGTCGACGAGGTGCAGGACGTCTATCGTTTGCAGGGGGTGAAGATCAACGACAAGCACATCGAGGTGATCGTGCGCCAGATGCTGCGACGCGTGCAGATCGTCAATGTGGGCGACAGCACCTACATCGCGGGTGAACAGGTCGAGCGTTCGGAGCTGCTGGACACCAACGATGCCTTGCGCGCTGCTGGCAAGTTGCCGGCCACGCATGCCGATGTGCTGCTGGGCATCACCAAGGCCAGCTTGTCGACCGACTCGTTCATCTCGGCGGCTTCCTTCCAGGAAACGACCCGGGTGCTGACCGAGGCCGCGATCATGGGCAAGCGCGACGAGCTGCGCGGTTTGAAAGAGAACGTCATCGTCGGCCGCCTGATTCCCGCGGGTACCGGCATGGCCTTCCACGAAGCGCGCCGCGTCAAGGAAGCGATGGACGAGAGCGAGCGCCGCGCGATTGCGCAGCAGGAAGCCGAGGAGTTGGCTGCAGTGCAGATGAGTGCGGTCGATGCGGCGACCGAGGCTGCCGCTGCGGCTGGAGACGCGGCGGAATAGGTCTGCGGCAAGCGCAGGCTGCTTGGTTGCAGCGCGCTTGCAGCTTCGAGGGAGGGCGGCTTCGGCCGCCCTTTTTTGCCCGGCCCGCCAAGCTGGCGCAGCTGCTGCTCTCGCAGTGCCCTCGGGTGTGGCTCGTCGCCACCGACCGAGAGGCGTTGCAGGGCGTGGCGCACGTCTGGCTGGAGGGCGAGCTCGCCAACCTGCGCCTCGCCTTTCGTAGGGTGCACGCGTGTGTCGATCTCGCCTTCGTCGCCATCGCACCGTGCTCGGCGGTGCCCTCAGCGTGCCGGTCGGCGAGGCGGTTCTGGGGTCGGGCGGCAAAGGGGGTGGTCACCGTTCGATCTCCAGACGAGGGTTGGGCGGCGCGCACCGCGGGTTGAACTCTGTCAGAGGCGCGGCTGACGCCAAGCTCATCTGCAATCCATTCGTCACCGAGCTGATGGCCGTGGGCGTTCGGCTGCAGCCCAGTCGGCGGGCCGGCAGATCGTCAGCCCGAATCGCAACGCCGGGCGAGCCAATCGCAGCAGCGCGCGGTCGTGGGTGACCAGCGCGGTGGCGCGCGCGGAAACGGCCAGATCGATGAAAACCTGATCGTCCGGGTCGCTGCAGCGCAGGCTGGTGTCCGCGCAGGACGGAGGACGGTCGATGCGGGCCGACCAATTGTCGAACTGGCGCAGCAGGGCTTCTGAGTCGGGAGCCCATCTGGCAAGGGTCGAGTAGCCCAGCGTGCGCTTCAACTCCACCCGCATCTGCTCGCAAGTCAACCACCGGATGTGGCCTCGCCGAACCGCCTGCGCCAGTGGGGCAATGCGCGGATCGTCGAACAGCAGCCAGTCGAGCACCGCGTTGGTGTCGATGACCACGTCGAGCGACAGGTCGGCGTATGGTTTCATGACGCTGTCGCTGGAAACGAGCAAAGGCAGCCGGTTGCCAGCCCGGAGCGGCCGTAATATACTCGAGGGCTTTTCCGCCGGAACCCGGCGCGTCTTGGCATG
>JBBSPW010000246.1:0-4768 GCA_038258365.1 Burkholderiales bacterium | reverse complement strand
GCTGGCGATCGCAGGTGACCGGCCGTGGCTGCAAGCCGAAGTCATCGGCCTGGCGCCGGACCCCACCGTGATCGCCCTGCTCGGTTTGCTGCTGGCCAGCCGCACTGGCAGCGGATGGATGCGGCGCCTGTTGCACCTGGGGCTGTGGTGCGGCGCGCTGCTGTGGTGCGCCATCGCCAGCGCCACGCTGTGGACGATGGGATCGGCTCAGGGCGCCGTGCCGGCTGTGGCAGGGGCACTGGCGTTGCTGGCTGCCGTCGCGGCGCGTGTGCCGGGCCGGCACGAGGCCGCCGGGATGCGAGCGCCGCAGCGCTGATGCTCCTCAGCGCGGCTGGCGACCTTCACCCGGTTTGCCCGGTTTGCCGGGTTGGTCGGTCACGTCTTGCGGCTCGGGCTTGGCAGCGGGTGCGGGCTTGCCGTCGTCGGCACCCAGCACCGATTCGCTGATCGCTTCGCCCAACGACTCCAGCGGGCTTTCGTCCTTGAGGCCTGCCGCGTCTGCGACGGGCTCTGGGTCGTCTCTGTTGCGGTCGTTCGGCTTCATCGGTGGTCCTCGATCGGCGGGATTCGGCCACGCGGTTGCGTGGCGATCCCTGCAGGCTAGCACCGGCTTGGCCCCATGGCGGGGTTGCGGGGCTCTACCGGGCCATCGTCTCGGGGCACTGCTCCGAATGCGGTGGCTGCGGTGGCCCCTGTCGTTGAAGGGGCCGCTGCCGCCGATGTCGCTGATCCGGCTGCTGCCGTTTCGGGTTCAGTGCGGCATGCACCACGGTGCCCAGCGTTTCCAGCGTCTGCTCCTTCTGCATCACCGAGCACACGCCGGCCTGTGCCGCAGCCGCGCGCAAGGCCTCGCTCACGAATCCCGACGCGATCACCACCGGCAGGTCGGCTCGTACCGACTTCAACGCCTGCGCCAGTTCCAGACCGCTGAGGTGGGGCATGTTCTGGTCGGTAACGACCAGATCCAAGGCCTGCGGATCGCACTGAACCACAGCGATCGCCACGCGCGCGTCGAGGCAGATCTGCGCACCGTAGCCGAGCCGCTGCAGCAGGCTCTGCACCAGCAGCGCCATCACTTCGTCGTCGTCTACCACCAGCACCTGTTGGCCCCGGCCCATCGGCACGGTGGCATCGTCTGGATCGAGCGCCATCGGCTGACTGTCGACTTCGACCATCGGCAGGTAGACATCGAAGCAGCTGCCGCGACCGGGGCTGCTGGCAACCTCGATCGCGCCGCCCAGCGCCTTGACGATGCCATGCACCACCGCCAGACCCAGACCCGTGCCCTGACCCGGCGGCTTGGTGGTGAAGAAGGGCTCGAACAAGCGGGGTCGCAAGGCCGCGTCGATGCCGCAGCCGTCATCGCGAACCCAGAGGTGGACATGGGCACCGGGCATCAAGCCGGCGGGCGGTCGAGCCAGGTGCACCGTCTCCAGCCCGATCTCGATCTGCCCGCGACCCTCAACCAGCGATTGATGGGCATTCGTGACCAGGTTCATCAAGACCTGCTGCAGCTGCGTGGCATCGCCCAAGGTGGCCAGGGGTTCGTCCGGCAGCTTCAAGGCGACCTCGACCGCGCTGCCGGCCGTGGCCCGCAACATCGCAGCGGCTTCCTCGATCAATGGCACCAGCGGCACATGAACACGGGTATCGGACTGGTGCCGGCTGAAGGCCAGGATCTGTTGCACGAGGCTGCGCGCACGGCGGCCTGCCTTGCCGATTTGCTCCAGATGCGCCTGCGCCGGATGGTCTTGCGCCAGGTCTTGTTCCGCCAACGCGGCGTTGCCCAGGATCGCCGCCATGATGTTGTTGAAGTCGTGCGCAATGCCACCGGCCAAGGTGCCGATGGCTTCCAGCTTGCGTGCTTCCAGCAATTCGAGTTCCAACGTTCTGCGCTTCGATTCGGCGCTGCGCAATTCGGTCACGTCGGTGTAGGTGCGCAGCACGCCACCGCCTTCGATCGGCACGCTGCGCAGCTCGATCACCACGCCGTTGGGGCGGGTGCGCTCGTAGCACTGCGGCTTGTCCAGGATGCCGCCCGCGTGCACGAAAGCCTTGAAGTGCTCTGGGGTGGCACTGAACTCGTCGGTGGACCACTGGTATTCCAGCACCTGGGTGAAGGTCGGCCGCGATGCCATCAGCGCAGCGGGCAGGCCGAGCAGCTCGATGGCGCGGCGGTTGCACACCTCCACCACCTGCTGCGGGCTGACCATCAAGACGCCTTGCTCCATGCGCTCGAGCGTGGCTTCCAGCGCGCGTGTCTTGGCGGCCAGCAGCGCCTGGCTGTCGCGCAGTGCGCAGCTGCCGCGTTCACGCTCGATCGCGATCGACGCCACATGCGCAGCGTCGACCAGCGCTTCGATCGCATCGGCCGTGGGCGCCTGCGCCTTCGGGTGGGTACTGACGAGGGCTGCGAGCAAGCGGCCGTCGGGTGCCTGCACCGCCTCGATCCAGATCGAGCGGATGCCGGCGTGCAGCGCTGCGTTGCGCAGCAGCGCGCCTTGCTCATCACTCGACCGATCGCTCGACCGATCGCAGGGCGCATCGGACGGCAGGTCCAGGCTGACCCAGCGCTGCAAAGGAAGGCCGGCCTCGGCGCCCGGCCACGGCCCGCCGGCCCGGCAAAACGCGGCCAGCACCGCGTCGAATCCGGTCAGTGAGGCGGTCGGGGTGCCGGCCTGGACCTCGGCGCAAGGCGACAGCCCCGGAGCCAGCGGCACGATGCTGCAACGTCCGCCCACCTGGCACTGCGCATCGCGCACCACTGCTGCCAGCACCGTGGCCAACGGCTGGCCGGTGGCGATCAAGGTCATCAGGTCGCGCTTGCTTTGGCGCTGGGCCTGCAGCAGGCTGCGGTCCGCAACCGATCCCTTGACTTCAGGCCTGGCCATTCAGGCCACCGTGACACAGCCCCCGGATGGTGGCGCTCGGCAGCCGCGCCGACTGCTGCAGGGCTTCGGCTGCGGCTCGGCTCAGGTGCAGCACCGGGCTTTCAACCAGGTTCTGGGTGTAGGTCGGACTCATCGGGCTCCTTCAACTTCGAGATCGGCCCAGTCGGTCAGCAGCGACACGCTGCCGCGTTCGGCGTCGGGTTGGAATTCGGTCCCCGGTGAACGCGCGAGCGCGCCCGGCAAGAGCCGAATACCGGTCGATTCTCGCAGCTGGCGCATCGCCAGCATCGCCACCAGCTGCGCCAGCGACATCGGGCGTGCCACCAGATAGCCCTGCACCGATTCGCATCCCGCCTGGCGCAGCACCTCCAGTTGGGCCAGGTCTTCGACGCCCTCGGCAATCGTGCCCATGCCCAGCGTGCGGGCCATCTCGACGATCGTGCGAACCAGCGCCCGCGCTTCGTCGCGCGCCATCATCTCCAACACGAACGCGCGATCGATCTTCAGCACATCGAAGGGGAATCGCAGCAGGTAGGCCAACGACGAAAAGCCGGTGCCGAAGTCGTCCAGCGCGATCTGCACCCCCAGCTTGCGCAAGCCATGCAGATTCGCCAGCGCCACCGGCACCGCGTCCATGAACAACGATTCGGTGATCTCGATCTTCAACCGCCGCGCCGGCAAGCCGCTCTTGGCCAGTGCCTGGCGCACGCTGTCTACAAAGTCCTCGCGCATCAACTGCACCGGCGAGGCATTGACCGACACCGAGATCGAGTCGTGCAGATCGATGGCACCGGCGCAGGCCTGCCCCAGCACCCACACACCGATCTCTCGGATCTGGCCCGACGCTTCGGCGATCGGGATGAACTCGGCCGGCGAGACAAAGCCGAGCGCGGGATGCTGCCAGCGCAGCAGCACCTCGGTGCCGACCACGCGACGGCTTCTGATGTCGACCTGGGGCTGCCAGGCCAGCGAGAACTGGCCGGCTTCCAGCGCACCGCGCAACTCGCGGGCCACTTCGAGATGGCGGCGGTGGCGGTCGCCCAGGTCGCTCGTGAACAGCTGAAAGCGCCCGCGCCCGGCTTCCTTGGCGGCATACAGCGCCAAGTCGGCATCGGACAGCAAGGCGTCCAGATCGGCGCTCGCGCCCAGCCCGTTGTCCCGTTGGTCCCCACTGACCCCGCCCACATCCCCCAGCGCCACGCCCACGCTGACACTGAATCGCACGCTGCGGTCACCCAACTGCAGCGGCTGCAACATCGCTTCGACCACGCGGCGGGCAATCGCCTGGGCGTGCATCTCGTCACCCACCGGGTCGATCAGCAAGGCGAATTCGTCGCCGCCCAGGCGCGTGGCCAGGTCCTGCGGGCGCATGCAGTTGCGCAAGCGGCGCGCCACCTCCACCAGCACCGCATCGCCGATCGCATGGCCCTGGGTGTCGTTGATGAACTTGAAGTGGTCGACATCGATGCAGATCAGCGCCACACGCCCGCTGCCACTGTCGGCCGCCCGACGCAGCCGTTCGGTCAGTTGCAGGCGGTTCGCAAGCCCGGTCAGCGAATCGGAATGCGCGAGGTGTTCCAGCCGTTCCCGAGCCTGGCGGGCGGGCGTGATGTCGGCGATCACGCCGCGCCAGCCCTGCACCACACCGGTGGGCGACAGCAGCGGTTTGCCGGTGAACGACCACCACGCCGGTCCGCTGGCGGTTTGCACCGGCACCGGCACATCCTTGAAGGGTCGGCCCGCGCCGATGGCGCGCTCCAGCGGCGCAAAGCAATCCGGCGTCATGTCGCTCGCGCGTTCGCAGGCAGCGTCGACGGCCGTCTTGTTGGCTGCTGCTTGGACCACAGCGGCAGCAGCAGCGCGGGCCTTCAGGGTCG
>JBBSPW010000245.1:0-4776 GCA_038258365.1 Burkholderiales bacterium | reverse complement strand
GCTTCGACCGTGGCGGTCAGGGTCACGGCAAGAAGGGATAGTGGAAAGGGACGCTGCAGCCTCGGCATGCAACGGAGTCTCGATTGTCGCGGCTTGCGACCGACCGCGGGTTTCGGTGCAGCGCCGTCCCCGCAACCGCGGCTCCTCGCTCAAGCCCGGCCCCCGACAGCCGATAGCCACTGGATGGCGTCCATCATCTTCTGGTTTGCGACCGGCTTCGGCGCACTTGTCACCGTGGCGACCCTGGTGGCTGCAGTCGAGCACCTGCGTGGCCGCAAACAGCTGCGGCAGCAACGGGAGGTCGAGATGGCCGCCCATGCGGCTGCCACATTGGCAGCGAGCTTCTCGGCGCCCCCTGTTGCTTTGCCTGCCGTCAAGGCTGTGCCTGCGTCGCTACCCTTGCCCGCGCCAGGGCCTGCAGCAGCCCAGGTTCAGGCGCCAATGGCCTTGCCGGCAAGGCCGCTGGTGGTCGCCGGACAACGGGCCGCGCTGGCTGGCGCCTTGCGCAACATGGCCAAGCCCGCAGTCGGCCCGCCCACCAGCGGCTGGACCGAAACCGAACCGATGGTGCTGGACGGTCCCATCAGCCGTGCACCGCTTCGCGCCACCGGCAGCGCCCACTTCGATCCCACCGAATCGGCGCAACCCTGATCGCTACTGGTCCGCGACTTCAGTCGACGGCTGCCGGGCTGAGCGGTTCACGGTCGCCAGAATCAGGGGCTTCGTCGGCGTCATCGACTTCTTCGCCCAGGAAGCCGCCGCTCTGGTGCGCCCACAAGCGGGCATAGATGCCACCGGCGGCCAGCAGGTCGGGATGGCTGCCGGTCTCGACGATGCGGCCCTGGTCCATCACGATCAACCGGTCCATCGCCGCGATGGTCGACAGCCGGTGGGCAATCGCCACCACCGTCTTGCCTTCCATCAGCCGGTACAGGCTTTGCTGGATCGCCGCTTCGACCTCGCTGTCGAGCGCACTGGTGGCTTCGTCCAGCAGCAGGATCGGCGCGTCTTTCAGCATCACGCGGGCGATGGCGATGCGCTGGCGCTGGCCGCCGCTGAGTTTCACGCCCCGCTCGCCCACATGCGCGTCGTAAGCATGGCGCTTCTTCGGGTCGTTGAGCCCGCCGATGAAGTCGTGCGCTTCGGCGCGTTCGGCGGCGCGCAGCATCTCGGCGTCGGTGGCGTCGGGTCTGCCGTAGACGATGTTGTCGCGCACGCTGCGGTGCAGGAGCGAGGTGTCCTGCGTGACCATGCCCACATTGCGGCGCAGGCTCTCCTGCGTGACACCGGCAATGTCCTGGCCGTCGATCAGGATCCGGCCCGATTCCAGGTCGTACAAGCGCAGCAGCAGGTTGACGACGGTGCTCTTTCCTGCACCTGAACGGCCAACCAAGCCAATTTTTTCGCCCGGCTTGATCGTGAAGCTGAGCCGCTCGACGATCTTGCGCGGGCCCCCGTAGGCAAACGTCACCTCATCGAAGCGCACCTCACCGCGCGGCACCGTCAACGCCTGCGCATCCGGCGCGTCGACCACCGAACGCGCGCGCGCCAGCGTGCCCTTGCCGTCCTGCACGGTGCCGATGTGCTCGAACAGCGTGGCCATCTCCCACATCACCCAGTGCGACATGCCGTTCAGGCGGAAGGCCATCGCGGTGGCCGCCGCCACTGCGCCAAGACCCACTGCCGACAAGGTCCACAGCCACAGACTGACCGCGGTGATCGATGCGATCAACAGCACGCTGAGCACCTGGTTGACCGCCTCGAAGCCCGTCACCAGCCGCATCTGCGCGCGGCCGCTGACCATGAACTCCTCCATCGCGCTGCGGGCGAAATGCGCTTCGCGCTGGGCATGCGAGAACAGCTTGACGGTGGCGATGTTGGTGTAGGCGTCGGTGATGCGACCGGTCATCAGCGACCGCGCGTCGGCCTGCACCTGCGCCACCTTGGCCAGCTTCGGCACGAAGTAGCGCAGGGTCGTCAGGTACAGCGCCAACCAGCCCATGAAGGGCAGCACCAGCCGGGTGTCGAAGGCCGCCAGGACCCCGATCAGGGTCACGAAGTAGATCACCACATAGACCAGGATGTCGGTCAGGATCAGCCAGGTGTCGCGCACCGCCAAGGCGGTTTGCATCACCTTCGTCGCAATGCGGCCGGCGAATTCGTCCTGGTAGAAGCCCATGCTTTGTTCGAGCATCAGCCGGTGGAAGTTCCACCGCAGGCGCATCGGAAAGTTGACGAAGATGGCCTGGTACTTGAACAGCGCCTGCAGCGTCGCCAAGCCGATGCTGGCGACCAGCACCACGCCCAGCACCGCCAGCGTGCGGCCATGTTCGGTCCACAACTCGGACGGCTCGACGCTGCCGAGTGCGTCCACCACATGCGCCATCATGCTGAAGAGCAACGCCTCGAAAGCGCCGATGGCTGCGGTGCACAGCGTCAAGATCAGCAGGTACGGGCGCAAGCCGCGCGTGCACTCCCACAGAAACGCGAAGAAGCGCGTCGGGGGCGGGGGTGGCAAGGCGTCCGGGTAAACCGGCACCAGGCGTTCGAAGCGCTTGAACAAATGGAGTCCTGATGGATGGGATGCGATGGGGGCGGCTGCGAATGGACCCCGGGTTTTCCCTTTGGCGGGGGCGCGATTATGCGGGTGCGCCATGGCAGTCCGCATCCTCAGTCTGTAGCAACCGGAATTCGCCGAAAGCAGCTAGAGCCCGCTCCCCAGCGCTGCTGGCTAGGATGCTGCGCAAAGAAGGAGATGCATCCCATGTTCGATTTCATCGTCGTCGGCGGCGGCTCGGCCGGATCGGTACTCGCTTCTCGCCTGAGCCAGGATCCCGCGGTCCGTGTTTGCCTGCTCGAAGCCGGGCCGGTCGACCGCAGCGTGCTGATCCACTGCCCCGCCGGCCTGGCCCTGATGGCGCAGACGCAGCATGCCAACTGGGGCTTCCAGACCGTGCCGCAAGCCGGGCTGAACGGCCGCCGCGGCTACCAGCCGCGTGGCAAGGTGCTGGGCGGCTCCAGCTCCATCAACGCCATGATCTACCTGCGTGGCCAGCCGCAGGACTACGAGCATTGGGCTGCGCTCGGCAACCCGGGCTGGGGCTGGAGCGATGTGCTGCCCTATTTCCTGAAGGCCGAACACAACGAACGCGGTGCCGACGACTTTCATGCCACCGGCGGCCCGCTCCATGTGACGGATCTGCGCAACCCCAACCGATACGGCGCTGCATTCGTGCAGGCGGCTGCCGAAGCCGGGGTGCCGCAGAACCCCGACTTCAACGGCGCCCACCAGGAAGGTGCCGGCCTCTACCAGGTCACCCACCGCAATGGCGAGCGCTACAGCGTGGCCAAGGCCTATCTGAGCCCGCATGTGGGCAGGCGAGCGAACCTGCAGGTGCTGACCGACGTGCAGGTGCTGCGACTGTGCTTCGACGACGCCGCCGACCCGCTGCGCGCCACGGGGGTCGAAGTGCGCCAGGGTGGCCACACGCGCAAGTTGGCGGCCATGCGCGAAGTGCTGTTGTGCGCCGGCGCGCTGCAGTCGCCGCAACTGCTGATGCTCTCGGGCATCGGCGACCCGGCGGCACTGCGCTCGCATGGCATCCCCGTGCGCCATGCGCTGCCGGGTGTGGGCCAGCGCCTGCAAGACCATGTGGACGTGGTGCAGGTGGTGGACGCACCGCATCTGAAAGACCTGTTCGGCTTGTCGCTGTCCGGTGCCTGGCAAGCGCTCAAGGGCGTGCTGGACTGGCGCCGTGACCGAAGCGGCCTCCTGACCACCAACTTCGCCGAAGCCGGTGCTTTCATCAAGAGCAGTCCCGATCTGGCAACCCCCGACCTGCAATTGCATTTCGTGATCGGCAAACTGGTCGACCACGGCCGCAAAACGGTGTTCGGCCATGGCTATTCCTGCCATGTGTGCCTGCTGCGCCCGAAGAGCCGCGGCCAGGTCACGCTGGCCAGCGCCGACCCACTGGCAGCGCCGCTGATCGACCCGGGCTTTTTCAGCGACCCCGACGACCTGCCGCGCTTGGTCAGCGGCTTCAAGGCGATGCGGCACATCCTGCAGCAGCCCGCTCTGGCTTCGCATGGGGGGCGCGAGTTGCAGAAGTCGGCCATTGCCACCACCGATGCGCAAATCGAGACCTTCATCCGCAACCATGCCGACACCATCTACCACCCGGTGGGCACCTGCAGCATGGGGCCGAACGCCGCCGACGGCGCGGTGGTGGACGCCAGCTTGCGCGTGCACGGGATGCGCGGCTTGCGGGTCGTGGACGCGTCGGTGATGCCGAGCATCGTCTCGGGCAACACCAATGCGCCGACGGTGATGGTTGCCGAGAAGGCAGCGGCGATGATCCTGGCCGATAGGCAACCGGCAGCAGAGTCGGGATCGCTGTTGTCAGATGGGCAGGTTCAGGGCATCGGCAAGTTGGACCCGCTGCCGGCGGGTCGCCCGGCTCGGCCGCGGCTTGAGCCCACCCCGACCGCCGATGCCGAATGCGAAGCTGAAGTCGTCACCCTGAAGGCGCCGCTCGGCGCATGGCCGTCGTGAGCATGGCGGCAGACCCAGGCAATGCACCGCCAGCCTCGCGCCCGCTGGCGCTGTCGGTCCTGGACCAGTCGATCGCCTGCACCGGCCGCGACGAGGGCCACGCCCTGCGCGACACGCTGGACCTGGCCGTGCATTGCGAAGCCCTCGGCTATGCGCGCTTCTGGGTCAGCGAACACCACGGCCTGCCGACCATCGTCGGCAGCGCACCCGAGATCCTGATG
>JBBSPW010000244.1:0-4791 GCA_038258365.1 Burkholderiales bacterium | reverse complement strand
GATCGCCGCGCTGTTTTGCATCACAGCACCACCGCGGGATCGCTTGGCAGCCGGCGCACGCTCACCATAGACTGCTCAGTGCGCCGCGACAGTCCGGTGCGCCGGCAGCCGGCACCTGGTGCCGGGCCAGAAACAATGCCACGTTCTCGCGTAGCAACTCGCGTTCCGAGCGCGGCTCGGGCTGTTGGAGACCCAGCAACAACCTGATGTGGGCACCACCCAAAAACAAGGCCAGAAACTGGTCGGCGGCAACGAGTGGTTTCGACACCCGCAGCGATCCGGCTTGGTGTGCGCGGCGCAGGTAGTGCGCCAGCTGGCCGATCAGCAGCGCTGGTCCCATCTCGTAGAACACCCGGCCGGCCTCGGACTGCCAGGTCGCATTGCCGAACAGCATGCGGTGGCAGCCCACCGCCGCCTCGTCGCGTATCAGCCTGACGAATTCACCGCCGATTCGCGTCAGCGCTGCCGCCGGCTGCAGCGGGTCTTCAACTTCAGCGCGCTCAGCCGAGTACACCGTGCCGGTGCGTGCTTCGGTCACTGCAGCAAACAGCAGTTCTTTCGAGGCGCCGTAGCTGTAGATCGTGACCTTTGACACCCCGGCCGCTGCTCCTGACCGGGTCCGTTGTTCCGCCGTCATCGCCGACCGGTGCCATCCGAACCCACGCGGACTGCACGGGCGGTCTCAGTCGACGGGCTCGACATCTCGACCCATCGGCGGCCATCTGGGCGACCGGCGCCAGGACGCGCCATCGCCCCGGTGCTCCAACTGGTCCATCGGTTTGCCGGTACGCATCTCGTTGTGTCAGATGCTCCGGCTGGCACCCGACAGCTCGGTGTTCGCCGATCTCGACAATTTGGGCGGCAGTCCCCGGGCTTCACCATTGCGTGCTTTGAATCGGCAAACAATCTCGTTGTCAGACTCTTGGGTCGTACAGGAAGCGCCGCACTTTGGTCGCCACCAGTCGGCCATGCCCGGCATGCACGGGATTGATCAAGATGTTGTGCTCCTCAGGAACGATGACCGATGGCACAAGGCAGAGCGCACTGGCGCCTTGGTTCAACCACACGGACCCGAGCCTGCGCGACACGCTGCCTTCCGGGATCGAATCCCATCCGACCGCCGACGACATGTCCAAGGTGGCGCGGCTTTGCCAGATGTCGTCTGGCACATCGATGCGAACCAGGAAGCGATTCCAGGGCAGCGCCAGTCCGCGACCCAAATGAGCCCGCGTTTCCCAGGCCGCCAGGGCGATCGAGGTTGATGCGTAGGTGACGCGCTCACCAGGATGGTTCCAGCGCGCTCCCTTTGCTGCGGCCCCTTTGCCTTCCAGGTCTTCGGCGGTCCAGTCGGGCGTGTCCGATGCCACTCGCCACAACGAAACCATCAGGCCGGCAGGCCGCCTCGCATCCGCTCCAGCACCTGCTCGACCGCACGCTGGCCCTCCGGGTTGCGAAGCATCGCGCTGGGCGACCGGTTGCCGAGCGCAGGCAAAGGCTCGCGCAGCCAGGCGGCCATCCAGGTTTCGAGATCGAACCTAGCGAGTTGCTCTGCATCACCGCTTTCCTGCAGCAACCTTCGCAGTGTGGCGATCACGCGCAACAGCGCCATCAGCCGGTGGCCTGCTGCGTCGGGCAATGGCTCGCCGGCTGCGTCCTTGCGCCTGAAGGTCGTGGGCGACACACCGACCAAGTCGACGATGTGTCCTGCAGGCTCGCCCAGCGCATCGGCGACCAGCTCGATCATTTGCGTGGGTACTCCGGACTCGACAGCGTCGTACAGCGCCGGTGCAGGTGCAGTCATCACCCGATCGACCAGCGCTCCGAACGCACGACGGCGCGCAGGGTTCGTATCGCTGCTCCGGCCCCGCGGAAGCTGCCAAAGTGCCGCGGGGACGAACGCCGCTGCCATTGCAGAGGGTGTGCGGGTCGGACTGGCGCTGGGCGCGATCGGCAAAGCAGTTGGCATCATGATCACCATTCGGATGTTTCGATAGCGCCAAATGGTAGCACTGGGGCTTGTCGTGCGTGGCCGATCCTGCGGGGCTGTCCAGACGATGGCGCGCGCAGGGTCCCGAAACGCTGCCGCTGCGGCACCATCGCGTGCTGCCGCTGTACCGGGCCGCAAACACAGCATCCCCACCCAACGCCTTTCTTGCCGCAGCTTGGCCGACCATCGATGTGCTGGAAAGCGGTGCCCGTTGCTGCACCCTGACTCACGAACCCCGAAACCGAACCCCGAAACCGCACCCCGAGGCCCATCCGATGACCGATCCGAACCCACCGCGCGGCTTGTACAAAGGTCTGACCAACTATGGCGACATCGACTTTTCGCTGTTCCTGCGCAAGGCCTTCATCAAGGGCGCCGGCTACACCGACGATGCGCTCGACCGCCGCATCGTCGGCATCACCGACACAGGCAGCGGCTTCAACCCCTGCCATGGCAATGCGCCGCAGTTGATCGAAGCCGTCAAGCGCGGGGTGCTGCTGGCCGGCGGCATCCCGATCGTGTTTCCGACGATCTCGATCCACGAGAGTTTTGCCTTCCCCACCAGCATGTACCTGCGCAACTTGATGTCGATGGACACCGAAGAGCTGATCCGCGCGCAACCGATGGATGCGGTGGTGCTGATCGGCGGTTGTGACAAGACAGTGCCGGCGCAGCTGATGGGTGCGGCATCGGCCGGCATCCCGGCGATCCAGCTCGTGACCGGCTCGATGCTGACCGGATCGAGCCGCGGCGAGCGCGTCGGCGCGTGCACCGACTGCCGCCGTTTCTGGGCGATGTTCCGCGGCAACGAGCTCGACGGGCAGCAGATCGCCGCGGTCAACGACCAGTTGGTGGCCAGTGTCGGCACCTGCTCGGTCATGGGCACCGCCAGCACCATGGCCTGCATTGCCGAAGCGCTGGGCATCATGTTGCCGGGCGGGGCGTCGCCACCCGCGGTGACCGCAGACCGCATCCGCGCGGCCGAGCGCACCGGTGCGCAAGCCATGGCGATGATCGAGCAGGGTCTGACACCCGACCGCATCCTCACCCGCGCGGCTTTCGACAACGCGCTTCGGGTGCTGCTGGCGATCGGCGGATCGACGAATGCGATCATTCATTTGACCGCCATCGCCGGGCGCGCCGGCATCCACATCGATCTGGCGCAACTCGACCGCATGAGCGAAGAAACGCCGGTGCTGGTCGACCTGAAGCCCTCGGGTGCGCACTACATGGAAGACTTTCACCGCGCCGGTGGCCTGGTCACGGTGTTGCGCGAATTGCGCCCGCTGTTGCATCTCGATGCGCTGACCATCACCGGGCGCACGCTGGGTGAAGAGATGGATGCCGCGCCGGCGCCGTTTGCGCAGCCGGTGGTGCGGCGATTCGACAACCCCGTCTACGGCGGCGGCGGGATCGCGGTGCTGCATGGCAACCTGGCACCACGCGGCGCGATCATCAAACGCTCGGCTGCCACACCGGCGTTGATGGAACACGAAGGCCGCGCGGTGGTGTTCGAGAACATGCAGGACATGGCAGCCCGCATCGACGACGACGCGCTGGATGTGAATGCCAGCGATGTGCTGGTGCTGAAGCACATCGGCCCGGTGGGCGCGCCCGGCATGCCGGAAGCCGGCTACATCCCGATCCCGAAGAAGCTCGGCCGCCAGGGTGTCAAGGACATGGTGCGGATCTCTGACGGGCGCATCAGCGGCACTGCGGGCGGTACCGTGGTGGTCCATGTGACGCCAGAGACCGCCACCGGCGGACCGCTGGGTTGGGTGCGCAACGGCGACCGCATCCGGCTCAGCGTGGCCGAGCGGTCGTTGTCGGTGTTGGTGGATGCAGCCGAGTTGCAGGCCCGCGCCGCGGCGCAGCCGGTGGCGGCACCCGACCCCGATGCGCGCGGCTACCGCGCGCTGTTCTTGCGGTCGGTGCTGCAAGCCGACCAGGGCTGTGACTTCGACTTCTTGCGGCCAAGGCATCTCGATGCCTTTGCCAATGGTGGGAGCCCGCAGTAGGGTTAGACGGGACAGAGTCAGGCTGCGTAGCCCCGTCAGACAACTGGCACGGTCCCTGCTACACCGACTGGTATGCAAGTTGGTGCACCAAATAGAAACGGGGTCTGGCTGGGGCTCGGCGGCGATGCCGATGCGCTCGTTCAAGCGCTGCAGGCGTTGCGCAGCCGGGTGCAGCAGGCCCATGCGGCCGATCCGTCGCTGTTCATTCACCTGTGCGATGAGCATGTCTGGCAGGCCCAGTTGCAACAGCTGCGACAGCGTCTCGATGACCCGGATGCAGGCACCGCTGCGGGGCTGCAGCGCCATCCGCTGCTGGGGGTGCCGTTCGCTGTCAAGGACAACATCGACATCGCCGGCGCGCCCACCACCGCGGCCTGCCCGGTCTTCAGCCATGTGGCCACGGCCAACGCCACGGTGGTGCAGAAGTTGCTCGACGCCGGGGCGGTGTGGGTGGCCAAAACCAACCTGGACCAGTTCGCGACCGGGTTGGTCGGCACCCGGTCACCGTTTGGGCGGCCGGCCAGCGTGGCCGATGCAGCGCGAGTCAGTGGAGGCTCCAGTTCGGGGTCGGCGGTGGCGGTGGCGATGGGTCTGCTGCCATTTGCGTTGGGCACCGACACCGCGGGTTCGGGGCGTGTGCCGGCAGCCTTCAACGGCATCGTCGGACTCAAGCCCACGCCGGGGCGCATCGGCACCCCGGGGGTGCTGCCGGCCTGCCGCACGCTGGATTGCGTGTCGCTCTTCGCCAACACGGTGGCCGATGCGGCGCAGGTGCTGGCGGTGCTC
>JBBSPW010000243.1:0-4824 GCA_038258365.1 Burkholderiales bacterium | reverse complement strand
AGGTGCCAGCAAGCACCTTAAACAACGGCAGCGCGTCGGCATGGGCGTTGGTGCGAAGCGCTCGCCAGGACGGGCTGTCGGCCGCGATCCCCGATTGCGGCGCAACGTCAGCGGCAATCGCGTCGCCAGGGATGCAGTCGATCTCCAGCCGCCAGCGCGAGCGCGGGCCGACCTCCGGCGACAGCACCAGCGCCACGCCCAGCAACCCGCGGCTGGTGTTGACCGACGCCAGCGGGCCGCGCGCTTCGGTGTCGAATCCCACCAGCAAGACCCCCGTGTCATCGGCGACCGCTGTGGCGGCGGCTTCAAGCAAGCCGGTGGCGAAGCTGCGCGCGCCACCGGCCACCGCACTGCTGGCCGCCCGGCTGCCACTCGCGATCGCCCAGTAACCCGATGCAGCGTTGTGCACCGAATGGTGAAAGCGCGTCGGCGACAGCAGCATCGGGTCGCTGGCCAGGGTGCGGCACAGCAGGTCGACGATCGGCAGGTCGCCATAGGCCGAGCTGAAGATGCTGGCGAGATCGCTGGCGGCATGACTCGAGTCGGCCACCGCATCCTGCGCCACCTGCACTGCCAGCAGCACCGAGTCCGGCGCACGGCGGCGTTCGTTGGCGGCCAGCATTGCGGGGGTGGGGCGCTGCGGGGCGTCGGCCTCAGCGGTGACCGGCTCGCCGCGCACAGCCGCCTCGGCTTGCGCCCAGCCCGGCAACGCCGGCGACCAGAAGCCGATGCCGTCGATGTGCAGCACCAGCGGTGCAGGCCCGGGCGTGGTCCTCATCTCGCGCCGCACCCGAACACCAGCACAGCGTTGTTGCCGCCGAAGCCGAACGAGTGGCTCGCAGCCACGGCGGTTTCGACCTGCGCGGGCTCGGTATGCAACTGCGCGGCGAACCGCTCGCCGAAAGCCGGGTCGGTGGCCACCAACCCGGCGCTGCCCGATCGCACCCCGCTCTGCAGCGCCAGCAGGCACAGCGCTGCTTCGACGATGCCGGCTGCGCCCATCGTGTGTCCCGTCAGGCCCTTGGTGGCGCTGGCATGCACGCCGGGGTGATGGCGGCGTGCCACCAGCGCGGCTTCGACCGCATCGTTCTGCGGTGTGGCGGTGCCGTGCAGGTTCAGATAGCCGATCTGCGCAGCGTCGATGCCGGCCCGGGCCAGCGCGTCGTCCAATGCGCGTTCGGCGCCCAGGCCTTGCGGGTGGGGGCTGGACATGTGGTGGGCGTCGTTGGATTCGCCATAGCCGAGCAGCAGCGGGTCGCCATCCCCATTGCTATCACCGTTGCCATCGACCCTGCCCACGACCGGTCGTTCCAGCAGCGCGAAGCCCGCGGCTTCGCCCACGCTGATGCCGCATCGCGCGGCGTCGAAGGGCCGGCAGGCGCCCGCCGACACCAGGCCGAGCGCATGAAAGCCGTACAGCACGCTGTCGCAAAGTGCGTCCACACCGCCCACCACCACGGCATCGGCCAAGCCGAGTCGCAACCAGCGTTCGGCATGGCCGAAAGCGCGGGCGCTGGACGAGCAGGCGGTGGACACCGTCACCGCCGGCCCCGTCACGCCCAGCACACGGGCGCAGAAGGCGGTCACCGCATGCGGGGAATGCAGCGCCGCGTACCGCAGGGCGGGCGGGAAGCCGCCATCGTCGGCCGGATGGCGGTAGGCGGCTTCCGATGCGGCGATGGTCGATGCCGAAGTGCCCAGCACCAAGCCGACGCGCTGCGCGCCATGTCGCCGCACCGCGGTGCGCACGGTGTCGATGAAGCCGTCGGCATGCAGGCCGAGCCAGGCCAGCCGCGTGGCACGGCAGTCCCATGGTGTGTGCTCGGCCGGCAGGGCCAGGTCGTCGAGCGCATCGATGCGGCCGACGAAGGTGGCGAGCGTTGTCGCCGGCGCAGGCGGCGCTTGTCGGCGATGGGGTGTGTGCGGCGCGGGTGGCGGCAGCGGCTGCAACGCGCGCAGGCCACTGCGCTGCTGGCGCACAGCGTCGCCCAGGGCTGCGCGCCCCACACCGACTGCGCAGGCAACGCCCATCGCGCGCACCGACACCGGTGCGATCGGCGCCGGCAGGCGGCGCGCCGCGGGGCCGCTGTCCGGCATCAGCGCGGCGCTGCTGTTGCCGCGCCCGCGGCAGTCGGACCGGCTGAAACGGGAGCGACCGCGAACGCATGGCAGTCGCTCACTCGCGCTCGCGGCAGCAAGTCACGCACCAGCCACTGCTGCCACAGATCGCGCCAGGGCGGCCAGTCGTGGCCGCCCGGAGCGCGGTCGACCCTGGACGGGAGCAGCACCCCGGCCAGCAAGCGGTGGCCTTCAGCCAGCCGGTCTTCGGTGCCGAAGCCGAGGTAGACGGGCAGCGCCTTGGCCCGGTCGCCCGCGGCATGCGCCACCAACCAACGCCAGACCTCGCGACCGGCATCGTCCGACGCGCCGCCCTCGGCCATCGATGGCATGCGGTCGCCGATCACAGGGGGTTGGGTCGCGGCCCACGCCACAGGCCCACCCGCCGCCTGGATCTCGGTCAGCAACCGGCGCCCGCCCAGGTAGGGCGCAATTGCGACCACCCCATCGATGCCGGCCCGCGGGTCGTTGCCGTGCACAGCGGCATAGGCCAGCGACCCGTAACCGCCCAGCGAGATGCCGACCAGCCAGATCTGCCGGTAGCCGCGCGCCCGTGCCGGGGCGATGACATCGTCGCGCAGGCGGGTCAGCACGCTGCCGTTCGAGAAGTAGCCGAGGTGCGAGTCGACGATCTGAACATCGGCATCGACCCCCCGCTGGCGCAGCAGGGCGACGAAGCCTTCGTCGACGAATTCGGGCGGCAGGCTGTAGGCGCCGGGCAGCATCACCAGCAACACCGGTGCGATGCGGCCCGATGCCGCACTGCAGGCGCCCGGCGGGGTCAAGACGGGCATCGGCACCACGGCGGTTCGCGGCAGCAGGCTGCAGCCGCTCAAAGCGAATGCCGCCAACCCCAGCGCCGTGGCGCGGACGGCTTGGCGGATCCGGGTCAGGCCACGTTCCAACGCTTTTGCGACGGCAGAGCCGGTGGCACGCCGACCGGCGAAGGAAATGGACCACACGAGCGATGCAAGCGACGGTACAGAGGAGGATGCGGGCACAGCGTTCACCAAAGGCTGATCGGGCAGGGGCGTGCGACATCGGCGCCTGCTGCAGCGGCATCGTATCGCTGGCCGGCGCGGCCATGCATGACCCCGTTGCAGGCGACATGGCCGCGGCTTTGGTAGCGTGCAGCGCCGATGCCGTCTAGAACCGCAGTCGGTTGCACGCGGGCGCTGGCAGCGCATGGGATTCAAACCAGAGGGTCAGACGTGGTGCAACACAACTCGACAGCCGACAGACCCGCTTGGGCTGCCAATCGCCGGCAGCCCACCCGCCGCCGCGTGATCGGACTGGGCATCGGCGCCGGTCTGGCGGCCGGGCTGCCGCTGCTGGCGGGGTGCAGCACCCCGCTGCCGCTGAACCAGCGGCCGGATGCCCAGTCCGGTACCACCGCAGCTGTTCGCAGAGGCGAACAGCTGCTGCTGCAAAGTGCAGAACAACACGGCCTGGACGCCTACCGCCGGCTGCACGACATCAACATCGCCTACGACGGCCAATGGCGACCGTTGATCGACCGGGTGCAGCCGGTGGTGGTGGCGCCGTCGTGGCGCGGGTCGTCAGAAGAAAGGCTGATGCCGAAGGCCGGCATCAATGCGCAGTCGTATCGCGGCAGCGCCGGCAACAAGGCGGTGCGTTGGCAGCGTGGCACCGATGCGTCTTCCGGCCAGGTGGCGGTGTGGTTCAACGGCGAGCCGTCCACCGACCCGAAGGTGCTGGCAGCGTCTGCGCTGGTCGCCGAATGCTACGGACTCTTCCTGCTGGGGCCGCTGTGGCTGGCCGACCGCAAGCTGGCGGTGCAGGCTGCCGGCACCGAACGGGTACACGGGCGGGTGTGCGATGTGGTCGATGTCTGGCTGCGGCCGGGTCTGGGCCGTGTGGCACTGGACCGTGTGTCGGTTTGCATCGACCAGCAAGACGCCATCACCCGCCGGGTGCGATTCACCCTCGAGGGCTTCAGCGACACCCAAGGCGCGGTGGCCGAAGTCGACACCTTCGAGCACCAGCGCCGCCACGGCGTGCTGTGGCCGATGCGTTCGTATGAAGAAGTCGTGCACCCGCTGCGTCTGCCGGCGCACGACTGGCACATCACCGGACTGGATGTGAACCGGGGCTACGACGCCGCAGCGCTGGCCGGCCCCGGGTTCAGCAGCGCCGCCGCCGCGCCGGCCACACCTGTCTAGACATGTGCGGCCGGCGTGCCGGTCGCGGGTTGTTCCCTCTAGAACCGTTTTGGGCCTTGTTGCTGCTTCTTGCCCATCCGGGGCGACGGCCCCTCGCCAACGCATCGCCCGGCCGACCAGCCCTACACCATCCCGCCATTGATCGAGATCACCTGCCCCGTGATGTAGCCAGCCGCATCGCTGGCCAGAAAGCCGGCCAGCGCCGCCACCTCTTCTGGCGTGCCGGCGCGCTGCACCGGCACCATGCGCTTGATGGTTTCCGCATCGAAAGCCGATGCCGCCATCGGCGACGCGATGATCCCCGGTGCGATGGCGTTGACGGTGACACCGCGGCTGGCCACTTCCAGCGCTAGCGACTTGGTCGCTGCGTTGATCGCGCCCTTGGCTGCGCCGTAGTTGACCTGGCCCCGGTTGCCGGTGAGCGCCGTCACCGACGAAATGTTCAGGATCCGGCCCCAACGCGTTCGCAGCATCGGCAGCAAGAGCGGCTGGGTGACGCGAAAGAAGCCGTGCAGCGAGATGT
>JBBSPW010000242.1:0-4859 GCA_038258365.1 Burkholderiales bacterium | reverse complement strand
GCGGCGAGTCGGGCATGCCGTAGTGGTCGTGCTTGATCGGGTAGATGCTGCTGCTGTAGTGGTGGCCTTCGCGCGCCAGCACATCGAAGGCCCACAGGTTCTGCACGCCGATCGAAAAGCTGGGCGCGCGGTAGCCCACCACCGGCTTCGCAGTCAGGTCTTCCAAGATGCCCTTGGCGCGGCGCACGTCGTCGGTGAACTGCTCGCGGCTCAGGTCGCTGACGCGCTGGTGACCCCAGCCGTGGCTGGCCCCTTCATGCCCGCCTGCAGCGATGCGGTGCACCAGTTGCGGATAGCGCTCGGCGATCCATCCCAAGGTGAAGAAGGTGGCGTGGATGTCGCGCTCGGCAAGCAACTCGAGGATGCGGTCGACATTGCGCTCGACCCGGCATTCGCGAGCGGGCCAATCCTCGCGCCGGATGTAGGGCGCAAAGGCCGAGACCTGAAAGTAATCCTCGACGTCGATCGTCAGGGCATTGGTGATGCGCGGCGCAAGCATGGGATGAATTCTCAGCCGGCCCGGGCACGCAGCCAGCGGTACAAATCGTCGGCAATGCGCTCGGCCGCACGCCCGTCCCACCCTTCGGGAACACGGCCCCGTTTCCCGCGGCCCTCGAGGACCTGGCTGACGCCCTGGCGAATGGCGGCCACATCGGAGCCGACCATCGTGTTGGTGCCCTCGTCGACGGTCACAGGCCGTTCGGTGTTCTCACGCAGGGTCAGGCAGGGAACCCCCAACGCAGTCGTTTCTTCCTGAAGCCCGCCGGAGTCGGTCAGGACGAGGGTGGCGCCCATCATCAGCCCGACCATTTCCAGGTAACCCTGCGGCGGCAGGATGGCGATGCGCCCGGGCGGAAGCAGATGCCCCAAGCCGAAGCGGTCGACGCTTGCGCGCGTGCGCGGATGCATCGCAAACACCAGCGGCAGTCGATCGGCTGTCTCTTTCAGAACTTGCAGGATGGATTTCAGCGAATCGGCGTCGTCGACATTGGACGGCCGGTGCAGCGTCACCAAGCCGTAGCCTTCGGGTCGGTCCAGAAGCGCCGGATCCAGACCATGGGCGCGCAGTGTCGCGGCTGCAGGCCGTGCAGTGGCCTTGCTGTGCAGCAGCGAGTCGATCATCACATTGCCGGCAAAACACACCCGCTCAGGGCCGATGCCTTCGCGCTGAAGATTGGCTCCGGCGCTGCGCTCGGTGGTGTACAGCCGGTCTGCCACCTGGTCGGTCAACACGCGGTTGATCTCTTCGGGCATGGTTCGGTCGTAGCTGCGCAGCCCGGCTTCGACATGGACCACCGGCACACCTTTTTTGACCGCCACCAGCGTGCAGGCCAAGGTGGAATTGACATCGCCGACGACCAGCACACACGCCGGACGGTGTTCGTCCACCGCAGGCTCGAAACGCTTCATCACCTCGGCGGTTTGCACCGCATGGCTGGCCGATCCGACCTCGAGGTTGATGTCCGGGCGCGGCAGCGCCAGATCGACGAACAACTGGTCGCTCATGCTCGCGTCGTAGTGCTGCCCGGTGTGAACCAGCAAGGTCGCAAGCGGCGGATCGTTCGCAGCACAGGCGCGCAGGATCGGCGCCATTTTCATGAAGTTGGGCCGGGCGCCCACCACGCACATCACCGGGCCGGAGATGACCCCTTCACTCATCGCGAGCCGTCCTTGCCGGTCTTCACCGCATCCACGAGTTTGGTCAGCATCGCCAGGGTCTGCACATTGACGCGTTCCAGACGCAGCAAGCCGCGTTCGAGCCGCTGCAGCTGGTCGCCGCGCTGGTCGGCTGTCAGCGCAGCGATCTGGCGCGACATGCCTTCGGCGCTGTCCTGGTCGACATCGATTCGGCTCAGGTCCACGTCCAGCACCGCGCCTGCCAGTCCGCCCGGGGCCGAGGGTTCGCCCCCACCGACCGTGCGGACCGCGGTCGCACGGCGAGTGGGCACTTCGTTTTCCTGCTCGAACTCGCGCACCACCTCGGCCACGTCGTCGCAGCTCAGGTGGCTGCGGCCGTTCAGAAAACCGGCCAGCAGCAGTCGGTCGCAAACCGCGTTGATGCGGCGCGGAATGCCTTGCGTGGCGTTGTGGATGGAAGCGAAGACACCGTCCTCGAAGCTGGGCTTGCCGTCGGCGCCCGCACACTTCAGGCGATGCTCGATGTAGCCGCGGGTTTCGTCCGGGTCCAGCGGTCCGATGTGGCAGGTGGCCGCCACGCGCTGGCGAAACTGCTCCATCTCGGGCTGCTGCAGAATCTCTCTGAACTCGGGCTGGCCGACCAGAAAACTCTGCAGCAACGCCTGGTTGCCGAACTGGAAGTTCGACAGCATGCGCAGCTCTTCGACCGCGCGGGGGGTCAGGTTCTGCGCTTCGTCGACGATCAGCAGGCAGCGCTTGCCCTTGCTGGTCTGGCTGATCAAGAACGCTTCGAGCGTGATCAGCAATTCAGACTTCGGCACGTCCTTGACGCGGAAGCCGAAGGCAGCGCCCACCATGCGCAGCGTGTCCTCGGCGCCCAGCTGGGTGGTCACGAGGTGGCCAGTGACCACGTTGCTGCCGTTCAGCCCTTCGATCAGCGATCGCAGCACCATGGTCTTGCCGGCGCCGATCTCGCCGGTGATGACGATGAAGCCTTCGTTGCGCGAGACCCCGTACTCCAGGTACGCCTTGGCACGACGGTGCTGTTTGCTGGCGTAATAGAAGATCGGGTCGGGATTGAGCTGGAAGGGCTTGCTCTTCAGGCCGTAGAAGGCTTCGTACATGTCGTCTCCGCTCCAACGCTAGAAGCGCACATTGAACGAAGCCGTCAGCGCGGATTCGCGGTAGGGCTGGGTCGCGCTGTTGAAATCGCTGTAGCGCGCGCTCAGGCTGGCACTGATCATTCGGGTCAGCTGTTCGCTCACGCTCAGACTCAGAGAGCGCAGGTCGTTGCCTTCCTGCGCGCCCGACGATCCGGTGCGGAGCAGCGACGCGCTGGCGCTGGCCGACGCGGTGGGCGTCAGCCGGTGCGACAGCGTGGCCGTGAAGCCATGCTGCTTGATGCCGCCGATACCGAGACCATTGCTCGGGTTCTGGCTCTGGCCCGCTTGGTCCAGCAGATCGGTCTTGCTGCGAAAGGCCAGCAGGGAGAAGGTGTTGCGCACACCGGTCCACGAGTAGGCCAGATCGTCGCGCCGCTGTAGGCTGATCGCGCTGTTGATGAAACCGCCACCGACCACCGTATTCGGGTCCAGTCCCTGTGCACGCAAAAAGTTCCGCACCAGCTGCTCACGCAGCACGGGATCGGGCTCGATGGAGGCGAATTGGTTGAAGAACAGCGCATAGAGCGAAACCGGTTGGCCGACACCCGCGCCGGTGGCGTTGTCGAAGCCATCGCCACCGCTGGCGCCGCGGATGCTGGTGAAGCGCAGCGAAGAGCGCCGGAAGCGGTGCTCGACCAGGATCTGCCGCGAGTTGCCGAAATAGCGCTCGTCGGTCGACAGGTTGACGGTGGTGCGCGGCGACGGCGTCCACAACAATTCGGCGCCGTAGTTGTTGTAGCTCTGGCGGGTGATGCCGATCACGTTGGTGGCTTCCTGGCCACCCCGAAGCGTCAGGGTCAGGTCGGTGTCGATACGCGCATAGACACTCAGGCTGTAGCGGTCGTTGCGGGTCTTGCGGCCGGCGCGGAAGTCGGTTTCCTGGCTCGAAGCCTGCAGCCCCCAGCCGACCGTGGTGCCGCCGCGCGGCGAACCCAACGACAGCACCGCACCCAGGCTGTTGTAGTCGGCGTTGGTCGATCGCCGGCCGTTGACGACCGAAGCCGGAAACGACAGGCTGTAGACCGCGACGCCGCCGACATTGCCCTGCAAGCGCGGAATCACCGACAGGGTTCCGACCTCGGTGCGGTTGCCGTTGGCAACCGAGCTGTTGACAGTCTGCACACCGAAAGCCGAATCCGCTACTTGCGAGATATTGGCGTTGGCGTCGACATAGAAAAAGTTGTCGATCAGCTCAGCATTCAACGCAGCGCTGAGCCGGTTCTGCAGGTTCTGTGTGTCGTCGGTGGGCGCGTTCGAGTGGTGAACGGCATCCAGCTGGTAGCTCAACGTTCCGCGCACCTTGCCGGCGCGGCTGGAAATCTCCAGACCGGGGCCGACCCGGGTCACCACGTCCAATCCAGATGCACCACCCGGCGCCGCACCCGAGCGGTTGATCAAGCTGACCTCGCCGCTCAACGTGGGCGTGATGCGCAGCCCGTTGCCGCTCTGGGCCAGCGCCGAACCGGCGCAGGCCAGCAGGCAGGCCAGCGCGACGCTGCGTCCGCGGTGGGCATGCGGCTGCGGTGGTCGGCTGCGGTGGCGGGCCACGACGTTCAGAAGTCGTTCAGGCGGGCTGCCGCACAGCCGGCGCGCTGGCTGGCGCGGCCGAATCCACCTTGGCATCCGTGTCGGCACCGGCTTCGCCAGCGGCCAGACCACCGGCGCCGGCGCCATAGCCGCCGTAGCCATAGGCTCCGCCGTAGCCATAGCTGTAGCCGTAGCCATAGCTCTCGCCGTAAGCGCCCGCGGCTCCGGTGCGCGACTTGTTCAACAGCATCAGCTTGAGCGGGCAGGTCTCGATCGTGGCCAGTGCCTGCTTGACGGTGCTCTGCAGGGTGCGGTCGGCTTGAACCACGATCACGATCTGGCCCATGTGGGTGGCCAGCACGCGCGACTCGGTGGTCAGCAGCAGCGGCGGCGAATCGAAGATGATGTTGCGGTCGGGGTAGCGCGTGGCCATGTCGTCGAGCAGCTTTTCCATCGCATCGCGGGCCAGCAGTTCGGTGGCGCGCGGATGAAACTGCCCGCTCGGCAGCACGGTGAGCTTGTCGACGTTGG
>JBBSPW010000241.1:0-4882 GCA_038258365.1 Burkholderiales bacterium | reverse complement strand
GATCCGCCTGCCGGCCTACGAGCAGGTCAAGAGCGACCCCGTGCTCTATGCCCATGCCAACCGCGTGCTGCACCTGGAAACCAACCCCGGCAACGCCCGCGCGCTGGTGCAGCGCCATGGCACGGGCGCCGTTGCGCGCGACGTCTGGATCACCCCGCCGCCGATCCCGCTGAGCACCGCCGAGATCGACCATGTCTTCGATCTGGAGTACGCCCGCAGCCCGCATCCGTCTTATGCGGACGAGCAAGGCGGCCATGACGGCGCCACCAAGATCCCGGCCTGGGAGATGATTCGCTTCAGTGTCAACATCATGCGCGGTTGCTTCGGCGGCTGCACCTTCTGCTCGATCACCGAGCACGAAGGCCGGATCATCCAAAGCCGCAGCGAAGACAGCGTGATCCGCGAGATCGAAGAGATTCGCGACAAGGTCAAGGGTTTCACTGGCGTCATCAGCGACCTGGGCGGCCCCACCGCCAACATGTGGCGCATCGGTTGCAAGAGCACGGCGATCGAAGCCGCTTGCCGCAAGCCGAGTTGCGTCTACCCGGGGATCTGCCCGAACCTGAACACCGACCACGGACCGCTGGTCAAGATGTACCGCCGTGCGCGGGCCCTGAGGGGTGTCAAGAAGATCCTGATCGGCAGCGGGCTCCGCTACGACCTGGCGGTGCAGTCACCGGAGTACGTCAAGGAACTGGTGACGCACCATGTCGGCGGCTACTTGAAGATCGCCCCCGAGCACACCGAAGGCGGGCCGCTGTCGAAGATGATGAAGCCGGGCATCGGCAGCTACGACAAGTTCAAGCAACTGTTCGAGCAGTACAGCGCCGAAGCCGGCAAGAAGCAATACCTGATCCCGTACTTCATCGCGGCGCACCCGGGCACCTCGGACGAGGACATGATGAACCTCGCTTGCTGGCTCAAAAAGAACGGCTTCAAGGCCGACCAGGTGCAGACCTTCTACCCGAGCCCGATGGCCACCGCCACGGCGATGTACCACACCGATCTCAATCCCTTGAAGGGGATCAGCCGCGACCCGAAGCGCGCCGAGAAGGTCGACACCGTGCGCGGCGAGCGCCGCCGCCGGCTTCACAAGGCCTTCCTGCGCTGGCACGACTCGGCCAACTGGCCGCTGCTGCGCGAGGCGTTGAAGACCATGGGCCGCGCCGACCTGATCGGCAATGGCAAGCACCACCTGATTCCCAGCTTCCAGCCGGCGGCTGGGACTGGCTATGTCAGCGCGCGCCGCAAGAACAGCACGCCGGCCGGCCAGGGGCGGGTGTTGACGCAACACACGGGTCTGCCGCCGCGCAAGACGCGCTGAGGTCCAGCGCAGGCCATGTGCTGAAACTCGAACAGCCCCCTCGATTCGAGGGGTGCAGGTGGCACGAACCGCGTTTCGTGGGTGACAGTCCCGTGTCGGACAGCGAAGCACCGTGCTACGTTTGCGCCTGACCCCAACACCACGAAGAGACACCCGTATGAAGCGCAACACCACCCCCACGACTCTGAAGCACCTGCTGGCTGCTGTTGCGCTGGCGGCGCTGAGCCTGCAGGCCCATGCCGTGGTCGGCACCACTGCCTTCACTGGCGTCTATGTGTTCGGCGACAGCCTGTCCGACGGCGGCAACAACCGCCTGGTGCTGGGTGGCGCCGGTGCAGGCCAGGTCATCACCGGCAACAGCTACATCCCTTCGCTGCCTTACGCGTCGAACACCTACAGCAACGGCCCGGTGTGGTTCAGCACCTTTGCCGCCGGGCTCGGTTTGTCGTCGTTTGCCACCCCGTCGCTGGCTGGCGGTGGCAACAATGCCTATGGCGGCGCACGCACATCGATCGACGGCGGCTTCGGCGGCTTTCCGCCCAGCACCACCACGCAGCTGAATGGCTTTCTGAGCAGCAACGGCGTGTCGGCAAACGCCATTTATGTGCTGGCCAGCGGCGGCAACGATGTGCGCGATACCGCCACTGCCTTCGGCAGCAGCGGCAATCCCGCTGTGGTCGCAGCCGGTGCGCAGGCCTATGCCACCGCCACCGCCAACATGGTCAGCTCGCTGGTGACCGCCGGCGCCACACCGTCGAACATCGTGGTCTGGAACGTGCCCAACGTCGGCTTGGCTCCGGCCACGCTGGCGCTCGGCGCGTTGGCTTCGGGTGGCGCTACTTTCGTGTCGTCATCGTTCAACACCGCGCTCAGCACGGCTCTGGCCACCTCCGGCGTCACGATGTTCGATGTGTTCGGACTGGTGGGCACTGCCGCGGCCAGCGGGCTGTTCAGCAACCTCACCGACGCCTGTGGTGCGCCTTCCAACGCCTGCAATGCCACCGTCGGCACCGCGCTGTTCTGGGACGGCATCCACCCGACCGCGTTTGCTCAACAGTTCGTCGGCAACCAAATGCTGGCTGCCGTTCCCGAGCCTGGCGCGGTCTGGATGTTCATGGCCGGCCTGGCGGCGCTCGGCGGCTTGCGCCTGCGCCGCCGCTGACCGCACTGCAGCCGGTCACACCCCGGCTTCGGCCAGCGCGCTGACCAGCGCGTCCAGATCGGCCTGGGTGTTGTAGGCCTGCACTGAAACCCGCACGAAGCTCTGTTCGCCGTGTCGGGTCACGGGCACCTCGATTCGGCGCTGCTCGAACAGCCAACGCCGCAGCGCATCGCCAGCGTCGGTGCGCACGGGGATCGGCACCATCTGCGCGTGCGCACCATCGGCAGCGATCGGCGGCAACCCATTGCGTGCCAGCACGCGGTTGCGGGTGTCGATCGCCAACGCGTGGCAATGCTGCCGAAGCGCGGGCCAGTCGTGTCGCTGCTGAAAATCGATGGCGGCGGGCACCGCCAGAAACGCCGCGATGTCGCGGGTGCCCTGCCATTGCAAGCGGCGCTCCAGCAGCGTGCGGCCGGTGTAGGCGTCAAAACCGCTGTGGCCGCCGTCGCCGGCTGCATAGCCCCAGCTCATCACGGTTGCGTGCAGGTCGGCGTGGCTTGCAGGCCGGGCATGCAGGAAGGCGCTTCCTTTGGGTGCGCACAGCCACTTGTGGCAGTTGCCGGTATAGAAGTCGGCGCCGAGACTGTCCAGGTCCAACTCGATCTGCCCCGGCGCATGCGCGCCGTCGATCACCGTCGTGATGCCGCGGCGCCGCGCTTCGGCGCACAGCGGAGCCACCGGCAGGGTCAGCGCGGTGGTGGAACTGATGTGGCTCAGATAGAGCACCCGCGTTCGCGGCGAGAGTGCCGCCGAGATCCGCTGCACGGCGTCGTCCGCGTCGAAGGGCAGCGGCAGCGGCACCGCACGGTAGACCGCGCCGCGCTCGGCGCAGACGAAGCGCCAGACCGCGTCGCAAGCGCCGTACTCGTGGTCGGTGGTCAACACTTCGTCGCCGGGATTCAGCGGCAGCGACCGGGCCAGCGACCGCGCCACCGTGTTGACCCCGGTGGTGGCGTTCGGAACGAAGACCAGGTCGTCGGCTGCTGCGCCCAGCAGCTTGGCCAGCGCCTGCCGTGCATTCAAAAGCAACGCAGCCGATCGCCGGCCGAGGAATGCCACCGGGTTGCGCTCCAGTTCGAGTTGCCAATGCCGATAGGCACGGAAGACCTCGCGCGGGCAGGCCCCGAACGAGCCGTGATTCAAGAACACCAGGTCGGGGTCGAGCAGGAAGTGGTTGCGCATCGTGCGTGCATCTTCGTTGCGGTTGCGTGACACGCCAACCGACTCCGGTTCCCAAACCCGTCATACCGCACGATCCCGAGCCTCGCATGACCCGATCCGACCCAGCCGTAGCTGCTGTTCTGAATGTGGCCTTCGCCCAGATCCAGGCGACAGCGGCAGCTGTGCTGGCGGATGTGCCGGCCCGCCTGCTGAGGGCTGAGCACGATGCTGCCAGCCCTGAAGAGCAAGCCTTGCTGGCCACAGCGCGTCTGCATGTGGCACGCCAGGGCAACCACCTGGCGCAGGACTTCGGCCACTCGCTGCGTGGCCGCGTGCAAGGCGACCTGCAGGCCGCAGGTGCGCAGCCCGGCAACCCGCTGCGCGCCGCAGTGATCGGCTGGGCCATGAACCGTGCGATCCAGAAACTGACACCCGACCCCGGCGTAGCCCGCGTGCTGGCACGCCACACCGGCTTTGCCTTGGCCACAGCGATGGCCGACTGCAGGCGCCGCATCGCCCACGATCTGCAGGTGCGCGGCATCGGCCACGCCGGATCGGCCAACTCGGTTGCCCACGGCGACCCATCGGGCACCTGCGACGCGGCGCAGCAACTCGAACAGGCTGCGCTGCTGGAGCAATTGATGCGCGGCGAAACCCCGTCGGCATGGGTTTCACTTTCGCACAACGCGTCCGAATCCGGAGACGACAGCGGCCATGACCCCGACAGCCGTCTGACACAGGTTCTGCGCTCGCTGAACTGCAGCGAAGGCAGCGACAGCGAAGGCAATGCCGGATCGCACGCGGCAGACCGGCCACCCCAGAACCTGATCCGCCGCCACCGTGCGGCGCTGGAGCAGGCGGCATCCGGCCCGCTCGACAAGCTGGTGATCGGCATCACCTGCGACCTGTTCGACGCGGTGGTGGCCGACCCCCAGGTGCCGCGCCCGGTGGCGGCTGTGCTGGCACCGTTGCAACTGCCGGTGCTGCGGGTGGCGATGCGCGACCCGGGCTTCTTCGCCAGCGACCGCCATCCGGTGCGGCGCTTCATCGACCGCGTGGCCTCGCTCGGTCAGGCGCGCGACGATCTGGACAGCGAGATCGGCCGCGGCTGGCTGGCGCGCGTCGGCGGTCTGGTCAAGCAGATCGTCACCGGCGACTTCCACCAGACCCGGCTGTACGACCGCCAACTGCAGGAGCTCGAACGCATCACCGACGAGGCCGCGCGCGCCGAAGTC
>JBBSPW010000240.1:0-4887 GCA_038258365.1 Burkholderiales bacterium | reverse complement strand
TTGATTTCAGACACATGGCGCGGCCGGTCCAGGTCGATCGTGAACTCGCCGATCGGGTGGCTGGCCGGCCCGGCCGACAGCACCACCACGCGGTCGCTCATCGCGATCGCTTCGTCCAGGTCGTGGGTGATGAAGAGCACGCCCTTCTTCTTGGCCGCCCACAGCTCCAGCACCTCGTCTTCCATCAGCTGGCGGGTCTGGATGTCGAGCGCAGAAAAGGGCTCGTCCATCAGGATGAGGTCGGGGTCGAGTGCGAGTGTCTGCGCCAGGCTGGTGCGCTTTCGCATGCCGCCCGACAGCTGGTGCGGATAGCGGTCGCCGAAGGTGCCCAGCCCGACCCGGCGCAGCCAGGCCTCACCTTCGGCGCGACAGTCGGCAGGGCTCAGCGCGCCGCGGAATTCCAGCCCCGCCATCACATTGCCGAGCGCGGTGCGCCAGGGCATCAGGCTTTCGGCCTGGAACATGTAGCCGGCGCGCGTGTTGATGCCCACCAGCGGTTCGCCGAACACCTGCACGCTGCCGGTGGACGGCTGCAGCAACCCCGCAGCCACGTTCAGCAGGGTGCTCTTGCCGCAGCCGGTGGGGCCGACCACCGAGACGAACTCACCAGCGCCCACCTGCAGCGTCACATCGCGCACCGCGGTGTAGCGCTGTGCGGGGTTGTCCTTGTCGACGAAGGTGCAAGCCACGCCCTGCAGCGACAGGGCGGGCAGCGAACTGGTGGCCAAAGTACTCGCGAGCGTCATCCTTTCGGATACTTGGCGTTGGCCCGCTTCGCGAAGTCGTTGGTGTAGACCGCGCCCAGGTCGAGCTTGGCGGCGCCGATCGCCGGGTCGACGCTGGCCAGCGCACCGAGCGCGGTCTTCGGCCCGCCTTCGGGGAACAGACCGTCACGCGACAAGGCGCCCTTGCCCGCCAGAAAGGCGTCGATGTAGACCGCCCGGTCGCCCAGCAGATAGCTTTCGGGAACGGTCTTGATGATGTCGCCCGGCCCGGCGCCCTGCAACCACTTGTCGGCGCGCACGATGGCGTTGGCCAGGGCTTGCACCGTGCCGGGGTTCTTGTCGATGAAGGGCTGCGGCGCATACAGGCAGGCCGCCAACATCGGCCCGCCGAAGATCTTGTCGGAGTCGGCCACCACGCGGGTGTCGGCGACGATCTTCAGGTCGCCGCTGCGCTGCAGCAGGGTGATCACCGGGTCGAGGTTGCTGATGGCGTCGATCTGGCCGGTCCGCATCGCCGCCACCGCGCCCTGCGACGCACCGACCCCGATCACGCTGACATCGGTGGGTTTCAGACCCGCTTGCGCCAGCAGGTAGTTCAGCATCACGTTGGTGGACGAACCCGGTGCGGTCACGCCGACCTTCTTGCCCTTCAGGTCGGCGATGCCCTTGTAGTTGGGCATGGTCTTCGGGTTGATGCCCAGCACGATCTGCGGCGCCCGGCCCTGCAGCACGAAGGCGCGCATCGGCTGGCCCTTGAACTGCATGTTGACGGTGTGCTCGAAGGCGCCCGAGACCACATCGGCGCTGCCACCGACGACCGCCTGCAAGGCGCGTGAGCCGCCAGCGAAGTCGACGATCGACACGTCGAGACCTTCGTCCTTGAAGTAGCCGCGCTGCTCGGCGATCGTCAACGGCAGGTAATACAGCAGGTTTTTGCCGCCGACGGCGATCGTCACCTTCGGCTTCTCGACGGTCTGCGCATGCAGGAAAGCCGGCGCGGCCAGGAGGGCGGCGCCGGCATGGGTGAGGACGGTTCTGCGTTTCAAGTCGGTCTCCGAAAGATCAGGGTGCGAGGCGACTCTAGCCGCCGGCGCCACCCGATCCCATCGGGAACTGCCCCGAATCGGGGCCTCTCGGTCGCTCCGGGCTCAGCGGGGCTGCGAGCGCCTGCGGCGTGCAGCGGCAACGCCCAGCAACGCAAGCCCCGCCAGCGCCAGGCTGCCGGGTTCCGGCACGGTACCGTTGGGCACCGGAACGCCGTTGAAGCTGACTTCGGTGGGCGGCATGGCTGTCGGCTGGCCGTTGATGCCGACCGGGTCGCCGTAGAACGCGCGGGCAGTTCCTTTGAAGCACTGCTGCTGGGTGCCCAGGGTGCTCCGGGGGGTGCGAGCCTGGTTCACCGCCGGCCGGACGCCATTGGCGGCCGGGGCTGTCTGGTTGTAGCCACCGCAGCCGTTGCCGCCGTTGAAGTCGTAGGTGCCGACGCTGGACGACACCGTGTCGTCGACTTCGGCCAGGATCGTGATCGACTCGCCGGCGTTCAAGATGCCGAGATCGGCCATGTAGGTGTCGCCGCCCCAGCTGTAGAAGCCCTCGTTGAGGTTGCCGCCGGTCAGAACGGTGCTGCCGAAATTGCTGAACGCGACGCCGTTGGCGTTGCGGTCGATCATCGCGCTGGAGTTGAACACCAGATTGCCGCCGACCTTGATGGTCGCCGAGTACATCGTGCTCAGACTCTCCATGCCGCTCAGCGAGGCGCCATTTGCCAGGCTGGCGTCGATGAAGCCGCCGTAGATGTAGAAGCTCATCGTGTAGGCCTGAGCTAGACCGCTGGTGTTGGTCAGCGTGTAGACGAACTGCGCATGGGCGTTGGCGGCGGCGACCCCGGTGGCGTTGCTGCTGACCGCATAGGCGCCGCTGCCGTTGGCGAACGAGCCGCCGTTGCTGTTGCCGGTGGGCTGGCTGGCCGAGCTGTTGCTGGCGGCCACGCCCTGGAAGTTGTTGGCCAGGGTCGTGCCGGCGATGCCGGCTGCCGATGCGCCGCTGCTGGCGTCCAGGCTCGTGATCGGGGCCGCAAAGGCGACCGGCGCCAGCGCCGCGGCCAGTGCCAGCAGGTGGAATTTGAACGGGGCGGTGGTGCGCATCGGGCGGGTCCTGGAAACGGTTGCAGACGGGGTGGCTACCGCAAGCTTTGGGCCACTGGGGGGAAAATCGTCTGTTTTCAATGACTTACACTCGACTGCCCCACTTTGGTAGGGGCCGACTGTCAAGCCATCCGACAGGGTGGGTTGGCACTTCTTCACGAATCGACGACCCCCGATGCGGATCCTGCTGACATGGGAGATGGGCGCCAACATGGGCCACATCGACCGCCTGCTGGTGTGCGCCCGCGGCCTGCGCGAGCAGGGCCATGCCGTGCGCTTCCTGTTGCGCGACCTGTCGCGCGCCCATGGCCGCATCAGCGCAGCCGGTTTCGCAATGGGGCAGGCGCCGGTCTGGCTGCCGCGGCTGGCCAACCCGCCGCGTCTGGCCAACTATGCCGCGGTGCTGGCGGCAGCCGGCTGGATGGACAGTGGCGGTCTGTGCGGGCTCGTGACCGGCTGGCGCGACGCCATCGAGTTGGCCAAACCCGACTTGCTGGTGTGTGACCACTCCCCCACCGCTGTGCTGACCGCCCGCATGATCGGCTTGCCGGTGGTGCTGGTGGGCAACAGCTTCGAGGTGCCACCGAGCGCCGCAGCCTTTCCGCCGATGCTGCAGGACGACCCGGCCGAGCCGGCCCGCTGCGCCGGCTACGACGCGCTGGTGCTGCCGATCGTGAACCAGGCACTGGCACGGCTTAAGGCCGAACCGCTGCAGCGCTTGACCGATGCCTTTGCCGACACCGTGCAGGTGCTGGCTTCGGTGCCCGAGCTGGATCACTACGATGGTTATGCGCCCGACATGCTGCGGATGGGCCTGGCTTATGTGGGCGACATCGGCGTCGCGCCGCAGTGGCCAGCCGCGCCCGCCGCGTGCCCGTCGTCGGCTGAAAACCGGCGCGTGTTCGTCTACCTGTCGCCCCTGCACGAGAGCTTCAACCCGCTGATCGCAGCGCTGAAAGCCACCGGTGCCACCGCGCTGGTGCATGCCAAGGGCTTGTCGGCACAAGCCGCGGCCCGGCTGGGAGGACCCGGCATCCACTTCGAGGCCGAGCCGGTGGCAATGGACGCCGCGGTGCGCGGTGCCGACCTGGTGGTTTCGCATGCCAGCATGGGCTCGGCGTCGGCCGCGTTGCTGGCCGGCAAGCCGCAGCTGGTGGTGCCGAGCCAGGATGAACAAGCGATGGTGGCGCGGCGGGTGCAGCTGGAGGGCATCGGCTTGGTGCTGCCGATGCAGCGGCCCGGTCCCGTTCCAGGCTCTGGCGCGATTTCCGGCGCAGCACAGGCGCCACCCGATCTGAAACCCCTGCTGCAGCAACTTTTCACCGACCCGGCCTTCGGCGTTCGGGCGCGTGAGCTGGCAGCGCGGCGCCAGGACGCAGCGCCAGTGAACAGCAGCCGGCGCTTTGCGGAGATCGTCGATGCGACACTGCGTGGCCGGTCAGCCCCCGCCACCGGCACCCGACCCACCGAGGAACCGCCGCCATGACCACCCTGCTCATCACCGGTGCCAGCCGCGGCATCGGCGCCGCCATCGCCCGCCTGGCTGCCGCGCGGGGCTGGGATGTGGCCGTGACCGACACCCGCGATGCCGCTGCCGCCGAGCGGGTGGCCACCGATATTCGCGCTGCGGGCCGGCGTGCCGTCACCCTGCAAGCCGATGTGGCCGACGAAGCGCAGGTCGGGGCGATGTTCGGCCGCATCGACGCGCTGCGCAGCGAAGGCTGGGCGCCGCTGGCGGGTCTGGTCAACAACGCCGGCGTGGTCGACACGGCGTCCAGGGTCGACGCGATGCAGGGTGCGCGGTTGCAGCGGATGTTCGCGATCAATGTCTGCGGCAGCTTCTACTGCGCCAGGCAGGCGCTGCTGCGCATGAGCACCCGCCATGGCGGCGCGGGCGGTGCGATCGTCAATCTCTCGTCGGCGGCGGCGCGGCTGGGGGCACCGGGCCAGTATGTGGATTACGCGGCAGCCAAGGGCGCGATCGACACCTTCACCCGCGGTCTGGCGCAGGAGGTGGC
>JBBSPW010000239.1:0-4915 GCA_038258365.1 Burkholderiales bacterium | reverse complement strand
GTGCGCGTGCCCTGGGACCAGACGGTGTTCTACGAAACCCATGTGCGCGGCTTCACCATGCGCCACCCCGATGTGCCGCCACATCAGCAGGGTCGCTTCGCCGGCATGGCCAACGACGCGGTGCTGCGCCACATCACGGAACTCGGTGTGACCAGCGTGGAACTGCTGCCGAGCCAGATGTTCGCGCACCAGCCGTTCCTGCTGGAGAAGGGGTTGAAGAACTTCTGGGGCTACGACACGCTCGGCTTCTTTGCACTGCACCCCGAATACCAGTCCGAGCCCAACATCGACGAATTCAAGTCGATGGTCGACCGCTTCCACGGCCAGGGTCTGGAAGTGATCCTGGACGTGGTCTACAACCACACGCCAGAGGGCAACGAGCTGGGGCCGACTCTGTCCTTCCAGGGCATCGACAACGCCAGCTACTACCGGCTGATGCCCGAAGAGCCGCGCTACTACATCAACGACACCGGCACCGGCAACACCGTCAACCTGAGCCACCCGCGGGTGCTGCAGATGGTTACTGACAGCCTGCGGTATTGGGTAACAGAGATGCATGTCGACGGCTTCCGCTTCGACCTGGCACCGATCCTGGCGCGCGAGAGTTATGGCTTCGACGAAAGCGGTGGCTTTCTCGACAGTTGCAGGCAAGACCCGATCTTGAGCAGCGTCAAGTTGATCGCCGAACCCTGGGACTGCGGACCGGGTGGCTACCAGTTCAGCCACTTTCCACCGGGCTGGGCCGAATGGAACGACCGTTTCCGCGACACCGTGCGTGCCTTCTGGAAAGGTGGCGAGGGGTTGACACGCGACATGGCGCTGATGCTGACCGCCAGCGGCGACCAGTTCAACCAGCGCGGACGCAGGCCATGGGCCAGCGTCAATTTCCTGACCGCGCACGACGGCTTTACGTTGGCCGACCTGGTCAGCTACAACGACAAGCACAACGAAGCCAACAACGAAGGCAACCGAGACGGCCATTCCGACAACCAGTCCTGGAACTGCGGCGTCGAAGGGCCCACCGAAGACGCCGAAGTGCTGGCGTTGCGCGCCCGCCAGCAGCGGAATCTGCTGGCCACGCTGCTGCTGTCGCAGGGCACGCCGATGCTGCTTGCCGGCGACGAGTTCGGCCGCACGCAACAGGGCAACAACAACGCCTATTGCCAGGATTCCGAGATCTCCTGGGTCGACTGGGCGGGCATTGGCGAGGCCGGGGGTGCGTTGCTGCAGTTCACGAAGCGGCTGATGCAGCTGCGCCGCAGTCTGCCGGTGTTGCGCCGCAACCGTTTCCTCACCGGGCAGGTGCACGAAAGCCTGGGCATCAAGGACCTGATCTGGGTCTCGGCCGATGGTGTCGAGATGACCGAAGCGCAATGGGACGACGGCAACCTGCGCTGCTTCGGCATGTTGATCGACGGCACGGCGCCAAACTCGTCGATCGCACGCGCGGGCACCGATGCCACGGTGCTGCTGGTCTTCAACGCCTGGCACGAGGGGGTGTCGGTCACGTTGCCGCCGGCTGCCGAAGCATCCGCTGGTTGGGTTCGCCTGTTCGACACGTCGCTGGCTGCGCAGGAGAACGCAAACCTGCCAGCCGGAGAAACCTATGTGGTCGGCGGCCGGTCGGTGCTGGCGCTGGCCACCACCGGAACCGGCACCGACCGCGAACGGTTGGAGGCCTTGGTCGCGGAGCTTCCGGGGTGACCGGAACGGCTGGGTGGGCGCAGCGGACAATGCGGGGGTGAAAGCCCCCAAACGCCTCCAACCCCTGATTGACGAAGGCCTGATCGACAGCGTGGTGCGCCAGTTGATGAGCGGCAAGGAAGCCAATGTATTCGTGGTGCGCTGCGGTGACGACACCCGCTGCGCCAAGGTCTACAAGGAAGCCACCCACCGCAGCTTTCGCCAGGCGGTCGATTACACCGAGAACCGCAAGGTCAAGAACAGCCGCCAGGCACGCGCGATGGCCAAGGGCACCCGCTATGGCCGCGAAAAGCAGGAAGAAGCCTGGCAGAACGCCGAAGTCGATGCGCTGTGGCGCCTGGCCGCAGCCGGTGTTCGGGTGCCGAAACCCTACAACTTTCACGACGGCGTGCTGTTGATGGAGTTGGTGGCCGATGCAGAAGGCGCCGCAGCCCCGCGCCTCAACGACCTGCGCTTCAGCGCCGACGATGCCCGCGCCCACCATGCCTCGTTGCTGCAAGAGGTGGTGCGCATGCTCTGTGCCGGGGTCGTGCATGGCGACCTGTCGGAATTCAACATCCTGCTGGCAGCCGACGGGCCGGTGATCATCGACCTGCCGCAAGCGATCGATGCAGCCGGCAACAACCACGCCGCACGGATGTTGCTGCGCGATGTCAACAACCTGCGGGTCTTCTTCGGCCGCGATGCGCCGGAGCTGTTGGGCACCGCCTACGGCCCCGAAATCTGGGCGCTGTACGAAGGCGGCAGCTTGCATCCGGACACTGTGCTCACAGGACGCTATGCGCCGGCAGCCGGCGCGGTCGATCTGGTGGCGGTGATGCGCGAAATCGAAGCCGCGCGCGACGACGAAGCCGCGCGTCTGGTGCGCATGGCCAGCTGATGCAGTCGCTGCGCGAGCGGCTGGCCGAGCGCTATCCCGAAGCACACCACGTGCGCAGCGATGGCGCGTTGGTCGCCTACGTCGGCGAGCTGAAGGCGCGCCACCTGCGCAGCTCGCCCCCCTTGTCGAAAGTGGTGTTCGACAACCACCTGCGCACCGCCGAGCAAGCGCTGGGCACCCACACCCGCATCAGCCGGGTGCAGGGCGGGCGGCTGAAGGCCAAGCGCGAAATCCGCATCGCCGGTGTCTTTCGCGATGCACCGGCCGCGTTCTTGCGGATGATCGTGGTGCACGAGCTGGCCCACCTGCGCCAGCCCGAGCACGATCGTGCCTTCTATGCGCTGTGCGCGCACATGGAGCCGGACTACCTGCAGCTGGAGCACGACCTGCGGTTGTGGCTGCAACTGCCCAAAGAGGCCGACGCCAGCGAGCAACCACCGCCAGCGAACTGACGGTGGCGGGTCAGGATCAGCCGATCCGCACCGGCACGAAGATCTTGTTGCCCTCGCGCTGAATCAGCAAGGCCAGCGATTTGTCAGAGGCGGCGACCGCCGCCTGCACCTGCGCGATGTCGGTCACCGCCTTGCCGTTGATGGCCAGCAGCACATCGCCGGCCCGCACCCCGGCGCGTGCTGCCGGGCCGCCGGCCTGCTGCACCACCAGCCCGCTTGCGACACCGGCTTGCTCGCGTTCCTGCGGCTGCAGCGGGCGCAACGCCAGGCCGAGCGTGCCCTGGCCCGGTCCGGCGTCGTTGCCGGCCACCTGCGTGTCCTTGTCGCCGGTGCCGCCGAGGGTGGCGGTGACGGTTTGCGACTGGCCTTGACGCCAGACCTCCAGCTGCACCTTGTCGCCCGGCGTGCCCAACCCGATCACCGCCGGCAGGTCGCCCGACGACACGATCTCGCGTCCATCGACGCTGCGGATCACATCACCTGTCTTCAGCCCGGCCGTGTCGGCGGGGCTGCCGGCTTCGACATTCGAGACCAGCGCGCCCGCGGGCGTGGGCAGCTTGAAGGAATCGGCCAGCACTTGGTTGACCTCCTGGATCGTCACCCCCAGCCGCGCATGGGTGGCGCTGCCGGTGGCCACGATCTGGCCCCGAACCTTGCTGGCGATGTCGATCGGGATCGCGAACGACAAACCCTGATAGCCGCCGCTGCGGCTGAAGATCTGCGAGTTGATGCCCACCACCTCCCCGCGGTCGTTGAACAGCGGACCGCCCGAGTTGCCGGGGTTGACCGCCACATCGGTCTGGATGAACGGCACGAAGCTGTCGTCGGGCAGCGAGCGGCCCTTGGCGCTGACCACGCCAGCGGTGACGGTGTTCTCGAATCCGAAAGGCGAGCCGATCGCCAGCACCCAGTTGCCGACCTTCAGGTCGCGCGGGTTGCCGATGCGCACCACGGGCAGGTCGCTGGCTTCGATCTTCAGCACCGCCACATCGGTCTTCGGGTCCGAGCCCAGCACCTTGGCGATGAACTCGCGCCGGTCGGTGAGCTTGACAGTGACTTCGTCAGCGTCGCGCACCACATGGGCGTTCGTCAGGATGATCCCGTCCTTGCTGACGATGAAGCCCGAGCCCTGGCCCCGCGTCATCTGGCCATCCGGCTGGCCGCCTTGCAGACCGTTCGGACCTTGCTGGCCCTGGAATCGCTTGAAGAACTCGAAGAAGCGCGGGTCCATGCCAGGTGGCAGGCTGGGCGTGCCCTGCATATCCGGCCCACCTCGGTTGGCCACCGTGCGCACGCCGCTGACGCTGATGTTGACCACCGCCTTGCCTTCGCGCTCGGCGATGGCGGCGAAGTCGGGGGCGGACACCGCAACGTAGTTGCCGGCAACCGGTGCGGCCGTGGTCGCAACAGAAGTGGCCGCGGCGTGGGCATGCGGGCTGTTGACGAAGGTGGCGGCGGCACCGCCGATCAAGCCGGCGGCGGCCAGTGCCATCACCAAGCGCGAGGGGCTCAAGCCGAGGCTTCGGCTGTGCGGCGCGGTGACTCGGGTCACGCGTTTCTGGTCGGGCTGGTTCATCGCAATGCTCCTGTTTTGAAGACTCAACAGGAACGCACTGTGAACGCCGATTCTTAGGGGTGACTTAAGGGCTGCGGGGATGGGTCCGGCGCATCGCCACCGTGCGCCGCCGATTCGGAATGCAGGTGCAGCGTGCGGGTCGGAAAGGCGATCTGCGCGCCGTGGCGCTCGATGATCCGGCCGATCGCAAGCAGAATTTCCTGCTTGATCTCGTGGTAGTCGACCCAGACGCGGGTCTTGGTGTAGGTGTAGACCATCAGATCCAGCGACGAGTCGCCGAAGCGCGCGAAGTTGACGATCAGC
>JBBSPW010000238.1:0-4934 GCA_038258365.1 Burkholderiales bacterium | reverse complement strand
GAAGGTCTGGCCGAGGACACGACAGAAGAAAACCTGCAGGCCCGCGTTCGCGGCACGCTGTTGATGGCGCTGTCGAACAAGTTTGGCGGCATGGTGTTGACCACCGGCAACAAGAGCGAGCTGGCGACCGGCTATTGCACGCTGTACGGCGACATGGCGGGCGGCTTGGCGGTCATCAAGGATGTCGCCAAGACCCGGGTTTACCGCTTGGCCGAATGGCGCAATCGGCAGCCGGGGCCGAACGGTGAAGCCGCCTTCGAGGTGATTCCGCGCCGCATCATCACGCGGCCACCCTCGGCCGAATTGCGCGCCGACCAGACCGACCAGGACAGCTTGCCGCCCTACGACACGCTCGATTCGATTCTGGGTCTGTACATGGAAAACGACCAGAGCATCGAGCAGATCGTCGCTGCCGGCTTCGAGCCCGAGGTGGTTGAACGGGTGGCCCGGCTGATCCGGCTCAACGAGTACAAGCGGCGGCAAGGCGCGGTCGGCATCCGCATCACGCACCGCGCCTTCGGGCGCGATTGGCGCTACCCGATCACCTCGAAGTTCCGTGCTTAAATGATTGCTGAACCCAAGACTTGTCGGAGCCCGCCATGAAACAGATCACCGCCGTCATCAAGCCCTTCAAGCTCGAAGAAGTGCGCGAGGCGTTGGGCGAGATCGGCGTGTCGGGGCTGACGGTGACCGAGGTCAAAGGCTTTGGGCGCCAAAAGGGCCACACCGAGCTGTACCGCGGTGCCGAGTATGTGGTCGACTTTCTGCCGAAGGTCAAGGTCGAGGTGGTGGTCAACGATGCCGACACCGAGCGCTGCATCGACGCGGTGGTCCGAGCCGCCAAGACCGGCAAGATCGGAGATGGAAAAATCTTCGTGACGACCGTCGAGCAGGTGATTCGCATTCGCACCGGCGAAACCGACGAGGCGGCAATCTGAAGGCTCAGATCTTCGTGTAGTCGTCGGGTGAGGCACGCGCCTCGGCCCGGTGCGCTTCTGCCGCCACGCGGTTCAGTAGCAGCACCGGGTTGGAATCCACCTGCAACACCGCCTGCTGCGCTGCCGAAAGGAACCCTTCGGCCACGGTGCGGTCCATGAAGCGCAGCAGGTCGTCGTAATAGCCGTCGACATTCAGAAGGCCGATCGGCTGGTCGTGGTAGCCCAACTGGCGCCAGGTCCAGACCTCGTACAACTCTTCGAGCGTGCCGATGCCGCCCGGCAATGCAATAAAGGCATCGGCCCGTTCGGCCATCATCTGCTTGCGCAGGTGCATCGTCGGCACCACATGCAACTCGGTCAGCCCCGTGTGTTCGACCTCTCGCTCTTTCAAGGTCTGCGGGATCACGCCCACCACCCGGCCACCCGCTGCCAGCGTGGCGTCGGCGACCTCACCCATCAACCCGACCTTGCCGCCGCCGTACACCAATTGCCAGCCCCGCTCGCCGATCGCGCGGCCCAACGCCACTGCGGCCGAGGTGTACACGGGGCGAGCGCCGTGCCTCGATCCGCAATAGACGCAGATGCTCAGGGGACCTGGCGTGGCAGTGGCATTCATCGCTTGGGGTTCTCCTTCGGCGCCGGCCGCCAGGTGACGAGTCGGGTGCCGCAGACCGCGTCGTGAAGAAATTGCCGGTCGGCGCGGAGTCGGGCCAACAGGGCGTAGGCGAACACGCCCGCGGTTAGCACGCCGAAGACCTCGGCAGCGCCTTTCAGACCGGCCAGCCACAACGCCAGCAGCCCGGGAATGAACCACAGCCACGACAGCACATAGCGGCAGGCAGCCCGCAACGGTGTCACTCTGGCGCCTCGAACTGTCAGCAGTCGCAGGTGCCAGGTCTGCATCGCCAACGTCTGGCCGCCACGCGACCAGAACCAGACAAAGTAGACCCCCAACACCCCGAACAAGAACGTCTGCAAGCCGTGTGCGCCCTGCAGAGCGTGGCGCTGCTGCGTTGCGATGCCATAGACCAGACCCGCTGCCATCAGCACCCCGAACAACAACACGCCTTCATAGACAAAACACAAAAGTCGGCGCCCGACGCCTGGCGCAGGACCTGCAGCCTGCGGGGTTTCCGCGATCGTTTCGCCCAGACTCACCGGTCAGGGCTTGGGTGACCCGGCCAGCGGCTCGGCAGTGCTGCCGGGAGCTGATGCGGATGTCGATGCCACTGCCGGTCGGGCGGCTGCAGGGGGCGAACCAGGAGCGAGGGGTGCCAGCGTCGCGGAGTCGGGCCGTGGCGCGATCGACCGTACCGCCGCACCCTGAGGACCGCGCTGCGGCAGCATCGTGGTGGGATCGACGAAGCCGGGCGTGGCCGCAATCTTCGGCATCCCGGCCTGGTGATGCAGGGGCGGCGTGGGTCGCGCCGTGCTGATGTGGGTGGTGGCGCCGGGCCGCGCCTGCAGCGCCAGCGGCGGCGCTGCGGCAGCATTGCGGGCGGCAGTGGATGCGGCCGCAGCCGTGGCTGCAACGGCTGCCGCAGTTGTTGCGGCAGACAGATTTGCGGTCGACAACGGCCTGGCGGTCGGGCGCTTCGCAGCACCGGCCCCGGCGTCCGTGCCTGCACCCTGATGCGGATCGGCGGCTGGGCTCTTGGCTGCTGGCCGCGCTTCAGAGGCCAGGCGCTTGCGTTCTTCCGCGCTCAGCGCCTGATAGGCCTGCCAGCGCGCTTGGCGCTCGCCAGCCGGAACCTCTTTGACTTCCTGGAACTGCAAACGGGCTCGATTCCGGTCCGCAGGCGAAAGCCGCAACCACTCGGCCATGCGCGCCTGGACCCGCTGCCGTTCGTCGGGTGCGAGGGTCGCGAAGCGTGAAGCCACCTCGATCCACTTGTCTTTGCGCTGCGTGTCGACTCCCGCCCATTCCTGCTGCAGGGGTGCCAGCGCCTGCTTTTGCGAAGATGACAGCGAAGCCCAGGTGGGCGGCTGGTCGACCGGAGCCGCGAATGCGCTGACGCAACCAAGCCAGGCCGCCAGTGCCCAGGCGCCGGTCCGCCAAGCGCCTGTCATCACGGCAAGGGTGCAGATCGCAGATAGGCGGCGAAACCGGGGTCGCTGTATGCGGAAGGGGGCAGCTGGTCCGAGAGCAGTTGAGCGTCGACATCGGCTACGGCGATCACCTGCTCGCGAGCCGACCAGTGGTCAATGGCCACCAGGCCAGCCACTAACATCAACAGGGGCAGCAGACCTGCGACGCGCTGCCACATCGGAACAAAACCGCCGTTGACCGCCGAGCCAGCCGACGCGCGGCCCAGCAAGGCCGTGGCGAATGCGCCGGCGGTAGCACCAGCGGGCGCCAAGCCTGTCAGGCGTGCGATGCGTGCACGCTCCAGCGCCTGAGACCTGCCGAAGCGCAGGCGCTCGACGATGTCGGGTGTGAGTTGCTCGGTGTGAGCGGACAGTGCCGACGCGATCCGCGCGCCCATCCGGGCTTCGAGCGCCCGCAAATCCGCCGGGGCAGGCTGATCAGATTCGAAGCGTGCCCCGAAGCGGCGGTCGAACAAGAGATTGGGGGTACTTGCAGCAACGTTCATAACGTAATTCCCTGAGCTTTTAGCGATTTCGCCAGCGCATGCACCGCCCTGGAGCAATGGGTCTTGACACTGCCTTCCGAGCAACCCATGGCTGCAGCCGTTTCGGCCACGTCGAACTCCTCCCAGTAACGAAGCAGAAAGGCTTCTCGTTGACGTGTCGGAAGTTGCTCTACCGATGCATCGATGATGCGCAACAGCTGGGTTCGCGAAAACGCATCTGATGCACTTTCCGTGCCCAAGGTGTCCTGCAAGGCGTGCAGGCTTTCAAGCAGATCGAAGTCGCCGCCGGAATCGTCACCGCGGTCGAAGTCCGACAGGTTCTGCATCACCGCGCCGCGCACCTTCTCGCGGCGGAACCAGTCCATCGTGGCATTGGACAGGATGCGTTGGAACACCAGCGGCAACTCCGCGGCCGGTCGGTCGGCGTATTTGCCCGACAGCCGGATCATCGCGTCCTGCACGATGTCGAGGGCCGCATCGTCGTTGCGCACCGCGTAGACCGTCCGCTTGAACGCTCGCCTTTCGACGCTTTTTAGAAAGTCGGAGAGTTCTTTGTCTGTGGCCAACGCGGGGTGAACCGGCAGCGCCCTCGTTGGGCGCACCAAATTATGTCATCGAGAATTGATGCGCCGCAGGGGTGCGCGGGGGTCGCATGCATAATGCCGCCTCGCACAGCGCCGAGGTCAGAGGGGAACGGTGCGGCCCGTGACATTCGTGTAAGACGTTCGAGTGGGGCTGCCGAAAACTCCTCGCTTCCAGTCACTGAATCCGCCTCACGAGGGCGCGCAGGAGGTGCACCGTTGGTCTTTCGTCAGAGAAATTCACAAAGGTTTCCGTTTCATGACCTCCACCACTGCCGAACACCGGCGGGCCGCGGATGAGCCGCTGCCTGACAGCGCCACTCCCACACCCGCTCTGAGCGCCACAGACTCCATCGCCGTTGCAGCTGTGTCGAAAGCCGAGCCAGCCTTTGCCGATCCCAACGGATCCGAGATCCTGGTCAAGTGCTTGCAGGCCGAAGGCGTGAAATACCTGTGGGGTTACCCGGGCGGCGCGGTGCTCTACATCTACGATGCCCTGTACAAGCAGGACACGATCGAGCATGTGCTGGTGCGTCACGAGCAAGCCGCCGTGCATGCCGCTGACGGCTATGCCCGCGCGACCGGCGATGTGGGTGTGGCGCTGGTCACGTCCGGCCCCGGTGTCACCAATGCGGTGACCGGCATCGCCACGGCCTACATGGACTCGATTCCGATGGTGATCATCACCGGTCAGGTGCCGACGCCCGCGATCGGGCTCGACGCGTTTCAGGAATGCGACACCGTCGGCATCACCCGCCCGATCGTCAAGCACAACTTCCTGGTGAAAGACGTGCGCGATCTGGCGCTCACACTGAAAAAGG
>JBBSPW010000237.1:0-4954 GCA_038258365.1 Burkholderiales bacterium | reverse complement strand
CTGGCGGCCAGCGCCGAGCCGACGGCCGCGCAACGGTTCGTCGACTATCTGCGCTCGGCTCCCGCGCAGGCGGTGCTGGCGCGCTTCGGTTTCGCGGCGCCCTGAATCCGTGGTGAACACCGGGTGAACCCGATCGGCGATCCGGCAGGGTTCGATTGGCTGCCCACCCTGCAAGCGGCATGGCTGCCGCTGGCCTTGACCTTGAGAGTGGCGGGCTGGGCCACGGCCATCAACCTGCTGCTGGGGGTGGGCACGGGTTTCGCGATGGCCCGGATGCGCTTTCCGGGCCGCGACCTGCTGGACGCGGCGCTGACCCTGCCGATGGTGATGCCACCCACCGTGCTCGGTTACTACCTGCTGGTGTTGATCGGCAGCCAGGGGCCGGCGGGCGCGTGGTTGCTGCAGCACTTCGGCATCCGGCTGATCTTCACTTGGCAGGCGGCTGTGATCGCTGCTGCCGTGGTGTCCTATCCGCTGGTCTACAAGTCGGCCCGAGCGGCTTTCGAAACCGTCGACCCGCAGCTGGAGCAGGCCGCGCGGGTGCTGGGTGTCGGTGAGGCGGCGCTGTTCTTTCGGGTGTCGTTGCCGCTGGCCGGGCGCGGGGTGCTGGCCGGCGCATTGCTGTGCTTTGCGCGCGCCACCGGCGAGTTCGGCGCCACCCTGATGGTGGCCGGCAGCATCCCCGGACACACGCAGACGCTCTCGATCGCGGTCTACGAAGCCGTGCAGGCCGGGCGAGATGGACTGGCCAACTTTCTGGTGGCGGTGACCTCGGTGTGCTGCCTGGCGGTGCTGCTGGCCGCAGGCCGGCTGTGGCCGGCGGCTGTGCCGCTGCGTTCCCGATGACCGCTGCTCCGATGGGTGCTGCGCCCGCGCCGCTGCTGTGGGATGTCGCCTTGCGCCAGACGCTGCTCCACCGCGCCGGCCGCGGCGCGCCCGAGCAGCGCTTCGATCTGAAGGTCGCTTGGCAGAGCCCGGCGCGCCGGCTGGTGCTGTTCGGCCCCTCGGGCGCCGGCAAGAGCCAGACCCTGAAGTTGATCGCCGGCCTGGCGCGCCCGGACGCCGGCCATGTGCGGCTGGCAGGGCGGGCGCTGCTGGACCGCGCGGCCGGCATCGACCTGTCGCCGCAGCAACGCCATCTGGCCTATGTGTTTCAGGATTACGCGCTGTTCCCGCAACTCAGCGTGCGCCAGAACATCGGCTTCGCGTTGCAAGGCGGGTGGCGCAACCCGCCTCGCGGCTTCAGCCACCCGGCACTGGAACGCTGGCTGGACACTTTCGAGCTGCGGGCCCTGCAGCACCAATTGCCACACCAACTCTCCGGCGGCCAGCGCCAACGAACGGCGCTGGCCCGGGCGCTGGTGTGCGATCCCGCGGCATTGCTGCTGGACGAGCCGTTCGCCGCGCTGGACAAGGCGCTGCGACAGCGCCTGCGCGCCGAGCTTGCGGAGCTGCAAAGCCGTCTGTCGGTGCCGATGCTGTTGATCACCCACGATGAAGACGATCTCAACCACCTTGCCGACGAAGTGCTGCACCTGCGCCATGGCCAACTCATCGGTGCGATCGATGATGAAGCCGATGGAAGCAGTACGAAAGAGCACCGTTAACCGATGAAACGCAGACGCATCGCCCACGCACCGGAATCCATGCCTTCGCCGCTGGGCCTCAGTGCCGAGCTTTGGCTGACCGCGGGGGGTCAGGATCTGGGGGGTCCGGGTCGCATCGGACTGCTGGCCGCCATCGATGCCCACGGCTCCCTCACGCGGGCCGCCAAAGCAGTGGGCATGAGCTACAAGGCGGCCTGGGAAGCGGTGGCGACCATGGGCAACCTGGCCGGCGAGCCGCTGGTGAGCGGCGCGGCCGGCGGGCGCGGCGGTGGCTCGACCCGCTTGACGCCGCTCGGCGCGCGGCTGGTAGCGCGCTTCGAAACCTTGGCTGACCTGCACCAGCGCTATCTGAAGCTTTTGACCACCGAAGGAGTCGACTTGGACACCGATGTCTCACTGTTGCGAACATTGAACCTCAGAACCAGCGCCCGCAACCAGTTCATGGGCACGGTTCGCGCGTTGCGCCAGGGCTCGGTCAACGACGAAGTGGAGCTGGAATTGGCGGGTGGCACCACGCTGGTGGCGCTGGTCACCCGCGAAAGCACCGCGGTGATGCAGTTGAAGGTCGGCATGACGGCATTTGCGTTGATCCAGTCGTCATCGGTGCTGATCGCCGCCGACCTGGCAGGAGCACGCTTGTCCGCAAGGAATCAGCTGGCCGGCACGGTGCAACGGATGACGCACGGCGCTGTCAACAGCGAGGTGGTGCTGCAGATCGATGGCGGCTACACACTGGCTGCCACCATCACCCGCACCAGTGCCGAGACCTTGCAGCTGGCACCAGGCAACGCGGCCACCGCACTGTTCAAGGCGTCGAGCGTGATCGTCGGCGTGCCCGCCTGAAGGGTGGTCTGCTGCGTTCTGCCCTCCGCGCCCCGCCCTCGCCCGCGCCGTTCTCACCCTCCCCGCTCCCCCCTCACACCCGGATGTGGATGCCGCGCCGCTGCAGCCACAGCGCCAGTGCCGCGTAGAGCGCCAGGTTGGCCAGCGCAAACAGCAGCGAAGACAAGCGGGGGTCGTCGCCGATGCCGGCAAACCCGTGCCGGTACAGCCATGGCAGCGGTGTGATCCAGGCGGGTTCGCCATCGGCGCCTGCTCCATCGGACCAGCGCAGCAGGGCCAACGCGCGTGGCACCAGACCGCTCAGGACGAACACGAACAGCGGGTTGCGGCCGAAGGCTTCGCACAGCTGCAGCGGCCATGCGAGAACGGACCGGCCTGCCACCACACCGGCCCGACGGTTGCCCTGATGCAGCCCAGACACCTGGATGCCGCTCGCAAGGCGCGCTTCGTTCATCACCAGCAACAGCAGCAAACCGCCGATGGCACACGCGGTGGTCAGCAGCACATAGCTCGGGGTCCAGATCTTCTTGTTCAGCGGCACCCAGGGCTGCCACAGCAAGGCCAGCAGCAACAGCGACCCCGCCCAGGCCAGCCACCGCAGCAACTGCGCGCGAGTCAGCGGGTGGCGGCGCAACCCGTCGCCGACCCAGAAGCCGAGCAGCACCTGGGCGACCGCGCCGGGGGTGCTGGCCAGGCCTTCGGGCTCGAAGGGCAGGCCTTCGCCGCGGTAGAGATGCTGGCTGCCCAACAGCGCGCGGTCGACGGCGGTGCCGAACCAGCCCTGCAGGCCCCAGGCATCGCCGGGCGCGCCGAGCTGCACCGTGATCGCCCAGGTGGCGAGCAGCAAGGCCGCGGCTGCCGGCGCCGCGGCGCGGGGGCCTGCCAGCCGCACCACCACCGCAGCAGCGCCGAAGGCCAGCGCAATGCGCTGCAGCACCCCCATCAACCGCAGCGACTCCCAGTCGCGCAGCACCAGATCGCCGGCCGCGTCCCAGCGCACGAACGGGAAGGCGTTGAGAAACAGTCCGATGGCAAAGATCAGCGCCGTGCGCCGCAACACCCGCCACCAGAATGCCGACGGCCCGCCCGCCTGCAGAGCGGTCCACACCAGCGCCAGCGCATTGCCGACCGCAAACAGGAAGAACGGAAACACCAGGTCGGTGGGTGTGAGCCCATGCCACCGCGCATGCGCCAGCGGCGGGTACAGGTGGCTCCAGCTGCCGGGGTTGTTGACGAGGATCATCAACGCCACCGTGGCGCCGCGAAAGACATCCAGCGAGCGAAGGCGCGGGGCCGTGGCTGTCGCGGCAGCGCCCAAGCCCTGCTCGCTCTCTGGCTGAGTCGCAGCAGGCACCTGCACGGGGTTTCTCAGCCGCGGCCCAGCGCCCACCGAATGCTGCCTTCTGCGGCAGCCAGCCGGGCTTCTGCGGCGTTCGCATCGACACCGGCCTTCAGCATCACGATGGCCACGTTGACACGGCCCGCGCTGGCTTGCAGCGCGCGCTCGGCCTCGTCTTCCGCCGCGCCGGTGGCCAGCATCGTCAAGCGCAACGCGCGCCGCACCAGCTTGGCGTTGGTGGCGCGCAGGTCGACCATCAGGTTGCCGTGAACCTTGTGCAACCGCACCATCACGCTGCTGCTGAAGGTGTTGAGCGCGATCTTCTGCGCCGTACCTGCTTTCAGCCGGGTGCTGCCCGAGATGAGCTCGGGCCCGGTGTCCAGCAGCACGGCGATCCGGCAGGCCGACAGCAGCGGCGTGCCGGGGTTGTTGGCGATGCCGATGGTGAGCGCGCCAGCGCGCTCGGCGGCTTCGGCGGCGCCGAGCGCATACGGCGTGCCACCCGATGCCGCCAGCAGCAGCACCACGTCCTTAACGGTGGGCTGCAGCGCGTCCAGATCCGCAGCCCCCTGGGCCCGGTCGTCCTCGGCGCCTTCGACCGCCTCGAACATCGCACCGCGTCCACCGGCCAGCAGCGCCGGTGCGCGCTCCGGCGGCCACGAAAAGGTCGGGTGCAACTCGACACTGTCGAGCACCCCGAGCCGCCCGCTGGTGCCAGCGCCGACGGTGACGATGCGCCCGCCAGCTTGCAGCAGCGGCACCGCTGCATCCACGGCCTGCGCCAGCTGCGGCGCAGCGGCAGCCACCGCTGCGGCCGCCAGGGCCTGGTCGGCCACCAGCGCCTGCACCAGAGCCAGGCTGTCGTAGCGGTCCAGGTCCGGGTGCGCCGGATGGGGGGTTTCGGTGGGAAGTGGGCTCATCGGGCAGGGCGGAGCGGTCGACATTGGAGCGGTATGCAGCGCATCGTGCGGCCGCTTCGGATCAGGGCGCAGGAATCCGGACGATGGCCGGTTCGCTGAGCTGGCCGCTGCGGTCGACCGCCATCAGCACCAGCAGATCGGCGCCGGCCAGCGGAATGCGGCGCTCCTGCGCCGGCAAGGTCTCGAAGGCCCACTGCCCACCCCGCCGCCGCCACAAGGCCCAACGCGCCACCGTGCTCGGCGAG
>JBBSPW010000236.1:0-5107 GCA_038258365.1 Burkholderiales bacterium | reverse complement strand
GGTCGAGACCCGCTGCGCAGCCAGGCGGCGCAGGTCGCCAGCGGCGCGGCGTGCACCCAGTCGGGAGAGCACGCCCCAGGCCGCGGCCAAGCGCGCCGACACCACCGCCCGGATGTCGACAGGCGCACGATCGGCTGCGGCGGCCATTGCAGCGGCATAGGCAGCCACGGGCTTGTAGGCGGCTGGGCGGCCGATCAGCGGGGTGTTCAGGGTCAGGGTGTTCATTTGCAATGTCCTTGGTAAAAACTGCCTCGGTGGGAGCAGGCGCCGAGAGGCGATGGACAGGAGATTAGCGTTTACCCTGACTTCTTCAACTGAATAATAAGCATGTCAGATATGCTTGTGATTCATGATGACAGGCCGAGGTGCCCCCGCGCCGATGAAAAACTTTCGCAGCCTGGACCTGAACCTGTTGCGCGTCTTCGACGCCTTGATGAGCGAAGGCAGCCTGACCCGCGCGGCCGAAGTGCTGGCGATGACCCAGCCCGCTGCCAGCCATGCGCTCAAGCGCCTGCACGACTGGCTGGGCGAGGCGATGTTCGTGCGAGGCGCCGGCGGCATGCGCCCGACTCCGCGGGCCTCCGCGCTCTGGCCGCAGGTGCGCACCGCCCTGCAGGAGCTGGAGCAGGCGCTGGCGCCGCGCGCCTTCGACCCGGCGCGCGACCCGGCGCAATTCCGCCTGGCGATGGCCGACGCGACAGCCGCGCTGTTGGCTCCTGCTCTCGTCGCCGGTCTGGCCGATGCGCATGCGCTGGCGGACTTGCGCTTGATTCCGATGATCTCCCGCGACCCGCGTTCGCTGCTGCTGGACGCCCAGATCGATCTGGCCATCGGCTCGTTCCCGGGGATCATGAGCGTGGTGCTGGCCGATCACGAGCGCAGCCCGTTGCACCACCTGCGCTTGCACCAGGCGCCCTATGTGTGCGCAATGCGGCCGGGGCATGCCCTGGCCGAAGGTGAACTGACGCTGGACCGCTTTTGTGCGGCCGACCACCTGATGGTCAGCCTCTCCGGCGTGCCGCAAGGGGTGGTCGACGACCTGCTGGCCAGCATGGGTCTGCGCCGCCGGGTGGTGCTGACGGTCAACCAGTACCACACCGCCGCCCGAGTGCTGGCGGCGTCCGATCTGTTGGCGGTGCTGCCGGCCTCACCCGCCACCGCCTCCGGCGCTGAAGTGGGGCTGGTGCAACGGCCACTGCCGCTGGTGGTGGCGCCGCTGACGATCGAGATGATCTGGCTGGCACGGCGCGAAGCCGAACCGGCCCACCGGTGGTTGCGACAACTGGTGCTGGACCGCGCCGGGTTCGGCTGAGGCGCGCAGACCAGCCGCACCCCGCTCAACTGCGGTGCAGGGTGGCCGATATGGAGCCATGCACGCCGCCACCCGCTGCCCCACGATCGCCCGCTCCTTCGCCCTGTTGCTGACAGCCGCCGCGCTGACCCTGGGCTTCGGTCCTGCAGCCGCAGCACCGGTCGAGGTGCTGGTGATCGGCAGCGATGGCAACCCGTTGGCCGGCGCCGCGGTGTTTCTGGAGTCACCCACGGCGCGTGCCGCGGTCAAGCCTGTGTCCGGGACCGAGGTCGAACAAGCGGCGCGCCGTTTCACGCACCGCCTGACGGTGGTGCCGGTGGGCAGCGAGATCCGCTTTCCGAACCGCGACAGCGTGCGCCACCATGTCTACTCGTTTTCGCCGGCCAAGAGCTTCGAGCTGAAGCTCTACAGCGGCAACGCGTCGAACCCGGTGTTGTTCGACAAGCCCGGCATTGCAGTGCTGGGCTGCAACATCCACGACAACATGCTGGCCTGGATCGTGGTGGTCGAGACGCCCTACTACGGCCAGACCGACGCCAGCGGCACCGTGCGGCTGGATGCGGTGCCGGCGGGCAACTTCAGGCTGCGCGTCTGGCACCCGGGAATGGCACCCGGCGCCCCGGCCATCGATGAAGCGCTGGTGCTGGCCGCTGCCGGCGCCAAGCTCACGATCAAGCTGCCCTTGACCGCGGCGCTGGCCTCCGCGGGCTCGTGAGTGGGTTCGTGAGTCGGTTCGTGAGCTGGTGCGTGAGCTGGCAGACACGTGCAGCCTGGCCGGCCTCGACCCGCTGGCTACCCCGCCGGCTGTCGACTCGGTTCGTGGCCGTGTTCCTCGGCCTGCTGCTTCTGGTTCAGGGCAGCGGCTTGGCGATGGTGAACTGGAGCATCCAGCGCAATGCGCGGGCCGAGCTGGCGCAGAACCTGAAAGTAGCCGAGCGGATCTGGCAGCGCTTGCTGCAGCAGCGGGCGCAACAACTGGGGTTGGGCGCGGCGGTGCTGGCGGCCGACTACGGCTTTCGGGCTGCCACCGCATCGCACGACGAAGACACCCTGCGGTCGGCGCTGGCCAACCATGGCGCGCGCATCGGCGCCACCGTCACGGCCATGCTCGACCCCGACCTGAGCCTGCGCGCAGTGGGTGAAGGCAGCGACCCGGCCACCGCCGCCATCCTGCAAACCCTGGCACCGGAACTGGCTTCCCACGGCAGCGCACTGGTGCTGCTGAACGGGCTGCCCTTCCAGTTGGTGATGGTGCCGATGAAGGCGCCGCAACTGGTGGCCCAGGTGGTGATGGGCTTTCCGCTCGACCAAGCGCTGGTGGACGATATGCACAACGTCTCGGGCATGCAGGTGGCCCTGCTGGTGCGCCGTGCGGGGGTCGAGCGGATGGCGTTGGCGACGCTGCAAGCCGAGCAGGCATCGGAGCTGCTGGCCCCTGCCAACACCGGCAAATCCGAGGTGCGTTTGAGCGACAGCCCGCATCTGGTGCTGGATGTCGGCCCGCAAGCGCTGGCCGCCGACCCCGCGACCACCCCAACGGTCGGCACCGATCGCGCCACCGATGGCTTCCGGGTGCTGCTGCTGCGTTCGCTGACCGAAGCCGTGGCGCCGTACCGGAACCTGCAGGCCACGCTGGCGATACTGACCTTTGCCGGCATGCTGCTGGCCGGTGTCGCCAGCGTGGTTACCGCTCGGCGCGTGACCACACCGCTGCACAAACTGGTTCGGGCCAGCGAGCGCCTGGGCCGCGGTGAATACGGTCAAGCCGAGCTGGACACCGCGCGCAGCGACGAGATCGGCGACCTGGCACGCTCGTTCGACCACATGCGCAGCAACATCGCGCAGCACCAGGCTCAGATCCACGACCTGGCTTTCCGCGACCGCCTGACGCAACTGCCCAACCGCGCCCGCTTCGGCGATGCCCTGGCCAGTGCCATCACGCAGGCTTCGGGCACCGGCCGGCCGGTGTCGGTGCTGATGCTGGACCTGGACCGCTTCAAGCATGTCAACGATGTGCTGGGCTATGCCTTCGGCGACCGTTTGCTGCAGGGCGTGGCCGCGCGGCTGTCTGTCGCCACGCCGCGCGAAGGCGACCTGGTGGCACGCTTGTCGGGCGACGAGTTTGCGGTGCTGCTGCCCGGCTGCGACGCCACGCAAGCGCTGGCCCGTGCCGAAGCCATCGCCGACGCCTTTCAGGTGCCGATGACCCTGGACGACCACACGGTGGATGTGGCAGCCTCGTTCGGGGTGGCCTGCTGGCCGTTGCATGCGGCCAGTGCCGAGGTGCTGCTCGGCCATGCCGAGGTGGCGATGTACAGCGCCAAGCGCAAGCACAGCGTGGCCGGTGTCTACGACCCCACCCAGGATGCCGGCAGTGCGCAAACCCTGTCGCTGCTTTCCGAGCTCCGCCGGGCGCTGGAAAGGGGTGAGCTGCGCTTGTTCCTGCAACCGAAGATCGGTCTGGCGGATGGTTCCTTGGTGGGCGCCGAAGCCTTGGTGCGCTGGCAGCACCCGAGCCGCGGCATGGTGCCGCCGATGGCGTTCATCCCGTTCGCCGAGCAAACCGGTTTCGTTCGCCAGCTGACCTTGTGGATGCTGGAAGAAAGCGCGGTGCAATGGGCCGCGCTGCAGCCGCTGGGGCCGAAGCGCATCTCGGTCAACCTGTCGACTCGCGACCTGATGGACCAGGATCTGCCGGCCAAGATCGACCGCATCCTGCAGCGCCACCGCGTGCCGGCTTCGGCGCTGTGCCTGGAGATCACCGAAAGCGCCATCATGGACGACCCGCAGCGCGCCGAGGCCACGCTGAACACGCTCAGCAGTGCCGGCTTCAAGCTCTCGATCGACGACTTCGGCACCGGCTATTCCAGCCTGGCTTACCTGAAGCGGTTGCCGGTGGACGAGTTGAAGATCGACAAGAGCTTCGTGATGGCGATGGAAACCGACGAAGACGACGCCAAGATCGTTCGCAGCACCATCGACCTGGCGCACAACCTGGGTCTGACCGTGGTGGCCGAAGGCGTGGAGAACGCGGCGGTGCTGCAGCGCCTGACCGAGTTGCGGTGTGACGAGGCGCAGGGCTACCACATGGCCAGACCGATGCCGGTGCCCGACTTCGCAGCCTTTGCCCAGCGCTGGCGCGCACGCACCGAAGCGGTTTGCGGCTGAGCCCGGCGAGCTTCACCGGTCTGCGCCTGAACCTGAGGGGGTTTCAGTGTCCGCTCACCCGGGGGCATGCTCGGCACCGCGACCGTTGCCGGCATCGGCTGAGGCCTCGGACTTGTCATCCGTGGCCCTGCGATGCAGCCCGACCAACACCTGGGCATGCAGCCGCTGCAGCCAGCGCCGGTCGTCGGTCTCGACCACCTCGCCCTGTGCAGCGCGGAGCACCCGGTCTGCATGCCGGCGCAACGCGTCGCGGTCTTCGGGCCGGCGGGCCACCACGGCCACCGACTCGATGGTTTCCAAGAGGCGGGCATGCACCGCACTGCTGCCGCGCGCGTTCTGGCGAATCTGGGTCAGCGCGGTGTGCAGCGTTTCCTCGAACGAGAACGCAGGCATCACCAGCCGCAGCGCGCCTTCGTCGTCGGTGCGACGGTCGCCGGGCAGGTCGCGACTGGCCAGGCGGTACAGGGCCGAGCCCAGGCGGTCGATGCAGGCCAGCGCTGTGAACGGGTCGTTGATGCCCGGTGACAGCGCGCGCACCGCCACCTCGACCAGCTGGCACACGACGAACTCGAAGTCCTGCACCGCCGTGCGCTGGTCACCGCTGACGCATGTTGCCGACAACCGGTC
>JBBSPW010000235.1:0-5122 GCA_038258365.1 Burkholderiales bacterium | reverse complement strand
TCGGCGCTCTGTGCGCCGCGGGCCCGTGCCACCGCGCGGAAGCCGTCGGCACCGGTGCGCTCGACGGCAATGGTGTAACGGCCCTGGGTGCTGACAGGTGCGGTGCCCCGCAGTGACAACAAGTCGGCGCTGTAGAGGCCGTGCAACGAGCGGTATTGCTCCTGCGCCAGCTGCACCCGCGTGAGCGCATCGACCGCGTCGATGCGCGCCGCCCTCAGGCCATGGCCCTGCCAGGTCGGCACCGCCACGGCCGCCAACAGCAGCGAAGCGCCCAGCGCCACCATCAGCTCGGCCAGCGTGTGGCCGCGTTGCGGGACGTGATGCACTAAAAGACCGAATGGAGCCGCCGAACGGGCTTCGGCAGACCGCAGGCGAACACTCGGAGCCCCATCGAAGCGACCGATCACACGCCAGCGAAGCGCAGCGAAGACACCAAGAAGAGCCGCGGAACCGGCTTTGCCGGGCCGCAGGCGAGCGCCCCCTCGGCAGCCCGCGACCGTCAGGGAGCTTGGGGGCCTCATACCCTGCGGCGGCGCTGCTGGGTGCGGTCGATCCAGCGCTGCAGCACGCGTGCTGCGGAGCCGCTGAGCCGCTGCCATTCACAGCCCAGCCGCACGCCGGCTGCCGGCCGGTCGTTGCCACCGCTGTTGCTGCAACCTCCGCTGACATGCTGCAGCGTCAGTTCGACCTCGAAGCGGGTGTCCGCATCCAGCTCCACCATCACCGAACCGAACACGGTGCCGGCCTGCAGCGGCGGCAGATCCTGCGGCATCCACAGCGCGCAGCCGCCGATGCTGACATCCAGCATCCGCAAGGCGAGCGGGATCTCGGGCACCGCCGGATGGCGCATGCGCACCACGGGTGACAAACGCTCGGGCGTTCGCACCCGAAAGGCGTTGCGGCGCTGAAAGCGGTGGATCTCGTGCGGCATCGGGCACTGCAGCGCGCAGCTGTTGTGGCCGCGCACCAGCACCGGGTCGTGCAGGTCGAATTGCAGCTTGACGCTGGCCAGGTAGGCCACCGCGACGATCTCGTTGGCCTCGACCAGCCGCGGCAGCTGGGTGCTGCCCGGGTCGGCGCTGAAGTTGACTCGGTCGGCGCCCGCATCCACTGCCCACAGCGTGGTGCTGAGGGTGATGCCGTCGGGCGCGCTCAGGATCACCGGGGCATGGGTGTCGCGCAGTTCGCGCAGCAGCCGCAGGCGCTCGGCGGCCGCGCCGACCCTGAATTCGGACCAGGGGTCCGAAGCACCAGCCGCATCCAGTTGCGCCGGCTGGGTGTGTTCGAAGTTCATGCGGGGCGAGGGTTCGTCAAGCGCTGCTCAATGCAGCGTCGGGTTGCGGCCGGCCAGCGTGTGCTCCAGATCCTGCAACCAGGGCTCGGCCAGGTGGCGGATCTCGGCGTCGTTGACCAGGATGCGCTGCATGATCCGGCTCTTGGTCTGGGCGGCAGCGACAGCAACAGGCTGCGCGTCCGGCGTGTCCTGCGTTCGGGCCATCGGCGCCTGCGCCGCATGCTTGAGCTGGCTGATCAGCAGCACGCAGGCCGATTCCAGCTTCAGCACATCGTCCCAGCGGCCGTCGCGGGCCGCGCCCAGCATGTCGGCACTGGCGCGTTCGATGGCTTCGTAGTAGTCGAGCAGTTGCGGGTCCATCGAGGCTCCAGCGGGTCGGGTGGCGGAAGTCGCTGTGAGGGCAGCGTGATCGGAGCGGCGGGGATGGCTCATCAGGCGGCCCGCTGCAGTTGAGCGAAGCTGGCCGCTGCGGCCGGCTGCCCGGCGATCGCAGCCCAGGCGTCGTGAATCGGCTTCAGAAGCCGCTGGCATTCGTCCAGCAGCGCCTCGTCGTTGCGCAGGTTGGCCTGCGTGAGGCGCATCGTCAGATAGCCGTAGAGGTCGTTCAGGTCCTGCGCCAGGTTGCCGCCGCTGCGCAGGTCCAGACCGGCGCGCAGGCCTTCGTCCAGGATCCGCACTGCACGGCCGATGGCCGCGCCTTTGGTTCCGAGGTCGCCATTGCGCATCGCGCCGCGGGCCTGTGCCACCGCTTCGAGCCAGCCGTCGAACAACATCGACACCAACTGGTGCGGCGTGGCACCGGTCATGCGGGTTTCGACACCGACCTGGTGGTAGAGGCTGCTGCCGCCCGTGCGGCGGGAGCCTGGAGCGGCATGCGAGGGATAGGTGCTGGCAAACATCGGCTTGTGGTCGCTGCAAGGGCTGAGTTGCCCTTGTTATCGGCGCCGCCGGTTTGCCACTTGAGCGATCGAAGCGCTCCGATCAACGCCAGGAAGTGCCGCGCGATCCTCGCGCCGACCGGCTTCAGTTCCTGCCGCTGCGGTTCAGCATCGCCAGCTGCTGCGTCACCAGGCTGGACAGTCCGTTGAGCCGGCTCAGGTTGGTGTCCATGGCGGTGTACTGCGCCACCAGGCGGGCCTGGTAGAGCTCCACGCGGGTGTTCAAGCGATCCTGGTCGCTGCTGTTCTTGGCGATCAGCTTGCGCAGGCCCTCGGTGCGCGTGGTGAGGCTGCCGTCGCTACCCAGCACCTGGGTGGCCAGCGTGGCGAAGCGTTTCGCGAAGCCGTTGTTGCCGGGGTTGGCCGAGTCGCTGGCCGCGAAAGCCTTTTTCAGCTCGGGCAGGTTGGTCAGGGCCTTGTCGAGCGTGGCCTGGTTGATGGTCAGCGTCCCGTCGCGGGACGCCTGCAGGCCGATGTCCGACAAGCGTCCGAAAAGCGCAGATGCACCCGATGTGGCCCCCAGCAACGACCGCAGATTGCTCTGGATGCCGTTGACGGCACTGTCGCCCTGCAACAGGCCGGCGACCTTGGTAGCCGAGTCGTATCGCGTCTGGGCGCCCAGGTAGCTGACGAGGCCGTTGTAGGCCTCGGCGAAGGCCTTGACCGCAGTGCCGACGGCTTCGCGGTCGCTGCTGGCGGTGATGGTGACTTCGGCGGCGCTGGTCTGGTTCAGCGTCAGCGTGGTGCCTTCGAGCACGCCAGTGAGCTGGTTGGTCGCCGACTCGATGGCGATGCCGTTGACGGTGGCCATGGCGTTGGCAGCCGGCTGGCGCACCTGCATCTGGTTGGCGCCGTTGCCGGGGTCGTAGGCGAAACGCGACAGGCCGGCAGCATCGGCCGGGTTGCCGTCGCTGTCGGTGGCGCTGATGCGAAAGGCGTTTTCGAGCCCGCTGGCGCTGGAGCGCAGCGCCAGCCGCACGCCGCTGGCATCGGTCACCAGAGTGGCGGTGACCTCGGCCCCGGAGGCATTGATCTTGTCGCGCAGGCTCTCGAGCGTGTCGCCTACGCCAACCTCGATCTGCATCGTCGGTGTGCCGGCCTTGAGCGCCAGCGTGGTGCCGGCCACATCCCAGGTGCCGATGTCGATGTTCAGCGTGCCGGCGCCCACCAACTCGGTGGCGCCGGGCAGGGCGGCGGTCGACACCGCTGTCTGGCTGCGCGCCAGCGCCTGCACCGTCACCGCATAGCTGCCGGCCGCCGCAGCGCTGCCACTGCCGCTTGCCGCAGCCGTAACCACCGCCGCATTGCTGCTGGCGAGCTTGGACTGCGTCCACAGACTGGCATCGGTGAGCTTGTTGGCTGCGCTTTGCAGGCTGCCGAACAAGCTCGACATCTTCCCGAACGACGACACCTGGGTTTGCAGCCGCGAGGCTTGTTGCTGCATCGTCGACAACGGCCGCCGTTCCAGCGCCACCAGCTGGCTGACGATGGTGTTGAGGTCGATTCCGCTGCCGATGCCGAGCGAGGTGAAAGTGGCCATGGGGGCTCCTGTGCGGAGCCATCTTGGCCGCCGCGGCGTGGAAGAACAGGCGCGCCGGCTGATGCCAGCGCGCCTCGTCCCACGTCTATCGGCCGAAGCGCGTCGGACTTGAGCGACGGCGGGCCGACGCGATCGCCCTGGCGACGCTGCCGGGCTTCAGCGTTGCAGCAGCGACAGCACCTGCTGGGGCAGCTGGTTGGCTTGCGCCACCATCGCATTGCCGGCCTGCTGCAGGATCTGCGCGCGCGACAGGTTGGCGGTTTCGGACGCGTAGTCGGCGTCCATGATGCGGCTGCGGGCGGCGGTCTGGTTCTCGGCCGAAACCGACAGCACCGCGATCACGTTCTCGAAGCGGTTCTGCACCGCGCCGAAGGTGGCGCGCTGGCTGTTGATGGTGGTCAGCGCGGCATCGATGTTGCCGATGGCGAGCAGCGCATTCGCTCCGTCGGTGCCGGAAAGACCGGAGCCCGCGATCATGCCGACGCTGCTGCCCACAGCGCCTGTGATCGAGGTTGCCCCGGTCCAGTCGAATGCGGCGACCGTGATCTGGTCGAGCGTGGAGCTGGTGTTGGCGCCGATCTGGAAGGTCGATGTTCCGGTGGAAGCCAGAATGCTGGCGCCGTTGAACTGGGTGCCGGCCAGGGTGCGCTTGGCCTCTTCCGACAGCTGGCTGAACTCTTCGTTCAAGCTGTCGCGGTCGACGGTGGAGTTGGTGCCGTTGGCCGCTTGCACGGCCAGCTCTCGCATGCGCTGCAGCATCGTCGTGACAGTGCCCAGCGCGCCTTCACCGACCTGCGCATAAGAGATGCCGTCGTTGGCGTTGCGCATGGCCACGTTCATGCCGCGCGCCTGGGCGTCCATGCGGGTGGCGATGGCCAGGCCGGCGGCATCGTCCTTGGCGCTGTTGACGCGCAGGCCGGATGAGAGCCGCTGCATCGATACCGACAGCGACGACTGGCTCATGCTCAGGTTGCGCTGGGCGTTGAGTGAAACGAGATTCGTGTTGATCGTTTGTGCCACGGATGGATCTCCTTGCTGGCGGGCCTTCGGTCTTCGGCTGCGTGGCAGGTGCCCGCAAGATGAACCGAAGCGATGGCGTGAACCTTAGAGCCGAGCGGCTGGAGACCAAACGTCGATAAGCGCCTGCGCTGCCGCCCAAATCGGTGCCGCAGGGCACAGACGAAAAAGGGCCCGCCGTTGCCGGTGGGCCCTTCGAACAAGCGGAGTGCGGCGTCGTAGCGCCGCGATCTGGCGTCAGCGCAGCAGCGACAGCACCTGCTGGGGCAGCTGGTTGGCTTGCGCCACCATCGCGTTGCCGGCTTGCTGCAGGATCTGCGCGCGGGACAGGTT
>JBBSPW010000234.1:0-5134 GCA_038258365.1 Burkholderiales bacterium | reverse complement strand
TGTTGATGAAGATTCAGGGGCTGCGCGTCGCGGCCCTTCCTGATGCCCGACAGCCGCGCGCGCCGTCGGCTTCGACTCATTGGAGAATGTTGATGAACACGGAACGAGCGGTTCTTGCCGGCGGTTGCTTCTGGGGGATGCAGGACCTGATCCGGCGCCAGGAAGGCGTGGTTTCGACGCGGGTCGGCTACTCGGGCGGCGAGGTGCCGAATGCGACCTACCGCAACCATGGCAACCATGCCGAAGCGATCGAGATCGTCTTCGACCCCGAGCGCACCAGTTTTCGCCGCATGCTGGAGTTTTTCTTTCAGATTCACGATCCCACCACCCGCGACCGCCAGGGCAACGACCGCGGGGCCAGTTATCGCTCGGCGATCTTCTATGCCGACGAAGAACAAAAGCGCGTGGCGCTGGACACGATCGCCGATGTCGAGGCTTCGGGCTTGTGGCCGGGCAAGGTGGTGACCGAAGTGGCGCCCGCCGGGCCATTCTGGCAAGCCGAGCCCGAGCACCAGGACTACCTGGAGCGATTGCCCAATGGCTACACCTGCCACTACATCAGGCCCGACTGGAAACTGCCGACGCGCGCCGGTTGAGTGACCAAGTAGCCCCCGCCACGGCGCCGATCTTCTCGGCCCGACCGAAGGCGCCAGCGACCGCCCGAGCGTTCGGCACCGGTGCCATTCAGGTCATCGGCTGCGCAGATGGACAGGTCGGCCGCGATGCGCCAGACGACGGTATCCATGGTGCTGGACAAACCGAACGGAGCGGAAGCCGGTCGGCGCGGGGCAGGTTCGACTGACATGGCGGTTCGCGCGGCCGTCCGCGCATCCTGTCGCGCGGAATCGTCGCTTTCACATTTGCTTTCGCCTGCAGACCATCACCCTGGGAACGATCACAGCTGTCGAGGCGGCGCTGCGAATTTAAGCTGTCGTGCCACGTTGCACTCTATCGCCGAAAGGACCCACGACATGCCATCCATCAGCACCATCGGCTCGGCCTCTCAACACGCTGTTGCCCGGCTTTCTACGAACCCTCCGCCCAAGCTCGACATTCAGGGAATGGCCGAGCAGGTTCAAGCCCACCCGGACAGTCACGACGCCGTCCTGAACGGCCTGCTGAAAACCGACCCAGGCGCGATCTTTCACCTAGAAACCGCCTTGCGGGGCAACGCCTCGTTCGAGAAACCCGGTCAGGAGGCGGTGTCCGCCAAGAACAACCGCGATCGCTTGAACGGGGGTGGCGAGCCGCTGTTTCAAGCCCCGAACCCGACCGCGACGGTTCAGGTCCGGTCCGGTGTTCAGGTCGGCGGTCAGTACACCTCCAACCAGGGCCGGGTGCAGATCACTGCGCCGCTGTTGTCTGCACAGCAACGCACCGAGATCAACCAGGAGTTGTCGACCGCGCATCAGCGTCAGTATGTCCGCAAGATCGACGACGCCCGAGTGACGGCGGGCATCCCCGCCGGGGTTGCCGGGCTCGGCCTGTTGGCCGGTGGAGCCGCGACCATCGCCGCGGCGTCGAGGACCCTGGGGCTGACCCTGGTGGCAGCCACCGCATACCTGGTCAACCAGCAGCGCGTGATCGATCGCGACTACAGCGAGGCGGTCAACGGCATCTTGAGCAAGTACGGCTTGCCCGAGTTGACGCAGAACCAGCTGCTGCACTCTCCCGCACCGAACCGTTGATCGGCGGACGTCGCCCGCCGAGGACTGAGGCAACGAACTGGTGCCTCCCGCGGGAATCCAGACACGGCACAGGTGCCGATTCTCTGATCGATGCGAAGTCGCAGTTGCCCCCAAACATCGCGTCAGGCGCGGCGGGACTGAGCGCCGGTCAAGGGCACTGCTGCACGGTGTGCAACATGCGCAGCATTTCGACCAGAGCACCGGTCACGCGGTAGCCCATCACACAGTTCGGTCGCACGACGATCTCGCGCGTGTCCTTGACGCGGCCGGATTTGTACGGTTTCGGGCGCTGCCGGACGTTCTCCGCCTTGGCCTCGAACTCGGGGTCGCGTTCGGCCGCCGAAGTCCATGAGGTAGACACGACCGGTCGCCGACAACTTGCCTTTTTGTGCAAAGAGGCATATCTTGTGCATCTATAAACGCATGCACATGATCACGTCGACCGAGCCCACCCATTCCAGCGCCATCGACCGCGAGTCGATCACCCGGCTGGTGTATTGCTTCTACGACGAAGTTCGCGCCGACGCGCTGCTCGGGCCGACCTTCGACGCGGTGCTGGCCGACCGTTGGGCCACACACCTGCCGCGCATGGTCGAGTTCTGGAGCACGCTGGTGTTGAGCACACGCAGCTTCAGCGGCAACGTCTTCGCCAAGCACATGGCGATGACCGACATCACGCCGCAGCACTTCGAGCGCTGGCTGACACTGTGGTTCGCGACCACCGGCAGGCTCTTCGCCGTGCCCGTCGCCGAGCGGCTTCAGACCATGGCGCTGGGTATTGCGCGCAACATTCACCGCGGCTGTTTCAACGATGACGCGGACTTTGCGCGCATCACACAAGGACTTCGCCATGCCGGTCATTGAACGCCAGGAAGCGGCGCTGACGCAGGCCTTGCGAGGGCCCTAACGCGTAGCGCCCCATGGCTGCCGGCGCGCGCAAGCACACGCAGTGCGATTCATTGCTGATCGGGCCGTACCGCGGCGCCCATACCTTCCCCTGCATCGTCGAGCTCGGCCTGGTCTATGTTTGCGACCTGCTGCCCGCGCAGGACGGTCGCTTCCACGCATCGATCGCGATGACCCTCACCGCACCCGGCTGCGTCCATGCGCGACTTCCTGGCGAACGACGTGGCCGACAAGCTGCTGGCGCTGCGGCGCTGCCGCATGTGGAAGAAGTCAACGTGGACATGGTCTTCGATCCGCCGTGGGATCGATCGCGGATGTCCGAGGCGGCGCAATTGGCGCTCGGCGTTTGACCATGGGCAGACATCACAACCCTGGAGGCCTGCCGTGAGCGATCAGAACAACGGTGCGCAGATGAAGTTCCGCTGCGCCGATGTCACGCTCGGACGCAGCGATCACGGCAGCCGCCGAAGACCTCAATCGGGTGTGATCGACCGCCTTCGGCCGGGTCACCCACCGGCGCTCTTGCCCGGGGGTTCTGAGATGCCGGGTTGACCCATGCACATCTTTCGAATTTATCGCTACGACCCGGACAGCGACTCGCCGCCGCGCATGCAGGACTACGAGGTCGAGGTCGACGACAGCCAGCGCATGCTGCTCGACGTGCTGATCCAGCTCAAGTCGACCGACCCCGGCCTGAGCTTCAGGCGTTCGTGCCGCGAAGGCGTGTGCGGCTCGGACGCGATGAACATCAACGGCAAGAACGGCTTGGCCTGCGTGACCAACATGCGTTCGCTGCCGAAGACGGTGGTGCTCAAGCCGCTGCCGGGCATGCCGGTGATCCGCGACCTGATCGTCGACCTGACGGGTTTCTTCCATCAATATCATTCGATCAAGCCGTACTTGGTCAACAACGATCCACCGCCCGAGCGCGAGCGCTTGCAGTCGCCCGAGGCACGCGACCTGCTGAACGGGCTGTACGAATGCATCCTGTGCGCCTGCTGCACCAGTGCGTGCCCGAGCTTCTGGTGGAATCCGGACAAGTACGTCGGCCCGGCCGGCTTGCTGCAGGCCTATCGCTTCTTGGTCGACAGCCGCGATCAGGCCACCTCTGAGCGCCTCGACAACCTCGAAGACCCGTACCGGCTGTTTCGCTGCCGCTCGATCCTGAACTGCACCGATGTGTGCCCCAAGGGTCTGGACCCGGCCGGCGCGATCAGCCAGATCCGCGGGATGATGGTGCGACGGGCCGTCTGATCGATGGTCGATGGTCGAGGCGCTGTGATGCCCGACGACCAGTTCGCCGCGCGGTCGAACTGCAACCGGGTCCCAGCGGCTGTCAGGCGGTCGCCGAAGTCCGGCGCCACGCGGATGCGAGAGACATCTCGCACCAGTCGCGATGGCGCTGGCCGGTCGGTGCAAGCCACCTGTCAGCACCTCCCATCGGCATCCGTAGCGGGTGCCGGCATCGCATGCACCGACAGTTGCAGGTCGGACATCAATGCAAACTTCATGGCGCTGCGTTTGTCGGAATCGCTTGAGCCGTGTCGGGCACGCGGCCGGTTGGTTGGCGTCGCTGGGCATCGGTGCGGTCGACCTGCGGGGTTTTGGGCGCGATGCGCTGCAGTTGCACGGCACGGCCAATGACCGCCACGCCCAGCGCCATCGCCAGCAACACCAGCCCGATGCCGGCATGGCGTTGGTCGTCTTGCAGGTAGTTGACGCACAGTCGCTGCGGCGTGTCCAGGTACAGCATGCCGGCGGTGGCGGTCATCCAGGCGATGTTGCCGATGCAGAACAGCAGCACCTCCGCGTCCAGCCGTTGCCAGCTGTGCGCCAGCCACCAACCTGCGAGCCACCAGCTGACGTATTTGGCGGCGGCCACGGTCGGCAGCATCAGCGACAGGTCGAGCAGTGACGGCAGCATCCAGGTCAGGCTGACCAGCGTCGCCAGCATCGCGCCCGTCCAGCCGCGCCAGTCGATCCAATGCAGCCAGCCCGCGCGCAAGCCCAGGCGTTGCGCAGCCCAGCCGGCGGCGAACAGCAGCGGGAACTCGAGCAGCATGTGCAGCGACATGCGCCCCTCGACCAGCCCGCGCAGCGACGGCCACAGCAGCAGCAGCGGAAGCACGGCCAGCGCGCCGTAAAGCGCGATCGACGCAAGCTGGTGTCGCGCTTTCATGGCGCCAGCGTCAACTGCCGCGCGGCGGCCAGCGCCTGCGGCCATTCGTCGAGGGTGAACAGCCCGCGCAGCCGACCTTCATGGTCGAGCAGGTGGATGTCACCGTTGTGCACGAAGCCACCTGCGCCGTCGGCGATCGCCACCACGCCCAGCGCATGCAGCAGCTTGTTGGCATCGCCATCGCTGGCCGGCACCGCGAAGCTCCAGCGCACACGGTCGGCACCGAGGCTTCGCGCCAGCTGGCCCAGCTCGGCGCGGCCATCGTGTGCCAGGTCGCAAGAGATCGAAGCCAGCTGCACCCGCGCCAGCGTCGGGTCGTGCTGCAACTGCTGCTGCATCTGCTGGTACTGGCTGCCCAGCG
>JBBSPW010000233.1:0-5143 GCA_038258365.1 Burkholderiales bacterium | reverse complement strand
CCTTGAACGAGAGCGGCTTCGTCGAAGACACCATTGCCGCCACCCGCGGCCGCACGCTCTGCGCCTTCCACACCGAAGGCGCCGGCGGCGGCCATGCGCCCGACATCCTGAAAGTGGTGGGGGTTGCCAACGTGCTGCCGTCGTCTACCAATCCGACCCGGCCCTACACCGTCAACACCATCGACGAGCACTTGGACATGCTGATGGTGTGCCACCACCTGGACGCATCGATCGCCGAAGACCTGGCCTTCGCCGAAAGCCGCATCCGGCGCGAGACCATCGCTGCCGAAGACGTGCTGCACGACCTGGGTGCGATCAGCATGATGAGCAGCGATTCGCAAGCCATGGGCCGGGTCGGCGAAGTCATCATCCGCACCTGGCAAACCGCGCACAAGATGAAGGCGCAACGCGGTGCCCTGTCGGGCGATTCGGAGCGCAACGACAACCAGCGCATCAAACGCTACATCGCCAAGTACACGCTCAACCCGGCCATTGCCAATGGGATCAGCCACGAGGTGGGCCGCGTCGCAGTCGGCCAATGGGCCGACCTGGTGCTGTGGCGCCCGGCTTTCTTCGGTGTCAAGCCCAGCCTGATCCTGAAGGGCGGCTTCATCGCCGCAGCGCTGATGGGCGACGCCAACGCCTCGATCCCGACCCCGCAGCCGGTGCACTACCGGCCGATGTTCGGCAGCTTCGGGCGGGTGCTGCAAGCCACTTCGCTGAGCTTTGTCAGCCAGGCCGCGATGCATGCCGAGATCGACACCCAGCTCGGTCTGAAAAAGCGCTTGTCGGCGGTACAGAATTGCCGCGGCGTGAAGAAAGCAGACATGGTGCTGAACAACTACTTGCCGGTGATGGAGATCGACTCGCAGACCTACCAGGTGCGCGCCGACGGGCAACTGCTGACCTGCGAGCCCGCGACCGTCTTGCCGCTGGCGCAGCGGTATTTCCTGTTCTGACGCGCATCGCGCCTTGGACACCGCCGACCGCGACGCGATCGCACGCGCCCGTTCCTGGATCGACGCGGCCGAACGCGTGGTGGTATTGACGGGCGCTGGCATCTCCACCGAGTCCGGCATCCCGGATTTTCGCGGCCCGCAGGGTGTGTGGACCCGCAACCCCGAGGCCGAGCGCCAATCGACCCTGCAGCACTATCTGGCCGACCCGGAGGTGCGCGTCGGTGCTTGGCAGGCGCGGCTGAACAGCAGCGCATGGAACGCCAAACCGAACCGCGGCCATCGAGCGCTGGTGGCACTGGAGCAGCGCGGCAAGCTGCATGCGTTGATCACGCAGAACATCGACGGGCTGCACCGCAGTGCCGGCAACCGTGCCGAACGGATCATCGAGGTCCACGGCACGATGCATCGCGCGGTGTGCATGGGTTGTGGCGCGCGAACGCCGATGCCGGCGGTGCTGCAGCGGGTGCGCGACGGAGACGCCGACCCGGCTTGCCTGGCTTGCGGCGGCATCCTGAAAAGCGACACGATCTCGTTCGGCCAGATGCTGGTGCAGGAGGTGATCAACCGCGCGATGGGCGCGGTGGCCGACGCGCACGTGCTGTTGGCCATCGGCACCACCCTGCAGGTGTATCCGATTGCCGGTGCGGTGCCGCATGCAAAGGAAGTCGGCGCCAGGGTGGTGATCGTCAACGACCAGCCGACCCCGATGGACGATCTGGCCGACGCCCTGATTCGCACCCCGATCGGCGACGCCTTGCCGATCATCTGCGGGGTCTGAAAGCGCCTGCGGCCACCCAGGTAGGGGCATGACGCAGGGCAGCCCCGGATCGGCTCCGGCAGCGCGATCCGGTAGGCTGCGCCGATCGCATCCACACCGTCAGGAAACGCCGCCATGCCACGTTTGACCCTGCTGATCGGCAGCTGTGCCGCCCTTGCCATCGTTGCTGCTACGCCAGCCCACGCGGACCCGACCTCGGTGCTGTTCGTCGGCAACAGCTACACCTTCGGCCGCATCGACCCGGTGATGGGCTACAACGCTGCCAATGTGCGCGACCTGACGGCTTCCATGTGGGCGACCAACCCGGCCGGCAGCAACGCCTTCGAACCCCATCCCTGGGGCGGCGTGCCGGGCATCTTCAAGCAATTCACCGTGCAGGCCGGGCTGGACTACGACGTGGCACTGTCGACCCGAAACGCAGCCTCTTTGCGCGGCCACTTTCTGAACACCAACGCGGCCGGCTGGGATCTGCGGGGCAACATCGCCTCGCAAACCTGGGGCAAGGTGGTGCTGCAGGAACAAAGCGATGAATCGCTGCCCCGCCAGCCGGGGCTCAATTCGAACCCCGACTGGTTTCTGAACTACGTCGACAAAACCGAAGCGTTCGTGCACCAGGGCGTGGCCCACAGCTACCGCGAACGCGATTTTTTCGAAGGGGCCACCACGGCTGCGCAGACGGCTGCGTGCCAAGCCGCCACCGGCGCGTCGGCCACCGGTTGCAACACCCTGCGCAACATTCCCGCCAACCCCAATGCCAGCGCTGCGACCCAGGTCTATCTGTACGAAACCTGGGCACGGCCGAACCTGGTGGACGGCGCCTTCGTCACCACCACCGACCCTGCGACCGGCGCGGTGACGCGAACCACCACGCCCGCTGCAACCTTCTACAACTCGCTGGGCGCCATGACCGAGGATCTGCGAATGGCCGCGATGGCCGCGTCGGCGCTGGCAGCGGCCAACGGCAGCGGCGACCTGGCCGGCATCGCGCCGGTGGGCGAGTCGTTCCAGCGGGCCATCGACCAGGGGTTGGCGACCGCCGATTTCTGGGGACCGAATGCAGCCACCGACGGACTGCTGGACCTGTGGTTCGACGATGGCACCCATGCCAGTGTGCTCGGTTCGTACCTGAGCGCCCTGACCTTGTTCGGCACGCTGACTGGAGTCGACCCGTTGTCGCTGGGCACCGCCGAGGTTGCGGCGGCTGACCTGGGCATCCGCCCTGCCGACGCGCGGGTGCTGCAGCGGTTGGCGAGCGAACAGTTGGGATTCACCGCGCCGATCCCGGAGCCGCACAGCCTGCTGCTGATGGGCGCCGGGTTGCTGGGCCTGCTGGGCGCTGTTCGGGCAGGTCGTTGAAGCTGCAGCAGCCGTCGCGCCGGGTGCATCGCGCCAGGAACTGCATGCGGGCGGACATCCAGCCATGCTGACCGTCAGCCGGTCGATCCCCGCCGCACGCGGTCTGGCGCCGGCCCTGCTGCGGCGTGCGACACGGGTGTCCTTGTCGTGGGACGACCGTTGCCGCAGTCGCTTCGACGCCACCGATTCCGCCGGCCGGGTGCTCGCGGTATTTTTGCCGCGCGGCACGGTGCTGCGCGGGGGCGATGTGCTGGTGGCCGAAGACGGCTCGCTGGTCGCGGTCGATGCAGCGCCGCAAGCGGTGATGGCGGTGCGCCACTGCCCCGAGCACGGCGTGCCGCACGACCTGCTGCGCGCCGCCTACCACCTGGGCAACCGCCATGTGGCGGTCGAATTGCAAGTCGACCACCTGCAGATCGAACCCGACCCGGTGTTGGCCGGGATGTTGCGGGGCTTGCACCTGCTGGTGGAAGAACGGCAAGCCGCGTTCGAACCCGAAGGGGGGGCGTATCGAGCGGGGCATGCAGCACAGGTTCATTCACACGCCCACGGCGCCCCTGACCACTCCCATTCGTCCGACCCCTGAGGGTCGAAGCCACGGTCGCCGCGGCATTCAGCGATCGGCAACAGGCAACAGGCAACAGGCAATCGGCAACCGGCAACCGGCAATTGGCAATTGGCAATCGGCAATCGGCAGCCGACCGGCAACCCAGCGCCGGCCCACTCGGCAAGCCGATCAGCCGATCGATCGTCGGCGCCGCGCCCGAAGCCCAGCCAATGCCGTCAGACCCGCAAGCAGAAGTGCTGTTGACGCGGGCTCCGGAACCGCGCTCACACGAAAATCGAAGTTGTAGGCGGCGGTGCCGGTCGCCGTGTCTTGCAGCCACACGCTGTAGACCCCTGACCCGAGCGGCGTGGCGAACCCGCTGCCACCGAAGCCGATGCCGATCAAGCCGAGGATGTCCGTGCCCAGATCGTTCTGGCTGTAGTGAACCCAGCCCAACAACCCGGTCGCGCTCCCGCCCGTCGGGTTGACGGTGACTTGCGGACCCGCCTGCATGGCGATGAACCCCAGATCGGAGACCGTGATGAAGGTGGTTCCGGGCAACACGTTCAACGCATCGAGCTGCCAACCCTCCGGCACCGTGAAGCTGAAGTAGTCTCGGTCGACGACCCCGCCGCTGCGGCCCGTGGTGCCGCGAACGATGTTGGTGCCGAGTTGCAGTGTCACCGCGGTGGGACTCATGCCCAGGTTGCTCAGATCGCCGGAAATGCCCTCGTCCCAAGCGGTCGCGGCCTGCGCAGCGGGAATGACACCGGCCGAAGCCAGGCCACACAGGAGCAGGCAGTGTTTGAACATGCAATCTCCAATCGACAAGAGGCAGGGACAGCACAGAGCGAAAGTCGCGCCGCGCTCGCGCCGAGTATCGCCCGGTGGCCCGTGTGAGGACCCGGCCCGCTGGCCGCCAGGCGGTGACGGTGCTTCCGACAGGCCTGATCGGCACCGAGTCTCTGCCCGCGTTCAGTGGCGCTGCGCCCTGATGTCCGGCCAGCGCACGCCCGGCAAGCCCGGCACGTCCGACAGCGACAGCAGGCGGTTCGAAGGCGCGCTGCAATCATGGAATGACGAACGTGGCTTCGGGTTCGTCCTGCCGGATCAGGGTGGCGAGCCGATCTTCGTTCACATCAAGGCCATCACGAATCTCGACGGTCGGCCCGCCCCGGCCCAGCGGCTGTCCTTCGGGATCGAGATCGGTCCGCAGGGCAAGAAAAGAGCCAAGAACGTGCTGCCGATCCGCGCGACGCGGCCGATTCGGCTGCGCCAGCCGGCTGCGGCGTCGTGGGGCGCGGCGACTCTGTTCGCGGTTCCGGCGTTCATGCTCCTCTACGGGGGGGTCGCCCTCTTCTGGCGCCCGCCTGCCACCATCGCCTGGGTCTACCTTGGCATGAGTCTGCTGACCTTTGTCGCCTACGCGCGCGACAAAGCCGCCGCCCGGAACGGCACCTGGAGAACATCCGAGCAAACGTTGCACCTGCTGAGCATCGCCTG
>JBBSPW010000232.1:0-5158 GCA_038258365.1 Burkholderiales bacterium | reverse complement strand
CCTCGGCCATGCGCTGGTTGACGATCTGCACATCCTTGCCCGGGTCGAGCTTGGCCGATCGCAACGCGCGGTCCAGAAACACATGCGCGGTGGTGCCGGTGGTGGTGGAGATCTTCTTGCCCTTCAGGTCGGCCAGCGATTGGATCGAATCGTCGCGCACCCACAGTTGCGCGGTGGCGTATTCGATGTTGTTCAGCAGGAAGACCTTGCCTTGCCCGCGGGCCGGAAAGTTGGACACCACCGCCCCGGTGGACAGCACATCCAGGCTGCCGCCGATCATGGCCTGGAAGATCTCGAGCCCGGTGGTGAACTGGATGAACTCCAGGTCGAGCCCGTGCTTGGCCCAGGTGCCGTTTTCATGGCCGAGCCAGATCTGGCCGTCGACAGCGGGTGTGTGCAGATAGCCCACGCGCACCTTGCTGCGCCCTTGCGCGAAGGCATGCGGTGCGAAGCCGCCGATGACCGCGGTGGCGGCTGCGGCCACGCCGGCCTGGATCAGAACTCTTCTGCGGTTGCTGGGTTGGGTCATGCTTGTCTCCTGGTTGAGTCGGTGGTCGTTGCTGCGGTTGGTCATTCAGTGATTCATTCATTCATTCGGTTATTCGGACACGCAGTCATTCGGCCAATGGGTCGATGGGTCATTCACTGAATCGACCGCGCGGGTGCCTTCATCACCTGCTGCGCCTGCGCTTCGTACTCTTCCATCACCAAAGCGCGGATCTCGGCGCGCAGGGTGGCAAACCGTGGGTCTTCATGCACTGTTTCGTCGCGCGGGTAGCCGAAAGGCACATCGATGAGGGTGCGCACCCGCGCCGGCCGAGCCGTCACCACCACGATTCGCGACGACAGATAGATGGCTTCGTCGACCGAGTGCGTGATCAGCATCACCGTCTTGCCTTCTGCGGCCAGCACCTGCAGCAGCAGGTCCTGCATGGCACTGCGGGTCTGGGCATCGAGTGCGCCGAAGGGCTCGTCCATCAGCAGGAATTCCGGCTGCACCGCATAGGCGCGCGCGATCGCCAGGCGCTGGCGCATGCCGCCCGACAGGTGCTTCGGAAAATGGTCGCTGAAGTCGGTCAGCCCCATCAAGCCCAGATAGCGGTCGACGATGCCGGCTCGGTCTTTGAGGCGCTTGCGGTTCGCACTGAGCTTGAGACCGAATTCGATGTTGGCACGCACCGTCAGCCACGGGAACACGCCGTACTCCTGGAACATCACGCCCCGGTCGGGGCCGGGTGCGGTGACCGGCTGGCCGTCCAGCAGCACCTGCCCGCGGCTCGGCTTGACGAAGCCGCCGACGATGTTCATCAGCGTGGTCTTGCCGCACCCGGACGGGCCGATGATCGAGACGAATTCGCCCTGACGGATGTCGAGATCGACGCCGTCGACCACGGTCATCGGACCGTTGGCGGTGGGAAAGTCGACCCCCACAGTCTGAAAGCGGATGCGCACCGGTGCGTGCGCCTGGGTGCCCGGGTTCGCGACCGTGTCGACAGCGTCGGTGCTCATGCCAGGCGGTCTTGCCAGGCCACCAACCGCCTCGTCGCGGCCCGCAGCGCCACGTCCATTGCCAGCGCGATGAAGCCGATGCAGATGATGCCGACATAGATGATGTCGAGCTGAAAGAACGACGACGCGTCCTGGATCAACGCACCCAGACCCTGCTGCGCGGCGATCAGCTCCGACGCCACCAAGGTGGCCCAGGCCACGCCCAGCGCCACCCGCACCGCAGTCAGGATGTGGGGCACCGTCAGCGGCACGATCACCTTTGCAAAGATCTCGCTGTCACCGGCTCCCAACGTGCGGGCCACGCGGACATAGATAGAGCTGATCTGGCCGATGCCTTCGACCATCACGATCACCCCGGCGAAAAACGAGGCATAGAACAGGATCGCGGTCTTGGCGGCTTCGCCGATGCCGAAGTAGACGATCACCAGCGGAATCAGCGCGATCGGCGGCAATGCGCGAAAGAAGTTGATCAGCGGGTCGATGAAGTTGCGAACGCTGCGGTACCAGCCGATCGCGAAGCCCACCGGCACTGCCACACCCACACCGAGGAACACGCCAATGAAGACGCGCTGCGTCGACATCCAGATATCGAGTGGCAGGCGGCCCTGCGCCAATTCGATGAAGCGGGTGAACACCGCATGCGGCGCCGGCACGAGCGCCGGGTTGACCAGCCCGCTGAGGCGCACCGCGTACCAGAGCGCGACGATCACGAGCCAGGGCGCCAGCATCCCAGCGGCGGCGCGCAGGCCAGCGCCGGTTGCAGACGACCGCGCAGGCGAACCCGCAGAAGAAGGGGAAGGAGAAGCCAGGGTCATCGAGGTTGCGACATCAATGTGCTGAACGTACCATAGACCATCTCTTTATACCTAAAGACCGTGTTCGACGCACCCGGGGAAACCACCTTGAGCCAGATGATCGAGATCGCCTGCATCGACGTGCATGTGCTGCGCTGGCCGGTGCGGCAGCCTGTGCGCACTTCGTTTGGCACCATGGGCGACCGGCCCGCTGTGCTGCTGCGCATCGAAGACACCGATGGCGCGCATGGCTGGGGCGAGGCCTGGTGCAACTTCCCGTCGTGCGGTGCCGAACACCGTGCGCAATTGATCCGCACCGTGCTGGCGCCGGTGGTGATCGGGCATCGTTTCGACTCACCGGCCGCGGCGTGGCAACTGATGACCGATCGCACGGCGGTGCTGGCGCTGCAATCCGGCGAGCCGGGGCCGTTCGCACAAGCCATCGCCGGCCTTGACATGGCTCTGCACGATCTGGCCGCGCGCCGCGCCGGTCTGCCGCTCTGGCGCCATCTGCGCGCATCGGCAGCGCACAGCACCGCGCTGGCTAAGGTACCGGTCTATGCCAGCGGCATCAACCCCGACCGCCCCGCAGAGGTGGTCGAGCAACTGCGGCGCGAGGGTCACAACGCCTTCAAGTTGAAGGTCGGCTTCGGTGTTGAACCTGACATCGACAACCTGCGTGCGGTGCGCCGGGCCGCCGGTGAGGGCGCATCGGTGATGCTCGATGCCAATCAGGCCTGGGACCTGGGCACCGCCCAGGCGATGGCCGCGCGACTGGCCGAGATGGCACCGGCATGGCTGGAGGAGCCGCTGCGCGCCGACCGGCCGTGGGGCGAATGGCAGCACCTGGCAGCCACCACCGACTTTCCGCTGGCGGCTGGCGAGAACTCGATCGGCGCAGCGGCTTTCGATGCCTTGATCGCATCGGGCGCGGTGGCGGTGGTGCAGCCCGATCTGGCGAAGTGGGGCGGTGTCTCAGGCGTGCTGCAGGTGATCGACCGCATCCAGGCGGCGGGGTTGCGGTACTGCCCGCACTACCTCGGCGCTGGCATCGGTCTGATGGCCTCGGCGCAGGTGCTGGCCGCGCGGCCCGGGGGGATGCTGGAAATCGATGCCAACGAGAACCCGCTGCGCAGCGCGTTGTTTCCACCGGGGCCGACATTGCGGGACGGCCGCATCGAACTGGCAGAGACACCGGGGCTCGGTGTCGAGCCGGATTTGGAGGCGTTGCGGATGCTGTGCCGAGGCTAGAAACCGCCACCCGTGTTCACACGGTGGTGACAGTGCACATTGCGGCTTATGCTTGGTGGCGTCCCAAAAAACAAGACACGGGAGAAGGGCGATGGCAGAGGAATCGCAGCGATCCGGCGTCGGCATCTTCATCTCGTACGCCCACGAAGACGAGCCGCTCAAGACAGAGCTGGACAAGTATCTGAAGGTGCTCAAGCGATCGTCCAAGATCCGCGTCTGGAATGACCGCGAGTTGATCGCCAGCCAGGAGTGGGACCGCGCGATCATGGCCGAGCTGGCGGCGGCCGAGGTCATCCTGCTGCTGGTCAGTGTCGACTTCAACGCATCGGACTTCATCTGGGACAAGGAGCTGGCCTCGGCGATGCAACGCCATGAAGCAGGCACTGCGCGTGTGGTGCCGATCATCCTGCGGCGCTGTCAATGGTCGGCCATGCCGTACGCCAAGCTGCAGGCGCTGCCGCGCAACGCGACCCCGGTGATGGACTATCCCAACCGCGACGATGCCTTCACCGAAATTGCGATCGAAATCGAACGCCTGGTAGACCACCTGATCGCCACTCGGAGCGCCCGATGAGCGACCCTGTTGCCACAGATTCGGCGGCTGCCGCGCCCACACCCGCGCCGATCGTCGTTTACCTGCTGGCCGCGCCCGAAGACCGCGAGGTCTGCCAGGCGATCGCCAAGCACCTGCGCCCGGTCGTGCGCGACTTCGTCAAGCCGATCCAGCTCAACAGCGACTTCGACATTCCCAGCGGTGCCGATGTCCAGAGCTACCGCCAGCGCTTGCTCCAAGCCGACATCGTGCTGGTGCTGATCAGCTCCGATTTCATCGGCAACGACGAGGTTTACGGGCGGGTGCGCCAGGTCACCGACCGGCACAACCGCGGCCAGACCGTGATGGTGCCGCTGCTGGTGCGCAACTGCATGTGGAAGGCGACCCCGTTCGCTCGCTTGGACGTGTTGCCGCGCAACCTGCAGCCGCTCAACAGCCGGCTTGCGTGGCCCAGCGCCGACGATGCGCTGACCGTGGTGGTCGAGGACATCTATGCGTCGTTGAACCAACTGGCGCAGCGGGGCGAGGTGAAGCTGGCGTCGGCGACATCCGCCGCAAGCGTTGCCGCGGTCGCGGCCGCCCCGCCGACCGTGGCCCCGCTGATGTCCACCGCACAGCGGGACAGCGCACCCTTGCAGGTCAGTTCCGCCGAAGCTGCGCTGCCTGCCCCGCCACCGCCGGGTCTGTTTGATGCCCAAAGCCCGACCGTCAACGCCCAGCTCGACCCGGACTGGCGGCAGAAGTACTACCGCAACGTTGTCTGGAAGAGAGCGGGGGCTCTGGTGCTGGACTACGTCTTTGCCTTCTTGGTGGGTGTGCTGCTTGTGGCCGCACTGGACCTGAGCGAAGACCAGGACGCCATCGAGGGCTTGCTGATCAGCGTGTTCTACCTGCTGATGCCGGCCTTTGAAGCCTCGAAGTTGCGGGCCACGCCCGGCAAGTGGCTGATGAAGCTGCAGATCACCGACGGGCAGGGCGAGCGCATCGGCTTCGTGCGGGCGTTCTTTCGCAACGTGCTGCGTTCGCTGGTGGCCTACAGCTACATCCTGGT
>JBBSPW010000231.1:0-5181 GCA_038258365.1 Burkholderiales bacterium | reverse complement strand
GCAACAAGCGCAGCACGAGCTGCGCCTGGGCTCGCTGCCCCGAGTGGGACGAGGCTTGAGCCAATGTCGTCTTGCTGCGATGGAAGGTCACCTCGTTGATGACCACCACCACCAGAGCCGCCAGCACCGCCAGCGGCAGTACGAAGCGGCGACGAGCGTGCGCAAAGCGGATCAGCGGGTCGATCACCGCGCCGCACCACGCGAGCAAATGGATTCGGGTGCGCCGCGCCGACAGGTGCGTTGCTGCCCGGCGGTCACACCAGCGCCCCGGAGCGGGTGTCGCCGCCGGATGCCAACTGGGTGCAGTAGGTGATGAGCTCTTCCAGTTCCTGCGACTTGTCGAACACCCGGTCGGCACCCAGAGCCAAGCAAGTGCGGCGGATGTCGTCGGTGGCGTAATTGGTCAGCACCACACGCTTGCCGCTCAGACCTGCCTGGCGCACCAACTTCAACACCCCGAGGCCAGAGCCCCCCTTGAGGAAGATGTCGATGATCATCAAGTCGCAGTCGCGTCCCTGGTCGGTCAACCAGCGCACCGCACTTGCCTCGTCCGCAGCGGTTCCGACAACCTCGACGGCAGTGAATTCTTCCAGGGTTTCGATCAGCCCATCGCGAATAAGCGGGCTGTCTTCGACGATGAACGTCTTCAAGGACTGCATCGGGGCGCGTCAATCACAAAAAGCGATCCGGCGCGTCGGCGCCGGATTTGGAATCTGCCGCCATTCTGCCCAGCCCGCGAAACGGGCCCGGCGCCCTGGGACCCTGCGGGCTTGGCATGGATGAAGCCAACGTGCATTCTTGCGTCGGCTTCGCAGAAGAAATGACGATGCGATACGCCTTCAGCGCGTCAGCCAGTCGCTCAACTCGTCCGCGTGCTCTTCTTCATCGCTCAAGATTTCTTCCAGCATGCGCCGGGTGGTCGGATCCTTGTCACCGATCAACTCGATGGTCGGGCGATAGACCTCGACCGCGATCCGCTCGGCTGTCAGGTTCGAGCGAATCATTGCGTTCAGCTCCAACGATTCGTCGTATTCGGCATGGCTGCGCTTCTGCAAGGTGTTGGGCGTGAAGTCGGGCTCACCCCCCAACTGCACGATGCGCTCAGCGATGCGGTCGGCGTGGGCCAACTCTTCGTTGGCATGGACCAAAAATTCTTCCGCGATCTTGGGCGACGCGAGGCCGGTGGCGGTGAAGTGGTGGCGGCGGTAGCGCAGCACACAGGTCAATTCGGTGGCCAAGGAATCGTTGAGCAGCCTCAGGATGTCTTCACGCCACGGCCCTGCCGCCGGGGTCACCGCTCCGTCGGCGAGATTTTGCTTGGCCTTGTCTACGGCCGACTGATCAATGTTCAAACGCTTGTGCTCAGCGGCGGGGGTTTTGGTGCTGGACATCGGTACTCCTTGAGACGTTCGTGAGATGCGATTTGCGCTGAATGCGCTTCGGATTTAGCTTTTGGGCATGACAGCCGCGGGATGAGGCGGCACCCACAGACCGACATCCGACGACGAATCGGCCGGCACACCAACGCCGGTAGCCGAAGCGGAGGCCGTCGCCGGGTGACCCACAACGGTGACGGGGTGCGCGCTGTCACCGGCCGGGTCGAGCAGGACCAGCGCGGCGCTGGCCACAAAGGCCAGCATGCCGGTGATGGCGGGCAACGATGTGGCTCTGATCGACATGGAAAGATCCCGGGCTGAAGCAGCCAGATCGAGAATAGGCGGCGAACGCAGCAGGGTGCTTAGGCGGGCTGCGCCTTGGCGTGTCGGATAGCACTGACAGCCCTGCGTGCTTGTCGGCCGGATAAGATTCGACGGCGCGGAATGCCGCGGCTTCGCAACCTGGGACGAAATGATGATTCGAGTTGGGATCGTGGACGATCACGCTGTGGTGCGTGCCGGGCTCAAGCAGTTCTTGTCGGAGCATGTGGACATCCGCGTGACCGGGGAAGCCGCCAACGGGCGGGAGGCTTTGGACTTGGTGCGTGGCGGCGAGGTCGATGTGCTGCTGATGGATCTGTCGATGCCTGATTCCGGAGGGGTCGATGCGCTGGCGGCCATCAAGGCCCGATTCCCCGACCTGGCAGTGCTGATCCTGAGCGGTTTTCCAGAGTCGCACTACGCCACCACCTTGCTGCGCCAAGGTGCCAGCGGCTACCTCAACAAGGAATGCGATCCGGAGGAAATCGCCACTGCGATCCGCACGGTTGCTCGCGGGCGGCGCTACATCACGGCGGGAGTGGCTGAAATGCTGGCCGACGGGCTTGCTGGCGACAGCCGCCCGGCGCACGAGACCCTGTCCGAACGGGAGCTACAAGTGTTTCTACGGCTGGCCAAAGGCGAGACGATCGGCGCGATGGCCGAAAGCATGTTTTTAAGCGTGAAAACTGTCAGCACCTACCGCACGCGCGTGCTGGAAAAGCTGCAGTTGCACACCAACAGCGACCTGACCTACTACGCGCTGAAAAACGGCCTGATCCAGTGACGGTCCAGGCCGGTAGTTTATTGCGGTAAGCAGATCGGGCGACTCGTCTCGTCAGCGACCGCGCCAATAACGGCGGCTGCCGCCAATCGCCAAAAGGCCAGCGATCAGCGCACCAGCCGCTGCTGCAATCAGCATCGCTTTCACCGGCTCGTTGCGCACATACCGCTGAGTGCGAATGCCCACCTGACCGGCTTCGCTGCGCATCGTGTCGGCTGTATCGCGTGCCGAACGCGCGCCGCGTTCCCACCACTCGCGCGCCATTTCGCGCGCCATTTGCGCCCGACGCGAACCAGCTGCCGACAAGTCGTCGAACTCGTCGCCAACCTGTTTGAGGGAGTCCATCGCTGCGCGACGGTCACTTCTGCGTAGCAAGGATTTCATGGGCTATTTACTCCGTTGTATGGGTGTTGTGAAAAGGGTGGTGCGCATCGAGCATAGGTCAGGCCGTCATGGCAACCGGTCAGCAGTCGACCGGTCGAGCCGCCCATTCACCTGCTGCGCACCATGTTGACGATGAACGACACCACCGCGAGCACCAGGAAGACCACGAACAACACCTGCGCGATGCCGGCAGCACCCGCAGCAATGCCCGAGAAGCCGAACAGGGCGGCGATCAAGGCAATGACAAAGAAGACAACAGCGTAGTGCAGCATGGCGATCCTCCAGAAGGGTTCGGTTGAAACGGCTGCTGAGCCGATGCCGCAAGCATCCCCGAGCGAACGGGTTGCGTGCCCAAGGGTCGGTGCCATCGTGACGTCGGAAGCCGCAGCCTCGGCCTGTAGGACACCGACACGGAAGCTGCCGTCGGAGCAGCTTGCCGCTCAGGCGCCCAGGCTCCGATGCACGGGAAACTGCAATTCCACCCGCAGACCGCCCAGCGTGTCCGATGCGCACAAGCGCAGTTCCGCGCCATGCAACTCTGCGATCGATTTGACGATCGGCAAACCCAGTCCGCTGCCGCTCTCTGATGGCATGCCGTTCGGGCTCGCCTGTGCGCCGCTCCACTTGAGCGCGGCTGTCTGCTCACTGCCCAGGACGCGGTAGAAGCGGTCCAGCACGCGGGCGCGTTCGGCCTCGGGAATGCCGGGGCCGCTGTCGTCCAATTGAAGCTTCGCGGCGCCATCGAAAGCCCGCAGGGCCACATCGATTCGACCGCCGGCAGGCGTATGGCGCAGCGCGTTCTCCAGCAGGTTCCGCAACAAGATGCGCAGCGCTTCGGGATGGCCGGGCAGGGTGATGTCGACGACGGTGGTGGCACCCAGGTCAACCTGTTTGCGTTCGGCCAGCTCCGCAGCTTCGGCAACGGCCGCGCGGACGATCGCGCCCAACGCCACCGGTTCGGCGCTGCTGCCGTTTGCGGCGCTGGCCTGCTGGCGCGCCAGCACCAGCAACTGCTCGACCAGCCGGGTGGCGCGGTCGATGCCGGCCGACAAGCGCTGCACCGCGACTGCGCGTGTGGCCTCATCGGTGGCGCGCCGCAGCGCCTGGGCCTGCAACTTCAGCGCCGCCAACGGCGAGCGCAGTTCATGGGCGGCATCGGCGACGAAGTTGGATTGCGCGTCGAAAGCCTGCCGCACGCGGCCGAACAAAGCATTCAGTTCCTGCACCAGTGGCTGGATCTCGGCTGGCAGGCCGTCCGCCGCTACCTCGTCCAACGCATCGGCCTGTCGGGCGGCCAACTGCCGCTGCACACGCGAAACCGGTGCCATCGAAACGCTGACCACCCACCACACGGCCAGCATCAACAGCGGTGCGGCAGCCGCAATCGGCAGCGCCGTCCGGAGGGCCAAGGTGCCGGCCATGGTGCGGCGCACCGCCATGTCCTGTGCCACCTGAATGACGCGGGTTCGGGTCTGCATCGAAAACACCCGCCAAGTGCTGCCGCGGGCCTGTACATCGGTGAAGCCCAGTACCGCGCGTTGCGGCAATGCGGTGCGGGAAGCCGACTCGAACACGCGGATGCCATCCACGGTCCAAACCTGCACGACGAATTCGAAGTTCGGATCGGGACCGTCCTCGCTGGTCGTCCCTCCAGGAAGGAGCGGCAGCCCCGACCGCAGCGCCAGCGCCATCTGCTGCATCTGGTAGTCGAAGATCTGGTCGGCTTCGGCACGCGCGGTGCGATAGGCAAACGCCGCTTGCAGCGATGCGGTCAGCACGATCGCGCCCCCGATGAACCACAGCAAACGGGCCCGCAGCGAGCGCGGTGCCAGGCCGCTGCGACCAGACAGCACCGAGTCGAGCCAAGATGGCTTCATCGGTCCACCCGGTAGCCGACACCGCGCACGTTCTTGATCAACTCGGTGCCCAGCTTCTTGCGCAGACCGTGGATGTACACCTCGACCGCATTGCTCTGCACCGACTCGCCCCAGCCATAGAGCTTGTCTTCGAGTTGCGCACGCGACAGCACCACTCCGGGCCGAGCCAGCAGCGGCTCCAGCACCGCCCATTCACGCCCCGACAGCTCCACGGGCCGGCCGTCGACGCTGGCCTGCCGCGTGGTTGGGTCCAAGCGCAACTTGCCTTGCTCGTAGATCGGCTCGGACCCGCCCGCAGCGCGGCGCAGCAGCGCGCGAATCCGCGCCAACAACTCGTCGATGTCGTAGGGCTTCAACACATAGTCGTCGGCGCCGGCATCCAGGCCTTCGATGCGCTGTTGCACCGAGTCGCGCGCCGTGGCGATCAACACCGGCAGGCGCT
>JBBSPW010000230.1:0-5207 GCA_038258365.1 Burkholderiales bacterium | reverse complement strand
GCCAGACGGCGAGCACAGCACGAAAGGAGCTGCCGAACCGCAAGCTGACCGAGCACCCCGTTTTTCACAGCGGTTGGCGCTGAACCGGCTTGCGGCTGTCAGTTTCTGTCTGTCAGTTTGCGACTGTCAGCTGGCAACGACGCGGCGGCGACGGGTTGCCAGGAAGCCCATGCCGGCGGCGCCCAGCAGCGCGAGGCTGCCCGGCTCGGGCACGGTGCCGTCAGGAACCTGCACGGCCAACCCCGCGTCGTCGTAGCCCACTTGGGTGATGCGGATGGTGTAGGGGTCGGCGGTGTTCGAGCCGTCCACACTTATCTGCGCAAACCCGTAGCGGGTGCTGCCCGCGGCGTCGAAGCGCAGCCCGACGAAGCCGCTCAAGCCGAGGAAGTTGCCGGTTGGCGGCGCGACGAACTCCGAAGCAAGTTCGCCAAGGTCGCCCAGCCCAGAGAACATGCTGGTGCTGGCGACGGTGGCGCCGGCCAGCAAGCGGCTCACGAGCGCAAAGCTGCTGCCGGCGCCACTGTCGACAACGAATGAGTTGCTGCTTGCGAACGGCAGCCTGATCTGTGCAAAGGCGACATTGCCAAAAAACGGGTCGGCGCTGAAAGCGGCTTCGAAGGTGAAGTCGCTGTTGCCGTCGAGATCGACGTCAAGGTCGAATGAGTCCAGGGCGGCCGCGCTGATGACTTGGTCGATGTTGCGCGTGACAAGGGCCGCGTGGGCGGCAGACACCGTGCCCAGACAGCCGATCGCGAAAGCGGCGCACGCCACGCTGCGGTTAAAAGAGGGAAGGGCGGTTCGGCTCATGGCTTGGGACTCCTCTGGGTTGGGGCGATGCAGCCGGGCAGGGGTGCCGGCGACACGTTTGTGAACCCTGTAGGACGCAGAACAACCTCGAGCGGATGCACGACCCCCCTCGAACGAAGGGTGCCGGCGCTCCATCGGCGTGACTTTTCGCAGGCTTGACCGATGGCAGCGCGCCGGCAGTTGCCGTTCGCAGCCCGCCTGACACTGTCTCGCAACGATGCTCGGCCGTTGCCGCGGGGCAGCGGCCGTCTCAGCGCGGCGGCCGGTTCATCGCGGCGCAGGGATCGGGCCGCGGCTGCGCCAGGGTGCGCACGACGACATCGTAAGCACCGGTCGGACCCGCATCCGCACCCTCGGTGGCAGCCACTTCCAGCAGGCCGATCGATTCGGAGCGCGCCCGCACCGCCGGCGCCAACCAGCGCGGCACGCCGATGTCGCGGCGCACATGGCCGTTGCCGGCCAGCAGCAGCACGCCGCGCTCGGCATGGGCTTCGACCTGCCGTGCCATGAACTGGTCGCGTGCCACCTGCGCCAGTGCCATCCGGCCGGCCATCGGTGGTTCGACGAGGCCGCAGTGGCTGTCGAGCACCGCTTGCGCCTGCGCCGCCTGGACATCGGGTGGGACATCGCCATCGAAGCCGTTGGCGGACAAGCCACCGCGAATCACATCACGTGCTTCGTCGCGGCCCACGTTGGCGGCAATGATCGGCAGGTGGTAGCGCAGCGCCAGAGCCACGAAGGGCCGGTAGAACGACCAGTCCCAACCGCTTCGCCCCGGGGCGCCGATGTCGATCAGTGCATCGGCGTCGGGCGGGTTCGCGGCCGAGCGCAGGCGGTCGATGGCGGCTTGATGGTTGCGGTCGAACTGCTCCATCAGCAACGCCGGCCGCGCCCCCTCGGCCAGCCAGGCTTCAAAGGCATGCAGCCGCAGGGCGTGCTGGGCCGCGTTGTCGTGCACCTCGCCCAGCAGCACCACTGGTTGCCGGAACCGCAGATTCGGGTCGGCGGCGATGCCCGGGCTGGCGGCTGCGAGCAGCCACAACAGCAGCATCGACACAGTCGACAGCATTCGCTTCGGCAAGCGGTCGGACGGCGGGCTGCGGGGTGGTGGTGTCACAGCATCTCGATCCGGCCTTCGACCACGCGAAAGCGTTGCGCGGTCGGCGCGAAGGGCGCCGGGGCTGAACCCCGTTCATCGAGCGACAGGCACAGCCCATAGCGGAACGGAGCCGCGTCGCCCCCCGGGAAATCGAAGCGCAGGTCGCGGAACGATGCACAGCGCTGCGGTCGGTGCGCCAGCCCCACCGGCTGATACGGCGCCGAGAAACGCTGCAAGAAGCCGCGGATGAAGTTGGCATCGGGGTCGGTCACCAGCGGCTCGGTGCGGCGCGTGTTCAGGTGCGCGAGGTGGTAGGTGTCGGTGGCCGGGTCGAACACGGTCACGGTCCAGTTGAAGGGCGATGCGGGGCGCGGCATGACCTGGACCACCGGGTTGGAGATCGACAAACGAACAGCTTGTTCGCGGCCGGTCGCCAGCGCTTCCTGCCGCCCGGTCCAGCACAGACCGATCCAGCCGATGCAGGCCAGCAGGCCGAATGCGGCGGGCCAGCGCTGTCGCGGCCACAGCGCAGCCAGCAGCAGACCCACCACCAACGTCGCACTCAGGGCCAGGTCGATGATGAACACCGCCCCCAGGTCGAAGCGCCGGTCCGACCACGGCGCCAGCAGCACGGTGCCGAACTGCGTGATCCAGTCGCCGACCAGATGCAGCGCGATGCCACTGGCCACGATCGGCAGCAGGCTCTTCCATGCACCCGGCTGGTGCCGCTTGGGTGGCAGCAACCGCGCCATCAGCCAGGCCACCAGCAGCGCCCACAGCGGCAGCAGCAGCACCGAATGCGTGATGCCGCGGTGCTGCTGCAGATAGAACACCGGGCCCCCTGCAGAGCTCACGAAGTCGATGTCCGGAAATGCCGCCGCCACGGCGCCGCTCAACACACAGACCCATGCCGGTGGCGCGCCGGGCCGGCGGTCCCAGGCGGCCGTCACGCGGCCGGGCGACCCATGCGCCGATGCGGCTGCGGCCACCGGCGTCCGTACGACGATCAAGCGCGCAAGCAAGGCGCCGGAGAGGGCGTGGGTGAGGGTGTCCATCGGTGGCGCAGAGGATATCGGCATCGGCTTGAAACCCGGCTCTGCAGCGGGGCCAAGGCCAAGGGGAAGCAGTCGCTGGCATGCGGTGCCGATGACCGATGCCGCATCCTCCAACAGAATCCACAAGCCGCTCGTGGCACCATGGCCTTTCCGATCTTCCTGCCGAGGTTGCCGATGCCGAGCCCCCGATTGCCGACTCCCGCATCGCCGACCCCCGCATTGCCAGCCCGTCGCCGAACCCTGCTGCTGGCCGCTCTGGCCATGCCCTTCGCGCGCGCCGGCGCAGCAGAAGGTGTGCAGGCCGACCCCGGCGCCGAACAGCTGCTGCGACAAGGCGGTGTGGTGATCGTTTTCCGTCACGCGCTGGCGCCGGGGGTTTACGACCCGCCGCAGTTCAAGCTCGGCGACTGCAGCACCCAACGCAACCTCAACGCCGAAGGCCGCACCCAGGCGCGCCGCATCGGGGCCTGGTTCGAACAGCGGGGGCTCAAACCGGCACAGCTGCGGTCCAGTCCCTGGTGTCGCTGCATCGACACCGCCACGCTCGCGTTCGGCAAGGCCGGGCGGGTGCAGCCGTGGGCGGCATTGGGATCGCCGCGCATCGGCTCGGACGCGGAGAACGCCGCGGCGCTGGTGGCGTTGCGCCGCGGGCTTGCCGATGCGCCCGCTGGCGGCTTCGAGGTCTGGGTCACACACAGCTTTGTGCTGTCGGCGCTGGTCGGCAGCGGTGCGGGATCGGGTGAGGGACTGGTGCTGAGCGCCGATGCGGCCGGCGTGCCGCAAGTGGTAGCGCGTTTGCCGCCGTTGTGACGGCTGGCTTGGCGGCCGCTCGCAGCGACTTGCGACGGGTGGGGTTGGTAGTCAGACCCGCTGGGGCAGCCACACCGCACTGACCCGCAAGCCGGGCTCGGCGTTTTCGATCAGCAGCTCGCCGCCATGGGCTTCTGCGATGCCGCGCGCCAGCGTCAACCCCAGCCCGACTCCGCCACGGGCGCGGCTGCGGGCGCTGTCGGTGCGGAAGAAGGGCTGGCCCAGTTGCTGCAGCTGCGCCGAGCTGACGCCGGGGCCGAAATCGCGCACGCCGAGGGCGATGCGGCCGTCGGGCTGGCGCTGCAGGAAGACGACCGGCGGCAGGTGAGCCGCCGATGCATGGCGGGCCGCGTTGTCGATCAGGTTCTTCAACAGCAGCCGCAAGCGCGTCGGGTCGGCCACGATCGGCCCGACGCTGTTGTTGCTAGTGTTGCTGTTGTTGGTGCCGCCGCCGCTGCTTCCGCCGGGGCCCATGTCGTCGATCTGCAGATCGAAGCGGCTGCCCGCGTAGCGATCGGCCACCAGCTCGCGCACCAGCGCCGGCAGGTCCACAGGCTCGGCCTGCAGCGCAGAATGGCCCAACGCGAGGCGTTCGCTTTCCAGCAGGTTGTCGATCAAGTCGCGCATCTCGGCCAGGTCGCGCAGAAGGGCTTGGCGCGGCGCGCTGTCGCCCAGCAATTCGGTGTTCAACCGCGCGCGGGTCAGGGGGCTGCGCAGCTCGTGGCTGATGGCCAACAGCAGGGCGCGCTTGGCTTCCAGCATGCCGTGCAGATTCGACGCCATGCCGTTGATGCGCTCGGCCAGGCGGCCCAGCTCGTCTCGGCGCGCGACGGGTATTCGGCTATCGAACTCGCCACGGCCATAGGATTCAACCCCGCGGCTGATGCTGTCCAGCGGCGCCAGCAGGCGGCGGGTTGCCAGGTAGGCCAGCGCGGTCAGCAACAGCAGCATTGCAAGCGTGGCCCAGCCGAACAAGCGCGGGCGCAGCGGGTCGGGCGGGCGCGCCAGGCCGAAGCGGATGCGGTGGCCATCGGCGCTCAGGCGTTCCAGGATGAAGGGGGTCGAGCCCGAGCGTTGGCGCCACCCGCCGCGTGCGTCGCTGCTGTCGCTGTCGCTGTCGTGGTCGTTGTCGTCGTAGTGGCTCGCGCGATCGTTGCTCCCGCTGTGGCGCTGATTGCGATCGTTGACCGGACGCGAGTCGAACTGCACGCTAGCGCCGCTGATGCGCACGCTGATCGGCAGCCGCTCGGTCAGCGCCTGGGCCCGCACCACATCGGGTGGCGATCCGATCTCTGCCGCCAAGCGGTCCACATAGTCGGCCACCAGCGGTTTGGCGAAAGCCTCCCAACCGGTTTGCAGCAGGCGTTGGGTGCCGAAGACGAACACTGCGGTGGTGGCCAGCGCCAGCAGCAGGAACAACAGCACCAGACGTGCCT
>JBBSPW010000229.1:0-5266 GCA_038258365.1 Burkholderiales bacterium | reverse complement strand
TTCGTCGGCTTCTCGCTGCCCACCTTCTTCACCGGGCTGATGCTGATCCTGCTCTTTTCCATCAAGCTGGATTGGCTGCCCTTCGTCTACCGCGTCGACATCTCGGAAACCGGCTTTGCGTGGTGGTGGGCGCACATCAAGCAATCGATCATGCCGGTGCTGGTGCTGGGCTTGTTTCAGGCGGCCAGCTGGACGCGCTATGTGCGTTCGTCGATGCTGGACGTGGTGAAGCTGGACTATGTAACCACCGCGCGCAGCAAAGGTCTGGCTGAGCGCGTGGTGATCTTCAAGCATGTGGTGCGCAACGCGCTGATCCCGGTGGTGACCTTGGTGGCGCTGACGATGCCGCAGGTCTTCGGCGGTGCCATCGTCACCGAGCAGATTTTTCGCATTCCCGGCATCGGCAGCTTGCTGATCGACGCCATCCTGCGCAACGACACCCCGGTGATCATGGCTGTGACCTTCGTGTTTTCTTGCCTGGTGATCTTCTTCAACCTGATCGCTGACCTGCTCTATGGCTGGCTCGACCCCCGCATCTCCTATCGCTAGTTCCGGCCTCGTGGCCGGACCCGATGCGGTTGCCATCGACGGCGGCTCGCCTGCGCTTGCTCTGCACGTTGCCACGCGGCACTCGAAGCCGGTTTCCCCGGCGGCCGAGGCCTGGCGCCGTTTCCGCCGCCACAAGATGGCGGTGCTGAGCCTGGTTGTCCTGCTCTTGATGGTGCTGGCGGTGCTGTTCGGGCCGCTGGTGTGGAAGGTGCCCATCAACGAGATCGATTTCAGCGCCAAGCTGCAGGGGCCGTCGCTGTTGCACCCGATGGGCACCGACGACCTGGGGCAGGACATCCTGGCGCGGGTGCTGTACGGCGGGCGCATCTCGCTGGCAGTGGGATTCGCCGCGATGCTGATGGCGATCGTGGTGGGGGTCACGATCGGCGCCATTGCCGGCATTTCGCGCGGTGCGGTCGACACGGCGCTGATGTGGCTCACCGACCTGTTTCTGTCGCTGCCGCAGCTGCCGCTGTTGCTGTTGTTGATCTACCTGTTTCGCGACACGCTGAAGGGTGCCTTCGGACCCGAGGTGGGCGTGTTCATCATGATCGTGCTGGTGGTGGGCGGCTTCCGCTGGATGCCGGTGGCGCGGCTGGTGCGGGCGCAGTTCTTCAGCCTGCGCGAAAAGGAATTCGTCGAAGCCGCGCGTGCGCTCGGTGCCAGCACGACGCGGCAGGTGGTGCGGCACATCCTGCCGAATGCCCTCGGCCCGGTGATCGTGGCCGGCACCATCGACGTGGCCGCGGCCATCATCGCCGAGAGCACACTGTCGTTTCTGGGGCTGGGCTTTCCGCCCGACGTACCCACCTGGGGCCGCATCCTGTTCGACAGCAAGGACTACCTGGACATTGCCGCGCATTGGGCGATGTTCCCGGGTCTGGCGATCTTCCTGGCGGTGCTGACGATCAACTTCATCGGCGACGGTCTGCGCGACGCGCTCGACCCCCGAAGAGTTCTGTAGGCCTGTCCGTGGCACTGCTCGAAATCAAGGGTCTGAAGACCCACTTCAAAACCGACGACGGCTGGCTGCATGCGGTCGACGGGGTCGACATGCACATCGATGCCGGCGAGACACTGGGCGTGGTGGGCGAGTCCGGCTGCGGCAAGAGCGTCACTGCCAAGACGGTGATGAAGCTGATCGACATGCCGCCCGGCAAGATCGTGGCCGGTCAGGTGCTGTGGCAGGGCCGCGACCTGGTGCCGCTCTCTTCGCACGCGATGCAGCAGATCCGCGCCAAAGAGATCGCGATCATCTTTCAGGAGCCGATGACTTCGCTGAACCCGGTCTACACGGTCGGTGACCAGATCGCCGAATCGGTGCGGCTGCATGAGGGGCTCTCACGCAAAGCCGCGATGGACCGTGCGGTCGAGATGCTGCAGCTGGTGCGCATCCCGACCCCCGAACGCCGGGTGCGCGACTACCCGCACCAGTTCAGCGGCGGCATGCGCCAGCGCGTGATGATCGCCATTGCACTGGCTTGCAACCCCAAGCTCTTGATCGCCGACGAGCCCACCACCGCGCTCGATGTGACGATCCAGGCGCAGATCCTGGACCTGCTGAACGAGCTGAAAGAGCGCCTGGGCATGGCGGTGATGCTGATCACCCATGCGATGGGCGTGGTGGCCGAAACCGCGCAGCGCGTGGTGGTGATGTACGCCGGCCAGGTGATCGAGGAAGCATCCGTCGAAGCCCTGTTCGCCCGCCCGCGCCACCCCTACACGCAAGGGCTGATCCGCAGCATTCCGCGAATCGATCTGGACGCCACCCACAAGGTGCGGCTGGAAGCCATCGCTGGCACGGTGCCCAAGCTGATCGCACCGGCACCGGGCTGCCGGTTCGCCGACCGCTGCAGGCATGTGATGCCCGCCTGCCGCACGGCCACGCCGCCGTTGGTGGAAGCCGCACCGGGGCACAAGGTGGCTTGCATTCTGGAAGCGGCACTGGCATGAGCGTCGACATGGCCACCGCCTCGCCGGCAATCTCGCCAGCAACAGCGCCCGCCACAGCGCCGCTGCTGCAGGTCAAGAACCTCGTCAAGCAGTTCCCGATCTCGGGTGGCATCTTCGGCCGCACGGTCGACAAGGTGCATGCGGTCGACGGGGTCAGCTTCGATTTGATGCCGGGCGAAACACTGGGCGTGGTGGGCGAGTCGGGCTGCGGCAAAAGCACCACCGGGCGCTGCATCCTGCGGCTGGTGGAGCCGACATCGGGCGAAGTGATCTTCGACGGCAAGAGCGTCACCGCGGCTGGCAAGGACGAGTTGCGCGCGCTGGCGCGCAGCATGCAGATCATCTTTCAGGACCCGTATGCGAGCCTGAACCCGCGCATGACGGTCGGCGCGATCATTGGCGAGGCGCTGACGATCCACAAGCTGACCAAGACCCGTCAGCAGTACCACGACCGCATCGCGCAACTGCTGGAAACCGTGGGTTTGAGCGCCGACCACATGCGCCGCCACCCGCACGAGTTCAGCGGCGGGCAGCGCCAGCGGATCGGCATTGCGCGGGCCTTGGCGGTCAGCCCGCGTTTGATCGTTTGCGACGAAGCGGTGAGCGCGCTGGATGTGTCGATCCAGGCCCAGGTCATCAACCTGCTGGAAGACCTGCGCAGTCAGTTCAGCCTGACCTACATCTTCATCGCCCACGACCTGTCGGTGGTCGAACACATCAGCCACCGCGTGGCGGTGATGTACCTGGGGCGCATCGTCGAGATCGCGTCGGCGAAGTCGCTCTACACCGACCCGAAGCACCCGTACACCGAAGCGCTGCTGTCGGCGGTGCCGATTCCGGACCCTTCCGTCAAGCGCAAGCGCGTTCCGCTGCATGGCGACGTGCCGAGCCCCATTCACCCGCCACCCGGGTGCCATTTCCACACCCGCTGCCCGATTGCGCAGAAGGGCTTGTGCGATGTGCAGAAGCCGGAGTTGAAGCAAACAGCCGCCGGGCACTGGGTGTCTTGCCACCTGCGCGGCTGAGGCAGGTGACCGCGCAGAGTCGATCATGACGCTGAGCCTCGACATCCGAATCAAAAAAAAGGCCGACCCGCGAACGGGTCGGCCCATCTCAAAGGCTCGAGTGCGGTCGATCAGCCCTGGCGGCGGCGGCGCAGCGCGCTGAAGCCGGCAGCGCCAGCCAGCGCCAAGCCGAACATGGCGAACGTGCTCGGCTCAGGCACCACGCCGACATTGCCAGCAGTGATCGACAAACCGGTGTTCTCGTAGGCATACCGCGTCAGCGTGGCCGGGAAGCCGTCACCGCCAGTGGTCGAAAACTCGGCCCAGCCATAGTTCTGGATGCCGGTGCCCTCGTTGAGGAATCTCAGCCCGATGTAACCCAGACCGGACGCGTTTTGGAAGTTCGTGCCCAGGGTCTGAAACTGGTTGAATTGGCCCGTGCTGCCGATCAGCGCCCCGAAGGCCAGGCTGGTTGCAACCGCGCCGGTGCCCGGGGTTCCGGTGGCCAGGATGCCGCCGGGTGAGGCAGAGCCATAGAAGGTCAGGCCAGCGCCGTTGTTGTACGGGTTCAAGTCCCAGCCGGTGACAGCACCACCAGAACTGCCTGTGGCACCGGTGATGAGGTTGATGTAGACCCCGTCGATGCTGTTGGCGATCCCGATCGGAGTCGTTGAAACGATGATCGCAGCATGCGCGGCCGGCGCGGCCAGGGCCGCAACTGCGGCACCGGCAAAGAGGGCGATGTTCAGCTTGGTGCGAACAGCTTGGATACGGCTCATGGGTGTTGGAGTCCTGGTCGGTGAGACAGGGCAATGGCCCAGGCTCGGTTGGAAACAAGCCAACGCGCCGAGATGGCCCAGCGTCGTCGTCTGTGAATATTTACACGTTCATTCTTGTTTACCCAGCATCTCCGTCAACCCCCCAAACCAATGGTTGGGTGGACCCTGCGGCTGACGACGGGAGCGCTGGCTTTGGCTGACCCGCAGCGCCATGTAAAACTTTGAATTACAAGCTGCCTGCCCAGATCCGACCGATGAAGTCCCGCAACACGCGCCCCGCCCGCCCCAGCCCGATCCCGGCATCACCTCGGCCGGCCGACCTGCACGCCCGCCATCTGCACGGGTTGACCGCTGCACAAGCCCAGTCGCTGCGCCGCGCGGCGACCTTGTTGGCGCCCGATGCCCCGGCCCGCGACCCGCTGATGGCCGGCATGTTGTTGCTGGAATTGGCAAAGTCTGCCCCCGATCACCCGGAGGTGCTGCGCTGGCGCGGCATCCGGCACCTGGAAGCCGGCGAGTGGTCGGCGGCTGCCGACTGCCTGCAGCGCGCTGCGGCACACCGCAGCGACGACTTCGAGCTCTGGCACCAACTGGGCCGAGCCCAGGACCCGGCGGGCGAACCGGCCCTGGCGCTGCTGAGCCTGCAGCGGGCGGCGCTGCTGGCCACAGAGGCGCCACGACTGCTGGCGCTCAGCATCAGCTTCGACGCCCAGGGCCACTATGGCGATGCACTGGCTGCGATCGAGCGCGCATTGGCCATCGACCCCGGTGTGCCGGTGTTTCTGCTGCAACGCTCGCGCTGCCACAAGGCGCTGGGTCACGCGCAAGAAGCCGCTGCCGATTGCCGAACGCTGATCGCCCGCGGCGAACTGCTGGCCCGCGCGTGGTTCGCCCTGGTGGACCTGAAGACCGTGCCGCTCACCGAGCCCGAAATGCAGCAACTGGGGCAGCTGGCCACGCTCCCGCAGCTGCCGCGCCAGG
>JBBSPW010000228.1:0-5279 GCA_038258365.1 Burkholderiales bacterium | reverse complement strand
TCGAAGCGCACACCTTCCCGGTCGACGAACTGAAGCGGGCTGGCTACGGCTGCATCGTGGCCGGCCAGAAAACTTGGAACGGTGTCGCGCTGCTGGCGCGAGGCCAGACGCCAGTCGAGATTCGCCGCTGCCTGCCAGGCGACGCTGCGGACCAGCAGGCCCGGTACATCGAGGCGGCGATCAACGGCGTGATCTGCGCCAGCCTCTACCTGCCCAACGGCAACCCGCAGCCGGGACCGAAGTTCAACTACAAAATGGCTTGGTTCGAACGTCTGATCGGCCACGCGGCAGGGCTCTGGCAATCCGGCCATCCAGTCTTGTTGGCGGGCGACTTCAACCTGGTTCCGACCGACCACGACATCTACTCGAAGGCGTCCTGGAAGGACAACGCGTTGCTGCAACCGGCACCCCGTGCGGCATGGGAACGGTTGCTGGCCCAGGGCTGGACCGACGCGGTGCGCACGTTGCACCCGCAGGAGCCGATGTACAGCTTCTGGGACCACCGCCGCAACCGGTGGCCTCGAGATGCCGGTCTGCGGATCGACCACTTGCTCCTCAGTGAGGCGCTCAGTGCCCGGCTGCGTGAAGCCGGCGTCGACCGCGCCGTGCGCGCGATGCCAGACACCAGCGACCACGCGCCGGTCTGGCTGCGCCTGGCGGAGGGCTGAACCGCTTCAGGCGCCGACGGCAATGCGGTGCATCCAGTTCGCCAGCCCGTTGAGCAGCTCGACCATCACCTCTGCATCGGTCCGGCCCGATCGGCGCAGGACGTGAAAGGAATGGTCCGCCTGATCGACGGGCATCAGCGTCGCTGCCGGGCCGAGCTTGGCCACTTCGGACTGCAGCAGTCCGAAATCCGCGAGCTTGTCGCGCGTTCCCTGGACGAACAGCATCGGCAGGTCGACGCGCTCCAAGTGCTCGGCACGGCTCGTCGAAGGCCGATCCGGCGTGTGCAACGGGAATCCGACGAAAGCGAGGCCCCGCACGCCGGCCAACGGACCGGCCGCCTGAGCTTGCGACGTCATCCGGCCGCCGAATGACTTGCCGCCTGCGAACAGTGGCACGCCCAGGTAAAACCCGGCCGCTGCTGAAACCGCCGCCCGAATGGCGGCGTGTGCGACTGCTGGTGAATCGGGTCTGCTGGAGCCGCGCTCCATATACGGGAACTGAAAGCGCAGGGTGGCCACATCGCGCGCTGCGAGTCCTTCGGCAACGCCCGCCATGAAGCGGTGGGTCATACCCGCACCAGCGCCGTGCGCGAACACGTAGGCGGCAACAGGATCGGCCGGACCGAGGGCAAGCCCCGAGACGCTGTCATGCCCGTCGATCGGAATCGACACTGCGCTCACGGTGTTTACGCGCGCAGAGTTGAGGTCATGCGCGGGCGCCGATGCGACTTTGTGGGCGTTCACAATGACAGCATTCTGATGTTGGTTTCAGCTCTATCACCACCGGCTCCCCGGATCGGATCGCGTCAGAAGTTTAGAAAAGACGCAGAAGGATTGCCACCTTCATGCCCGTCGAGACTGCTGTCGAACGCCAGCGCACTGCGCCGGTCCACGGTAGAACTGGCGTAGCCTGAGGCAGGTGAAGTTGGGAGCTCGATGCGCCCCACCGTGCCCGTCCAGCCGGGAACGGCCCTTGCCCGGGGTCCCACCATCCGCCTGTTTGTAAAGGAGTTTCATGTTTGCAAAACCCTTGCCCCGCCCTGTTGCAGCGGCATTGGCATCGATGGCTTGGGCGGTGCCCACGCTCATGAGTTTGTCGACAGCCCCAACGCCTTGGCACCCAAGAGTTTTGCTTTGGTACCGCGGCCTGCGAAAACCGTCATGGAAACCCGCAGATGCGGTGATCCCAGTGGCGTGGTTCGGAATCGAGAGCAGCTTGGCGGCGGCGGGGTATCGACTGTTGCGCAAGCCCAGTAGCCCAGCGCGCAACGTGTCGCTTTGGCTGTTGGCGGCCAACATCGTGGGAATTGGAAGTTGGAGTCGACTTTTCTTTGGCCGTCGAAATCTTCCAGTCAGCACGCTTGCGTCGGCTGGTCTTCTGGCTGGAGCAGTTGTCTACGTTGCTAAAGCAAAGGAAATCGATCAGACGGCGGCGGCAGAAGGAGTGCCGCTGGTCGCTTGGGTTGCGTTTGCGACCGTGCTGACTGCTGCGATCTGGCGGCGCAACCGGTAGCCACTCAGCGCAACGGCCTGCTTGGACGGCCTTCTGCGGCAGTCAGATCCCAATTCACTCGGCCTTCAATGCGCCGCTGGCGTGTGGCCTGCTGTCCGTAGTAGAGCGGCACCGCCCACTGGGGGGTTGGCGCAGCTCGCACCGGACCATGACACGACAGCAGCTTTGCTTGATTCCCGATGAGCTTGTGTCCGCATGCGCTTGATGAGTGCCCACTGATGATCTGCCGGCCGGCGCGGAGGCATTTCAGTCTCGCCTAAAGTAGGACGAGGCGGCACGATGGCTGATGCTTGTCCAGCCGTGCAAGAAGCGCTGGCCGTGCCCGCACCGACCTTCGTGTATGCGCATTGCGGCCATGCGATGGTGGTGCTTCAAGTCTTCTTGCGCGACTGCTCGATTCGGGCGCCGCCAGGGTCTTGACCGAGCTCCGTTACCGCCAATCTACCGGACGCGGAACCTGGCGTCCGGTAGATTGCTGCGAATGGCGCTACTGAATCTTCGGCAACCGGCTGCTGCCAAATCGAATTCGCGCGCCGCAAACCGCCAGAGGTCGTCAGCGTAGCCCCGTCGCAGCCTCGCGCGCAGTTGCATCGCCACGCCAGCGAGCACCAATCGCCATAACCGCTGCGCTCGACGCTTATACAGCCCAGCCCACGACCGGTTCAAACGCGGGCCCGTTGGCTCAGGCCGCCTTCTTCAAGGAAGACTGCACTGTGGGCCCTTCGGTCCAAGCTGTGGCGGGCGTGTCGGCAACCCTCGGCAGCGCCCTGACCCCATCAATCGGGACCGGTGTCGGCGCGCCTGCACCGGAAAGCGCGCCTTCGACTGGCACGGTGCCCAGCGTACCAACGGCTGGCGGCACCTGGATCGGCACCACCTTGATGCCCTGTAGCGCCGCGCGCCGCAGCATGTCCTGCACGTCAACCATTGCGGGCTCCTCGCCGGCCAACGCTGAAGGCGTCGCCGGGACAAGCGCCAGCAGCGTGATCTCGGAGTATTCGCCGAGTTCGTAAGCCTGGGTCAGCGCGTGCTGCAGCAACCAAAGGTTGTTGCGGAGGCCGACGTTGGAATGGCGCCAGGTGTGCAGCCAGCGCGGCAAATCGGCCGAATCGGAGAACACCTGGACCGGTCGCACGAGGTGCATCGCCTTGTCGCCCTCCCTGTCTTCCTGCGCGACAACGCGCCGGTACACAGCGGAGAATCGTTCGACCCAGCCGCCGCCAGCGGCGGCGACGTACTTACCCACATAATCTGGCCGCGGCAGCGCCAGACACAGCCTCACCAGCGCACTGCGACCGCCTGTTCCCGATCTGCCGGGAACGCCGCGCGGGCTGGCGGCATCCCGGCCAGGTCAGGCGTCGCCGAGTCGCCGCCCGGCCCGTCGATGCGCAGGCCGACGAACAACAGGATCCGCCGCACCGCCTTTGAGCCGCGTCGGGCCTCCTGCTCCTTGCGCAGCACCGTCATCGCGCGTTCGACGTTCTGACGGATGGTGCCCAACGGTCGTCTTCGGCTCACTGCGGTCGATGCCCTGAATGTCCAGTGCACGGTGCAGCTCGAGCGAGCGCCGGACCGACTCGCCTGCGTTCACCGGCGCGAAGTACACGGCCTTCTCGAACAGCCGCTCAACATAGCTCGGTTTGCTGGAAACGATGCACATCACGGCCGACTCGAGCATTTTGAACCACGGGTCGACCTGCCCCGACCGGCCCAGACGCTCCCGGTCGCTGTCGACCGCCAGCCTGAGCGCCGACATCAGCATGTGGGTGCGGTCCTGGCGCTCGGTCGGTTCGCGTCGCCCCTCGCCCGGGCGCCCCTGGATCGCTTCCCAATCTTCGAAATGGATGTGCGCCAGGTCGGTCTGTATCACCAGCAGCGTTTGCGCGTTCAGTCCAGCATAGGAATTGTTCTGGTCCAGCTTGAACGCGTCGAGAAAGGCGTCGGCGGCCAGTTGCAGAAGCGGGCACAACAGCGCGTCACGCTGGCGCTGTACCAGCGCCTTTTCCATGCCGCCTTCGCAGTGCGGCCGGTCCCAGCTGGCGACCCAGGCCTTCTTCAGGTTGCGGCCTTCCAGCGCGCGCAACTCGGACTACCGCCCCGGGCTCAGCATCTTGGCTCGCGACATGCGTCTTTGGGTACAGCTGCCGTACTTTGAAGGCCGAGCGCAGGGCCGAAGTGCGTTTTCGAAACGGTCGTCTTGGTGTGTGCCCGCTGCCGCGGGGCCACCTTTGGGGGCATTGGTGCATGCGCGACCGACCGCTTCGAGGCAGCGAATTCAGGGCTGCGGATGTCGGGTTCGGGTCGATACCGTAAGGCCAGGCGGAAGGTAAGCGGTCGGTGGCGCGCCGCGAGCCACAACGCCGGAGTCCTCAGACCGCAGTACCTCGTACAGCCGACATTGAGGTCGTTGCCGGACGCGACATCCAGCGACCGGTTGGTGCCAGTCAGCGTGAGTTCGCCCGCAGGCGGCCAGCGCCAGCAATCGCTGCACTGCTGAATTCCAACATGTGAAGAGCAACAGGTTCAGACGGGCGCTGCAGGAGATCCGTGGATCCGGCGCCGACAGCGCCTGAAGGTGCATTCCCAGCGGCCCGTTCCCGTGCCCGGAGATCGCGGGCCAAGCTCTCCATTCACGCTGCGCGTGAACGGGGCCTGCTTGACGAACTGGGCGGCTTGCTTGGGTAGGTCGCTGCGCTTGTCTTGGTGCTGGCGCCGCCCAGATCGTTCCTGCGGGCACCCGCCACGCCCGAAGCCGGGCCGCTGAAGGCCCTGAGGGCAATGTCAACGTCGAGAGCCTGAGGTGATCGGCTCGCAGCGGCTCGACCGTCGCGCCAGTCGTCCGCCTGCGGCTGCTTGGTGTCACGCCGGCCGCGGTGCCGCCGCTGCTCGGGTTTGTGGTGCCGGCTGTCGCTGCAGCCACCGCGCCATTCGCTGCGCTCGGTGTCACGGCTGCTGCGGTCGCTGTGCCGGCGTCGATGCGGGGCAGCGCGTGGCCAGTGCGACCCACCGCGCTCCCCCCAGCTGCGCCCCCGTCTTTCATGAGGGGGACTTGTGGGGGGATCTTCTAAGCGGTGGGCCGGGTGACTGGCTCACTGCTT
>JBBSPW010000227.1:0-5323 GCA_038258365.1 Burkholderiales bacterium | reverse complement strand
TACCAAGAGTGCGAGCGCACCGAAGAAATACCAGAAATTGAAGTTCTTCGGCGCGTAGTACTCCGACATGTGCTCTTTGAAGAGCTTGGACGCCGGAAACCGGTTGTCCACCCACGTCATTGCCTGTTCAGGCATCGAAGCGCCAGCCGGCGCCTGCTTCATTTCAGCCATAAGGACCTCGAACGGTTACTGCAGGGCACATGATGCGGGAGCGCAGGGCGCAACGCTGGCATCAGGCCTTCTTGTCCTGCCCGACCACGATCCGGCTGTCGGTCAGGTACATGTAGGGCGGCACTTCGAGATTGTCTGGCGCGGGCTTGTTCTTGTAGACGCGCCCGGCCATGTCGAAGGTGGAACCGTGGCACGGGCACAGAAAGCCACCCTCCCAGTCGTCGGGCAACGACGCCTGCGCTCCGGTTTGAAAGCGCTCGACCGGTGAACAACCCAGGTGTGTGCAGATCCCGACCGCGACGAAGAACTCGGGCTTGATCGAGCGCACGTCGTTGCGGGCGTACTCGGGCGTGAGCTCATCGGGTTTGCGCTTGCTGTGCGGGTCGGCAAGCTCGCCGTCCGGGATCTTCTTGAGGTTCTCCAGCTGCTGGGGCGTGCGGCGCACGATCCACACCGGTTTGCCACGCCATTCCACCGTGAGCTTCTCACCTGGCTTGATGCTGCCGATGTCGACTTCGACGGGTGCACCCGCCGCTCGGGCACGCTCGGAAGGCGCGAACGTGCTGACGAACGGCACCGCGACCGCGACGCCGCCGACCGCGCCAGCGCCGCAGGTGATGGCGATCCAGTTGCGACGGTTCTTATCGACCACCTGATCGATCTGGCGGTCTGCGGGTTGGGTGCCCTCTCGGGGGTCTCCACCAGAGATGGCAACGGCTGCACTCTTCGTGTTCATCGGTCGTACGGCAGGTTTCGAAACAACCGCGAATTCTATCCGAGGGGCTGCGGGGAAGAGCCTGGTGGGGGATGCGCGCAGCGGTGCACCACAATCCCCTCGTCAATCTACGGGCCAGGGAGAGTCGGGGATGAGTTTCACTTCGGAGTTCAAGGAATTTGCCCTCAAAGGCAATGTGATGGACCTGGCGGTCGGTGTGATCATCGGCGCGGCGTTCGGCAAGATCGTCGCGTCGCTGACCGACGACATCATCATGCCGATCGTGGGCCGCATCTTCGGCGGGCTGGACTTCAACAACTACTTCCTTCCACTGGCCGGGCAGACCGCCACCACCCTGGTCGAAGCCAGGAAGGCCGGGGCGGTGCTGGCCTACGGCAGCTTCGTGACGGTCTCGATCAACTTCACCATCCTGGCGTTCATCATCTTCATGATGGTCAAGCAGATGAACCGCCTGAAGCGCGCAGAGCCGACCCCGCCGCCGGCCGCCACACCGGAAGATGTGCTGCTGCTGCGCGAGATCCGCGACAACCTGAAGATGCGCTGACCAGAGCGGCTCGGCGGTGTCGTGCCCGGTGCAGGCCGGGCGGCGCTTGCCGCTGACGAGAGATCGTCCCAGGCCAGGCGACGACGCACGGGATGGCGGGGATTTGGGGGCCTGCTCTTCGCATCAGCCGCCCCGGGGTTGCTGGATACTGACCCGATGCTGCCCGGTGGCACCCTCAACGCATGAAGCCCAACCCCGTTCATCGCCTGCCGGCGCCGCTGGAGGCCGCCGTGCAGCGCTTGAAGATGACAGCGCGGGAGGCGTGTGAGCGCACCATCGAAAGCCTGGGTCTGGCCGCCCTGGCGTCAAACAACGCCTTTCACCGAGACGGTCTGTTGGGCGCGCAGTTCGAGCTGAACCGCAAGTCGGCGGTGTTCGTCCTGAGTTTCAACGACGCTTTCGACGAGGCGGTGTTGATCGAGCTGGGCGGCAAGCCCGCCCCGGCAGCCAGGCCGGCCAGCGAGGCCGTAAACAGAGGCCGGCATGGCGCCTTCGGTTCTCCCTCGCAAGGAGACACGCTGAGCCTGGTCGAAGACCGCGAGGTGGAAGCCCGCATCTCGGCACAGCGCTTCGGCATGGAAATCGCCCACCTCTGCGAATGGGAATTGCGCGAGTTGGAAGGCTATGTGGGCGCGCTGCTGGTGGATGTGGGCGGTGAGCGCGACCGCAACCCGCTGCGCCCCGAAGGCGTCGGCCAGGCGATGATCCGCGGCATCGACGCGACCTCCGAGCGCCCCGAGATCCGCAAGCTGTTGGCATCGGAGCTGGCCCGCTCGATCGGCGGCATGCTGCCGAAGACCTACGCGGCCATTGTGGAAGACCTGCGCGGTGCCGGGGTGCAGCCGCGCGGTTTGGCGGTGCGATCGCGTGCCGCGCGCGCGGTTGGTGCCGACGGCTCGTCGATCTCACCGGCTGAAACCACCGCAGGCCACGACGGCGCTGCCGCTGCGAGCGGCTACGGGGTTCCATTCGGCGGATCCTTCGCACCGGGCGGTGGCAGCCGCTTCAGCAGCGGCGTGCCGCCGGGCGGATCGGTCGAGTCGGGCAGCCGCAGCGGTTTTGCGCCTTCGACACGAACCGGCGCGCTCGGTGTGCGCCGAGGCGCGCTGCTGGGTCATGTCGACCCGGCACTGATGACCCTGCTGCGAAGGCTGGCTTATGCCGAGAGCAGCCGGGCCGAAAGCAACCGGGCCGATAGCCACGGTCACATCCCGGGCCACAGCGGCGGGTTGAGTGGCGTCGAAGGCCGGATCTCTGCGTACTCCGAGCACGGCGATTCACAGAGCCCCTTGCCCAACCTGATCCGCGCCCACCGCGACGAATTGCGGCAAGCCGCAGGCGGCGCGATGGACCACATGGTCATCGACTTGATCGGCTTTCTGTTCGACCAGATCCTGGCCGACCCGAAGGTGCCGCCGCAGATGGCGCGCCAGATCGCCCGGTTGCAGCTGCCGGTGCTGCGCGCCGCACTGGGCGACCCGGCGTTCTTCTCGTCGCGCCGCCACCCGGTGCGGCGCTTCGTCAACCGCATCGCCTCGCTGGGTGCGGCCTTCGAAGACGTGGACGAGACCGGCACCAAGGCCCTGCTGGCCGAGGTGCGGGCCCTGGTGCAGCAGGTGGTCGAAGGCGACTTCGAGCAGATCGAGCTCTACGAACAAAAGCTGGCGGCGCTGGAGAGCTTCGTGGCCGAAGCCGCGCGCCAGGATGCACAAGCCGATGGCAACGTGGCGGCGCTGCTGTCCGAGAAAGAAGACCAGCAGCGTTTGCGCCAGCTCTATGCCCAGCGCCTGGACAGTGACCTGAAAAGCTTGGCGGCACCGGCCTTTCTGCTCGACTTCCTGAGCCAGATCTGGAGCCAGGTCATCGTTCGGGCCACCGAGCGTGCCGCCGAGCCCGGCAGCACCGACTCCGACTCGCCGGAGCGGCTGCGCAAGATCGGCCGTGAACTCTTTCTGAGCGTGCAGCCGAAGGCGAGCCCGGCACACCGCAAAGCCTTCCTGGCCGAACTGCCGAAGTTGATGCAGGCGCTGACCGAAGGCATGAACCTGATCGCTTGGCCGGAAGACCAGCGGCGCCAGTTCTTCAACCAGTTGATGCCGGCGCATGCCGAAGCGCTGAAGAGCGCAGCCGGCCGCGCGCTGGACATCAACCTGATGGTGCGGCAGGTGGAAGGCGCACTGCAGCGGCCGCTGCCTTCGCGCGCCGAGTTGCGCAATGCCGTGCTGCCGGTATTGGACGACACCCTGGACATGCCGCGTTTCAGCGCCGAGGAAGCCGCGCGTGCCGGACTCGTGTCGGAAGCCGCGGTCGACTGGAGCCGCCCGGTGCAGGTCGACATCGACCTGAGCGCCGACTTCGCGCCCAGTCAGCCATTGGCTGCCCATTCGCTTGACCCTGCCACGGCCACCAGCAGCAGCGATATGGCGGCGCTGGCCAATTCACCCGAACTGCAGGCGCTGGCCGGCAGCGCATTTCCCTCACCGACCGAGCATGTGGCGCCTTCGCATGGTGCGGGGCTGGCCCACCACGTACAGATCGGCTTTGCCTACCAGATGAACCTGGACGGACGCTGGCAGAAGGTGCGCCTGACCCATGTCAGCGCTGCCCGCAGCTTTTTCATCTTCACGCATGGCGGGCGCCACAAGAAAACCGTCTCGCTGACCCGGCGGATGATGGAGCGCTTGTGCGAATCCGGAAGGCTGCGCGCCTTCGAAACCGCGCAGTTGATCGAACGCGCCACCGAACGCGCGCGCCGCCAGCTGGCGGCGTTCAAGCCGGCTGCCGTCAGCGCCTGACCCCGTCAGCGGTCGCCACCGCCGGGTTCGCAAGGCGGGCGATCAGGTTCCCGCGGCCACCAGTTGCCGCGCCATGCGAACCGCCGCCACCAGGCTCGCGGGATCGGCAGTGCCCTGCCCCGCGATGTCGAAAGCGGTGCCGTGGTCGGGGCTGGTGCGCACGAACGGCAAGCCGAGCGTGACATTCACGCCCTGCTCCACCCCCAGGTACTTGACGGGGATCAGACCGTGGTCGTGCGTCATCGCCACCACCAGATCGAAGGCGCCGCGGCGCGCGCGCATGAACACCGTGTCGGGCGCATGCGGGCCACTGGCATCGATTCCTTCGGCCACTGCGGCCTGCACCGCCGGGCCGATGAAGCGCGCTTCTTCGTCGCCGAACAAGCCGCCTTCACCGGCATGCGGATTGAGGCCCGCCACCGCGATGCGGGGCCGCTCCATGCCCCAGGCCCGCGCTGCGGCATGCGCGATGCGGATGGTCTGCAGCACGCCGGCGAAATCCAGCGCGTCGATGGCGCTGCGCAACGACTGGTGGATCGTCACCAGCACCACCTTCAACTCGTCGTTGGCCAGCATCATGCGCACCGCTGGCGGTGGCGCACCGGATGTGACAGCCAGCGCTGCCAGCATTTCGGTGTGACCGGGGTACGGCACCCCGGCCGCTGCCAGGGCTTCCTTGTGGATCGGTGCGGTGACCACCGCCGAGCCGTCGCCAGCGAGCACCCGCCGCACCGCGGCTTCGATGCAGACTGCGGCGGCGGCCCCGTTGCGGGCATCGATCTGCCCGGGCGGCAGGTCGGCGAGCCCCTCGGGAAGGCCGGGGGGCATCCACACCGGCAGGCAGCCCGGGGGAGCGAGTCGGATATCGGCTGGATGGGCCAGCACCGCAACCATCGCAGTTGCCATCTCGTCAGCGCCGCTGCGTGTCGCGCGGCGCAACACCTGCGGATCGCCGACCACCACCACGTCGGCCAACGCGCCATCGCGAAACGCGCGGGCGATGATCTCGGGCCCGATGCCGGCGGCGTCGCCCATCGTCAACAACAAAGGACCCGACGAGCCGAGCGTGGCCTCGGG
>JBBSPW010000226.1:0-5342 GCA_038258365.1 Burkholderiales bacterium | reverse complement strand
GACTGCACTGGCGACTGCACTGGCGACTGCACTGGCAATTGCACCGGCAACAGCGCCGCCCAGCTGCCATCGCCACGCTGCAGCAGCAACGCACCCACCAGCGATGCCAGCGGTGTGCCTTGCAGCGCAGCCAGCGTCACCGGCGCTCGCTGCCGAGCGGCCTGCACCGCTTCGATGAACGGTGCCAGCCTTGCCGCCGGCAACGGGCCCCCGACGGTGGCTTCGGCCAACGCGCGGCGCAGGGTGTCTGTGTCGGGCAGGCTGGCCAGCCGTCGCTGTTGCGTGGCGACGCTGGGCAGCCAGCGCGTGACGCTTTGGTAGCCCAGCAACTGCCCGTCGTCGACCAGCGGGTCGAGCCGCGCGGCCACGGCTTCGACGCGCAGCAGCGTGTCTTCCACCGTGCGCCCCTGCACCACTACCAGGGTGCCGCCGGCATCGTCGCTCAGATCGGCGCGCAGGCTTTCATCGAGCGCGATCTGCTCGGCACTGATCGGGCTCAGCGATGCCAGATCGGCGCTCCAGAGGTCTCGGCCCTGCCACAGCAATCCGGCGGCAGCCACCAAGCCGAGTGCCAGCAGCGGCTTTCGCAAGCGCGGCAGCACCCGCACCAGCACCGCCGCCCCGCGACCCAGGTGGCGGCGCAGCCCGCGGCCGCGCGAGCCGTCGGGCATCAGCACCGGCAGCACGAAACGCGTGGCCGCAGCCGCCGCGATGAGGCCGGCGCACGAGAACACCCCCAGCTGCGCCAGACCGGGAAACCCGGAAAACGCCAACGCTGCGAAGCCGCACACCGAAGTCGCCAGACCCAGCCGCACCGTGGGCCAGCTGTCGCGCAGCCAGACCCGCCAGCCTTGCAGATTCCCGTCCGCTCGGGGGCTGCCGTCGATCGCCGCGGGGCGGTGCGCCTGGATCAGGTAGTAGATGCCGTAGTCCACCGCTTCGCCCATCAGCGTGGCGCCGAAGCCGAGGGTGATGCCGTGCACGCTGCCGAAGCCGATGCCGACCGCGGCGATGCCCACCGCCACCCCGGTGGCCACCGGCAGCATCGCCGCCCCTACGGCCGCCACCGAGCCGAAGGCCAGCAACAGCAGCACTCCGACCATCGTGGTGCCGGCGATCGCCAGGCTGCGCACTTCGGACTCGATGCTGCTGCGGCTGTCGACCGAGAACACGGGCGCACCGCTGAGCTGCAAGCGCAAGTCGGGTGCTTGGGCGGCGCGGGCGGCATCGGCAAACGCCTGCTTCACAAGCACCAGCGCAGCCGCTTGCGCGTCCAGGTCGGCACCGGGCGCAGCCACGTTGGCCAGCAGCACCGCGCGCGGCCGGTCGCGAGAGACCCACACCCCGCCGTCGCTGCGCGGGGCGCGGGCCGGAATCAGCGCCTCGGCGATGCGGGTGGTCTCACCGGTGGGGTCGATTTCCAGCAGTGGCTTGATGGCGTTGCCTGCCGGTGTTCCCAGCAGCGAAAGCGTCTCGCCGATCGCATCGCGCAAGCCGTCTGCGGTGAAGCGTTCGGGCGTGACCGCCGGGCTGAGCTGGTAGCGGTGCTGGAACAGCCAGCTGCCGATCGAGGCCGTGCCGCCTTCTGCAGCGTTGGAGGCTGCGCCGGAAGCTGCGCCGCTGCCAACAGCCACCGCCGCGTCGGGTTCCCGTGACGATGGCGCCAGCGACGCACCGTTCTCGACCTGCTCGAAGCGCCCGCTGGCTCGCAGCGCCGCAGCCAGGTGGCGCGACACCTCGGCGCGCTGCGCGGCACTGCCGCCTTCGATGCCGACCATCAGCGTGCGCGCCGCCACGCCGGTTTGCAGCTGCTCGATCAAGAGCCGCTGGCCGGCGTCGGGCTTGTCGGGCAAAAAGGCCGACAGGTCTGCGGTGAACGGGGTGCGGGCCATCACCGCTGCCGCTGCGGCCAGCACCAGCGCCCACAGCAGCAGCACAGCGGCCCGGCGGCGTGGCGCCACCGCGCTGGCGGAGCGCATCACGGCCGGGCGTCTCGGGTCTGCCGGGCGGTTGTCGGGCGCATGGGGGGTTGAAGGCGGGTCGGAGACAGAAGCGCCTGCGGCTTCAGCGACGCACAGCCGATGCCGTGGCGCCAGCGGCGGGCGTGACTGTCATCAGCGAGCGGTCGCCGCCCGACAGCAACACCTCGACCGTGCGCAGCTCGGGGCCTTCGCCTTCGATGTCCAGCTGCCGAACCGCGCCAAAGAGCTGCTGCTCGCGTGGGCGCAATGTGAGGCGCCAGCGGGTGGCGGTGCCGAGCACGCGGGTCTCGAATCGGCTCTGCAGCGCAGACAGGTCACCGCCCAGCACCCCGCGCATCGCATCCACGAGCGCGCCGGCTTCCGGCAGCGCGTCCAGCGCCATGCGGCGCGTACGGCCGCCGCGTTCCAGCGTCAGCCGGTTGCCGTCGACGCTCATCACCTCTTGCCGCGGCTGCAGCGTGGTCCGCGTGAAGCGGTCGGGCGGCGAGAACGACAGCGTGCCACTGCTGCGCAACGGCAGCTCGATGCCGCTGACGAAGCGGTCCTCGGTGAACGTGGCCTCGGCATTGCGCTGTTGCGCCAGCAGCGCGGCCAGCTGCGGCAGTTCAATTGCGGCAACGGGACCCGCAACGCCAACCAAGAGCACCGCCAACAGCAACGCCGAGCCACCGGCTTTGCCGCAAACCGAACCAACCGAAGCGACCGTGCGCGAGCGAAACGCAGCGAACCCACCGAGTAGCGCCGCGGAACCGGCTTTGCCGGGCCGCAGGCGAGCGCCCCCGAGTTTTCGTAACCACGGGGCAGCGACCGTCAGGGAGCGTGGGGGCATCTACTCCTGCCAGAAGTCATAAAAGTTGAACCAGTTCAGCGGTGTTTCAGCGCACAGTGACTCCAGGCGAGCCACATACGCGCGCAGCGTCTGTTGCAGCAGCCGTTCTCGCTCGGCAGCATCGCGCGGGGCGTCGCTGAAGTCGGCCAGCAGCTCGAAGCGCAGGTCGTAGCGGTTGCCGCCGCGGTACAGACCGGCCATGAACAGCACGCGTCGGCGCAGCAGCAGCGCCAGGCGCAGCGGGCCGTCGATGAACTTGGCGGGGTGACCCAGGAAGTCGATGGTGGCGAAGCCGCTGCGCGCTGCGGACCCCGAAGCGGCCGAGGCACCTGAAGCCGCCGAACCCGCGCCCACCCAGCGGTCGCCCATCAGCCCGACCAGCCCGCCACTGTCGAGCCAGTCACGGATCTGCAGGGTCGAGCCGCTGCGCCCGATCGGGATGATGCCGAGCGCGAAGCCCGGCGCAATCGCCGCCAGCACCTCGTGGATCATGCGGGCGTTGTCGGGGTACATCACATGGGCCACGCGCATGCCGGGTCGGGTGGCGCCGATCGCATGCAGAGCCTCGAAGCTGCCCAGATGGGCGCCCAGAAAGAAGGCGCCGCGGCCCGTGGCCAAGGTGTCGTCGACCAGCGGCCCGCCGCTGACCTTCAGATCGAAATGCTGCATCTGCCCGCGGGCGAACCAGATCCGGTCCAGCGCCACCGACGCAAAGGCGTGGAAGTGGCCGAAGCGTTCGGCCAGTGTCGGCGGGCGACCCAGCACCCGCTGCAGGTAACGCGCCGACTGGCGGCGCGGCCCGCGGGCAAAGCACAGGAAGTACAGCGTCACGGGTACCAGCACCCAGCGCGCCACGCGGCGGCCGAGCCGGGTCGCGATCCAGGCCATCACACGCAGCGCGCTGCGGTTGCTGCGTTCGCTGCTTTGCAACCACGGCGAGGCCTGCGAGCCGTGCGGCGGGTGCTGGGCTTTGCCGGATGCGCTCATCGCTTCGCATCCTTCGGATCGGCCGCCACGACGCGGCCGCGTGCCACCGCAACCGCTGCGGCCGCGTGGTCGCGGTCGTTCGCCGCTTGCCGACCGATCTCGAAGTCGACCCCCGAGCCGCGCGGCGACAGCCGCAGCACCAGCCCAGCGCCGGGCTCTGCGGGCGACAGAAACTTGAGGCTGTCGATGCGCTGCAGCGGCCCCAACAGCGCCGACAGCGGCGGATGTTCGGCCACGGCCTGCATCACCCATGACAGCAGCACGGCGCCCGGCAGCAGCGGCCGGCCGGGAAAATGGCCGTCGAAAGCCGGGTGGTCGGCCGGCACGGTCCAGGGCTGTTCCACCGGTTGCGCCGCGGCGTCTTTCGCCGATGAAGCGACCCTTGAGGTGGGCGCTGCAGGGGCCGCAGCAGGGGCCGAAGCACGAGTCGCTGCAGGGGCCGCGGTGCGGCTGTTCGCAACTGCCGACACACGCAAAGTGGATTCGGCAAAGACCCGCAGCGCCGACGCGGTGAGCTTGCCCGTGGCGTCACGCGGCAACGCGCTCACATGCACGATCCGCCTCGGCACGAACGCCGATTCGATCTCGCGCCGCAGGGCCGCGGCGATCTGCGCGCTGCCGAGCGTGGGTGCCACCACGAAGGCCACCGGCCGCGCCACGTCTTCGCCGTCGACTTCGGGCAGCCAGAACGCGCCGTCTTCGACCCCTTCGATGCGGTTCAGGTGAAAGTTCAGGTGCGCGAGCGAACTGCGCTTGCCACCGACATGGATCAGGTCGTTGGCACGGCCCAGCAGCTGAAAGTGCTGCGGGTCTTCCAGCACCAGCAGGTCGGCGAGCGCGGTCGGCCGGTCCACATGACCGCCGCTGACGCACCAGACTTCGTCGGCATCGGCTGCCGACGCGGGTGGGCAGCGCCCGATGTGCAGCGCGCCGAGCGTGGTCCAGCGTTCGCCTGCGGTGGTGCGTCGGCTGGCGACCTGGCCGGCTTCGGTGCAGCCGTAAATCTCCACCAGCACGCCCTGCAGCGCGGCTTCGGCCTGCGCGGCCAACTGCGGCGACAGCGGCGCGGTGGCCGACAGCACCAGCGCGGTGGACGGCAGCGGCACGCCGGAGCGCAGCAGCGTCTTCAGGTGAAACGGGGTCGTTACCAGGGCACGCGGCTCGGGCACCGCAGCCAGCGCCGCGGCCACATCGGCCGGGTAGAAGGGGCGCCCGGCGTCGAAGCTGGCCCCGCCGAGCAGGGCCAGCAGCACGGTCGACTCGAAGCCATAGCTGTGTTGCGCCGGCACGGTCGCGACGATGTTCAGCCCCCGCAGGTCGGCACGGCCCAGGTGCTGCGACAGCGCCTTGGCTTCGGCGTCGATGTTGGCCACCAGCGACCCGAAGCGCTTGCCATGCGGCTGCGGGTCGCCGGTGGAGCCCGAGGTCAGAAGCCGCACGGCTTCCAGATCGCCGCTGATGCGCGGCATGGCAACTGCGGCCGGGGCGCTCGATGCCGTCGATGTCCGCAAGCGCTCTCGCTGCACCACCAGCCGCATCCCGGT
>JBBSPW010000225.1:0-5494 GCA_038258365.1 Burkholderiales bacterium | reverse complement strand
GATCTCGATCGCTTCGGCATGGTTGCCATGGTTGCGGTAGGTGGCATTCGGCACCTCGCCGCCCGAGTAGCCGACTCGCGTCGATACCACGCCTTCCTGGCGCCGGATCAGGTCCTGCATGCCCCAGAAGCAGCCGCCTGCAAGAACGGCAGTTTGGTGTTTGTCACTCATCGTCGGTTCTCCGTTTGTCGTTGCTGTGCTTGTCGATGACTTGTTGATAGAAAGCCAGCGTCTGGCGGGCGATGCCGCTCCAGCTGAACCGCGATTCAACCCGTTCGCGCGCACGTCGGCCCATCCGGGCACGCAAGCCCGCATCGTCCAGCAGGGTGTTCACGGCAGCAGCCAGATCGCGGGCGAACTGCTCGGGATTGCGGGGCTCGACCTCCGAGTGGTCCAGCGTCTCGGCCGGCACCAAGAGGCCGGTTTCGCCATGCTCCACCACTTCGGGGATGCCGCCCACCGCCGACGCCACCACCGGGGTCTCGCAGGCCATCGCTTCCAGGTTGATGATGCCGAAGGGCTCGTACACCGACGGGCAGACGAACACCGCCGCGTGGGTGTACAGCGCAATCGTCTGCTGGCGCGGCAGCATGCGGTCGATCCAGATGATCGGGTTCGAGGTCGACTGCCGCGCCGCGGCCACGGCGTCCGTCATCTGTCGTCCGATTTCGGGGGTGTCCGGCGCACCCGCGCACAGCACCACCTGGACCCCGGGCCTGAAGCTGCGGATGGCGTTGACCAGGTGCAGGATGCCCTTCTGCTGGGTGATGCGCCCGACGAACAGCACGAAGGGCCGCTCCGGGTCGATGTCGAAAGCCGCCAGCACCGCGGGGTCGGGGGTCGGGCGGTAGTGCTGCAGGTCGATGCCGTTGTGGATCACCCGGATGCGGTCGGGCCGCACGCCGTAGAGCGACTGCACATCCTGGCGCATCGACTTCGACACCGCGATCACGCCGTCGGCGTTCTGGTAGGCGGTGCGTTCGACCCAGGTCGACGCGGCATAGGCGGTGCCCAACTGTTCGGCTTTCCACGGTCGGTGCGGCTCCAGCGAATGCGTGGTCAACACCAGTGGCACGCCGTGCAGTTGCTTCACCAGGCAGCCGCCCAGGTGCGTGTACCAGGTGTGGCAATGGACGATGTCGATGTCGGCGAGCTGGCCGCTCATGGCCAGGTTCTGCAGCAGCGTGGCGTTGAACTTGCCATGTCGGGGGTCCTGCGCCGGCAGGTCGGCCTGCAGGTCGATGCCCTGCACCGACAGGCCCTTCGATTCGAGCTGCTGGTCGCCGAAGCACAGCACACGCACGCTGTGGTCGCCCGGCAGTGCAGCCAGTTCGCGCGTCAGGTACTCGACATGGACACCGGCACCGCCATACACGTTGGGCGGGTATTCGTTGGTGAGGATCGCGATCTTCATGGGCGGTGTTCGAGCGGTCCCCACAGGGGGTCGAAATGCTTCTGCAGCCCCTGCCAGCAGCGGAAGTAATCGGCCTGCAGCTCAGCCGATGCCAGCGCATGCGGTGTCGGTCGCCAGACGCAGCGGGTCTCGAACATGAAGGCCATCGTGTCTTTGATCACATCCGGCTTCGACAGGTCGGCATGGCTTGCCTTTTCGAAAGTCTGGTCATCGGGCCCATGGCCGGTCATGCAGTTGTGCAGGCTGGCGCCACCGGGCGAAAACCCTTCGGCCTTGGCGTCGTAAGCGCCGTGGATCAGGCCCATGAACTCGCTGGCGATGTTGCGGTGGAACCAGGGTGGCCTGAAGGTGTTCTGCATCGCCAATATCCGCGGCGGAAAGATCACGAAGTCGATGTCGCTGACCCCGGCGATGCCGGACGCGCTGTGCAGCACCAGAAAGATCGATGGATCGGGGTGGTCGTGGCTGATCGAGCCGATGGCATTGAAGCGCCGCAGATCGTACTTGTAAGGTGCGCAGTTGCCATGCCAGGCCACCACATCCAGCGGTGAATGGTCCATCTGCGCCGACCACAGGTTGCCCATGAACTTGGCCACCAATTCGTGCGGGCCGTCGATGTCTTCATAGGCTGCCACCGGGGTCAGAAAGTCGCGCGGGTTGGCCAGGCCGTTGGAGCCGATCGGACCCAGATCGGGCAAGCGAAAGGCAGCGCCGAAGTTCTCGCAGACATAGCCCCGCCCTTCCCCGTCGGGCAGCTCGACGCGAAAGCGCACACCCCGCGGAATCACGACGATCTCCTGCGGCTCGACCTCGATCACACCCAGCTCGGTGACGAAGCGCTGGCGGCCGTGCTGCGGCACGATCAGCAACTCGCCATCGGCGTTGTAGAAGACCCGCTTCGTCATCGAGCGGTTGGCTGCGTACAGGTGCGCTGCCGCACCTGCCTGCGCATGCACATCGCCCATGCCGGCGTAGGTGACGAGTCCTTGCACAAAGTCGGTTGCTGTGGTCGAAGCCGGCATCGGCAGCGGGTTCCAGCGCAGCTGGTTCGGAGGCGTGGCCATCGCCGAGAAATCGCTGACGAGCCTGCCCGCATCGATCGGCTCGAAAGGCCGGTGCATCGCCGATGGCCGGATGCGGTACAGCCACGACCGCCGGTTGTCGGCGCGCGGCGCGGTGAAGGCCGTGCCGGTCAGTTGCTCGGCATACAGGCCGTAGGGCGGGCGCTGCGGTGAGTTGCGACCCACCGGCAACGCGCCGGGCAGTGCTTCGGTGGCGAACTGGTTGCCGAAGCCGCTCTGGTAGCCGTTGGCTTCCACGACCGCGCTCACTGGCCAGCCAGCACGCCGCGGCGCACCTGGTCGCGCTCGATCGATTCGAACAGCGCCTTGAAGTTGCCTTCGCCAAAGCCGTCGTCGCCCTTGCGCTGGATGAACTCGAAGAACACCGGGCCCAGCTGGGTCTGCGAGAAGATCTGCAGCAGCAGCTTGGGCTCGCCGTCTTCGGTGCTGCCGTCCAGCAGGATGCCGCGCGCCTGCAGCTCGGCCACGGGCTGGCCATGGCCGGGCAGGCGCTCGGACAGGGCTTCGTAGTAGATGTCGTTGGGAGCGGTCATCAACGGCACGCCTGCCATCTGCAGGGCATCGACGGTGGCCATGATGTCGTCGCTGAACAAGGCGATGTGCTGGATGCCTTCACCGTTGTATTGCATCAGGAATTCTTCGATTTGACCCGAGCCCTTGGCCGATTCCTCGTTCAGCGGAATGCGGATCTTGCCGTCGGGCGCGGTCATCGCGCGGCTGGTGAGCCCGGTGTGCTGACCCTGGATGTCGAAGTAGCGAATTTCCCGGAAGTTGAAGAGCTTTTCGTAGAACGCGCTCCAGTACGCCATGCGGCCACGGTAGACGTTGTGCGTCAGGTGATCGATGAATTTCAGACCGTGGCCTTGCGGATGCCGCGGCACGCCTTCGATCCATTCGAAGTCGATGTCGTAGATCGACGAGCCGTCGCCATAACGGTCGATCAGGTACAGCGGGGCACCGCCGATGCCCCGGATCGCCGGCAGCCGCAGCTCCATCGGACCGGTGGCGATCTCGACCGGCTGCGCGCCACGCTCCAGCGCCATCGCATAGGCCCTGTGGGCGTTCTTGACCCGAAAGGCCATGCCGCAGGCGGACGGGCCGTGCTCGGCTGCAAAGTACGCCGCCGGGCTTCTGGGTTCGCGGTTCAGGATGAAGTTGATGTCACCCTGTCGGAACAGGTCGACCTGCTTCGATCGGTGCACCGCCACCTTGCTGAAGCCGAGCGTGGTGAACACCGCCTCCAGCGCACCGGGTTCGGGTGACGCGAATTCGACGAACTCGAAGCCGTCGAGTCCCAGCGGGTTGTCGAAGAGGTCTGCCATCGGGGGTCTCCTGAGTCGGTCGAATGCGGGACTGCGTCACTCTCGAAGCCGACCGACGCATCCCCGAGCAGAACTGCAGAATGTGCCAGATCGATCCAGGGCCCGGCAGCAGCGGCTCGCGCAGGCCGCTGCTGCGGGGGTGCGCCACCCCTGCCGATGGCGGCACACTCCAGCGCTTTGGAAGGACCACGCATGAAGGTGTGCATCGTCGGCGCCGGCGCCATCGGCGGCTTCATTGGCACGCGGCTGGCTGCTTCGGCATCGGCCGGTCAGGCGCAGGTCGTTGCGCTGGCGCGCGGCGCGACCCTCGCTGCGCTGCGAACCCATGGATGGCGATTGCAGATGGGCGGACAGCTGATCCAGGTCCCGGTCACCGCCAGCGACGACCCGGCCGAGTTGGGCACATCCGATCTGGTGGTGATTGCCGTCAAGGCTCCAGCGTTGGCGGCGGTGGCTGCATCGATCGCACCGCTGCTCGGACCACAGACCGTCGTGCTGCCGGCGATGAACGGAGTGCCGTGGTGGTTCTGCGAGAACGTGGAAGGCTTCAGCGGCAAGCCACTGCGCAGCGTCGATCCTGACGGCAGCATCGCCGCTGCCATCCCCCACGCGCAGGTGCTCGGCTGTGTGGTCCACGCCGGTGTCTCGGTGTCCGAGCCCGGCCTGGTGCAACACAAGATGGGTCAGGGGTTGATCGTCGGCGAACCGGCAGGAGGTCACAGCGCGCGTTCCCGGTCGGTGGTCGACCTGCTGGCGCAAGCCGGCTTCGACGCCACCCACAGCGCCGATGTGCGGCACGACATCTGGTTCAAGCTCTGGGGCAACCTGGTGATGAATCCGGTCAGCGCCATCACCGGCGCCACGCTCGACCGCGTGCTGACCGACCCGCTGGTGCGCGATTTCTGTTCGGCCGCCATGCAGGAAGCCGCGGCCATCGGCGCGCACATCGGCTGCCGCATCGACCAGAGCCCCGAAGACCGCCACCAGGTCACCTCGAAGCTCGGCGCTTTCAAGACCTCGATGCTGCAGGACGCCGAAGCGGGCCGACCGACCGAGCTGGATGCGATCGTCGGCGCGGTGCACGAAATCGGCCAGCGGCTCGGTGAGCCGATGCCGCACATCGGCGCGCTGCTCGGGCTGGCGCGGCTGCACGGCCGCGTGCACGGGTTGGTGCCAGGCGACGGCAGCGGCAATTGAGGCTGCGGCCGCTCAGGCCCCGCCAGTTGCCAGCATCGGCTTGCCGCTCGGTGACAGCCTTTCGCCGATCACGGTGCTGGACAGCTCGTCGTGAAACAGCTTCTTGGTCTTCTTGAAACGCCACCACTGGAACAACAACGGAACCACCAGGATGTAGCTGTAGGCCACCAGCGAACGCAGCACGTTGCGAAAGAACGCCCGCACGAAGCCGATGCGCTCGCCCTGCCCGTCGGTGATCTGCAGCTTCATCAGCCACTTGCCCGGCGTGGCCCGCAACTTCGAGGCTTCGAAGGCCGGCATCAGCAGGTAGAACACGCTGATCAGCAAGCCCTCGATGGCGTCCTGGTCTTCGCTCAGGTTCAGTGCGGCCACAAGCAGCACACCCACCAAGAAGGCAAAAACGTAGTCCAGCACCAGAGCCCCCGCTCTCTTCCAGACAACGTTGCGGTAGTACTTCTGCCGCCAGTCCGGGTCGAGCT
>JBBSPW010000224.1:0-5514 GCA_038258365.1 Burkholderiales bacterium | reverse complement strand
GGTGACGCTGGCTGCGCTGCAAGGCACACCGCTGGCATCGCTGGTGGGTGCGTTGCTGCTGCAGCGTGGCGATGGCAGCTGGGCGGCGCTGTTGCCGGTGCAATTGCCAGTGCAGTCGCCAGTGCAGTCGCCAGTGCAGTCGCCAGTGCAGTCACCAGTGCAGTCACCAGTGCAGGCGCCGATGCAGTCGCCCCCCGGCACTGCGACGCCGCCTCTACCGTCAACGCTCACGTCGGCGATCGCGTCGGCACCTGCATCGACCGTCGTGCGGCAGGCTTTGGCAGGCCTGACGTCAACCGCCAGTGACCCGAACGCGGCCATCCCCGCCAGCGAGCCGGCTGCCGTGCAGGTGCTGGACATCAAGCCCGAACTCGACCGGCTCTATGCCCGCTATCTGGGTGAAGCCCAAACCCAGACCGCGCTCGGTGCGCTGGGCGTGCTGGTCCTGGTGGCTCTGTGGCTGCGCTCGGGGCCGCGCTTGCTGGCGGTGTGCCAGCCGCTGCTGCTGGCGGTGTTGCTGACCCTGGCTGGACTGGCGCTGCTGCGGGTGCCGCTCGGCATCCTGCATCTGGTGGGCCTGTTGCTGGTGGTGGCGGTGGGGTCGAACTACGCGCTGTTCTTCGACCTGTTGCAGCAGCCGCATGCCGCCGACGAAGCCGATGGTGCAGCAGGCCCCAACCACGACACGCTGGCTTCGCTGGCCCTGGCCAACCTGACCACGGTGCTGTCGTTCGGGTTGATCGCACTGTCGTCGATTCCGGCACTGTCGTCGATCGGGCAGGTGGTGGCACCCGGGGCGCTGCTGGCGCTGCTGCTGGCCGCGGCTTTCGCGCGGCCCGGTCGACGGGTGGATGCGGTGTTTGCGGGCTCGCCGAACCGCCGCCGTACCCCCATGTGAAAATCGCGTCGCCTGCCCATCCTGGCCGGCCGCGACACCTGCAAGACGAGCCGCCACGCCGCGCTGCGCATGCCTTCCGCGCACACCCCCACACCCTTGCCCCCGGTAGACAGCCACCAACGCGCGCGCGCGACCCCGGCGCGCGCCGCCGGCGCAGTCGCCGACCGCCCGTCGCCAGTCGCCGAGCCGGCCTTGCCCCGCTGGCGCTGGCCTGCCGCCCTGCGCGCGAGCGTCGGGCTGCATGCGCTGGCAGGTGCCACGGCGCTGGCGCTGCCGGGCACCTGGCCGGTGGCACTTGGCGCGGTGGCGCTCAACCACCTGGGGCTGTCGGCAGCTGGGCTGTGGCCACGCAGCCGCGTGCTCGGACCCAACATCAGCCGGCTGCCAGCGGCTGCCGCGGCCGATGGCGCCTGGGCGTTGACCCTGGACGACGGCCCCGACCCCGAGGTGACTCCGGTGGTGCTGGACCTGCTGGCCGAGCAGGGCGTGCACGCCACCTTCTTCTGCATCGCCGAGCGCGCGGCGGCGAACCCGGGGCTGCTGCGCCGCATCGTCGCTGCCGGGCACAGCGTGCAGAACCACAGCCATTTGCACCGGCACCACTTCTCGCTGCTGGGGCCCCGCGCACTGCGGCGCGAAATCGGCCGCGCCCAGCAGGTGCTGGCCGACATCGGCGGCACGCTGCCGCATTGCTTCCGCGCGCCGGCCGGCTTGCGCAACCCCTTCACCGACCCGGTGCTGCACGAGTTGAACCTGCACCTGGTGAGCTGGACGCGGCGCGGCTTCGACACCCGCGAAGCCGATCCGCTGAAGGTGCTGGCCCGCCTGACTGGGGAGACCCGCAACGGCCAGCCCGCGCGCCTGGCGGCAGGCGACATCCTGCTGCTGCACGACGGCCACGCCCGACGCGGCACCGATGGGCAGCCGCTGCTGCTGGCCGTGTTGCCGGCGCTGCTGTCGCGCTGCCGCGCCGCCGGCCTGCAGGCGGTGACGCTGGCCGCCGCGGTGCCGCCGCGCCATTCAATTGCCGTCCCCGTCGCTGCATGACCGCGCCCCTGCGGCCAGCCGGCGCTGCCGATGTGCGGGCGGACTCGAGTGAATCGGCCGCGGCATCGATGCCTGGCGTGGTCGACCGGCAAGCCGCCGACGACGCCTGGCGCGCCCTGCACCGCGCTGCTGCGGCACCTTACCGCCAAGCCGGGCGCTTCGCCTGGCACTTCGCACGCGGCAAGCTGGGCCGCGACCCTGTCTTCCGCGGCTTGCTGCAGCATGGCCACCTGCCGGCGGCAGCGCGCGTGCTCGACATCGGCTGCGGGCAGTCGCTGTTGGCGAGCCTGCTGCAATCGTGTGCCGACTTGCAGGCGCAGGGCGGCTGGCCCGCGGTCTGGCCGGTGCCGGCATCGGCCACCACGTACACCGGCATCGAGTTGATGCCGGGTGACGTGGCCCGCGCCCGCCGCGCAATCGGCGGGCTGCGGCTGGCTCCGCGGCTGCTGCAGGCCGACATGTGCGAAGCCGCGCTGCCGCCCTGCGACCTGGCAGTGATCCTGGATGTGCTGCACTACGTTCCCCATGCCGCACAAGAGCAGGTGCTGCAGCGGGTGCTCGACGCGCTGCGCACGGGTGCGGCATCGGCAAACGACAGCCGGCAGGCGCGCCTGCTGCTGCGCATCTGCGACGACACGCAACGGCAGCGCTTTCTGCTCACGCAGTGGATCGACCGCTTCGTGATCCGCACTCGCGGCCACCGCGTGCCCGCCACCTGGGGCCGGCCGCTGGCGAGCTGGACCACCCTGCTGCGCCAGATGGGCTTCAACGTGCAAACACAAGCCATGAGCCAGGGCACGCCATTCGCCAACGTGTTGCTGGTTTGTGATGTCGCGGCATGAGAGAACGGCCATGACCAACCGCATGAAACCCGTGGCCGTCAGCCACTGCAGCATCGTCACCGCACTCGGCGACGGGCAGGCAGCCACCGTGGCAGCGCTGCGGGAGTCCCGCACCGGCCTCGCGCCGCGCTCCTTCGAAACGGCGGTGCTCGACACCTGGCTCGGAGTGGTCGAAGGCCTGGACGCAGACGGCGACAACCGTGCCGGCCAAACGCCATCGCCATCGCCATCGCACGATTTCCAAGGCCCACTGGCCGAGTTCGACTGCCGCAACAACCGCCTGGCGGCCCGCGCCCTGCACAGCGACGGCTTCGGCGCTGCGGTGCGGCAGGCCGCGCAGCGCTTCGGTGCAGCGCGCATCGGCGTGTTCCTGGGCACCAGCACCTCGGGCATTCTTCAGACCGAAGTGGCCTACCGCCACCGCGACCCGGCCAGCGGCGCCCTGCCGGCGACGCTGGCCTACGCCCACACCCACAACACGTACTCGGTGGCGCGCTATGTGCGGGCCGCTCTCGGCCTGCAGGGTCCGGCGCAGGTGGTCAGCACCGCTTGCTCGTCGGGGGCCAAGGTGTTTGCCACCGCGGCGCGGATGATCGCGCTGGGGGTGGTCGATGCCGCCGTGGTCGGCGGTGTCGACAGCCTGTGCATGACCACGCTGTACGGCTTCAAATCGCTGGAGCTCTTGTCCAGCGACATCTGCAGACCCTGGGACGCTGCGCGCAACGGTTTGTCGATCGGCGAAGGTGCGGCCTTCGCGCTGCTGCAGCGTAAACCGCATGACGAGTCGGCTCTCAGCGGCTGGCTGCTGGGGGCCGGCGAAAGCAGCGACGGCCACCACATGAGCAGCCCGCACCCCGAAGGCGCCGGCGCTGCAGCAGCCATGCGCGGCGCGCTGGCGCAGGCCGGCCTGCAGCCCGGCGATGTCGACTACCTGAACCTGCACGGCACCGGCACCCCAGGCAACGACGCCGCCGAAGACCTGGCGGTGTGCGCGGTGTTCGGCACCGCGCTGCCCTGCTCGTCGACCAAGGGACACACCGGCCACACGCTCGGAGCTGCGGGCGCGGTGGAAGCGGTGATCTCGCTGCTGGTGCTGCGCCACGGCGTGCTGCCGGCGGGGCTGAATCTGCAGCATCCCGACCCTGCCCTGCATGCGGCCGTGATCCAGGGCCCCGCCCGCATCGCCGAGCGACCGCTGCGCGTGGTCGCCAGCAACGCCTTCGGCTTCGGTGGCAGCAACGCCTGCCTGGTGCTCGGAGCGGCTGCATGAGCCCGACGGGCCGCCCCGAGGGCGAATCCCGTAGGGCGCAGCACGAAGGGTCTCCTGCAACCCCGACGGGCCGCCCCGAGGGCGAATCCCGCAGTGCGCAGCACGAAGGGTCTTCAACGAGCCTGCCAGCCACGGCCGATGCCATCTGCACCGTCGAGATCGCGGGCATCGGTCTGCTGGGGCCGGGGCTGCCGGGCTGGGCAGCTTCGCGCGCCTGGCTGGCCGACCCGGCGCAGTGGCAACGCACGCCCACCGAAGTGCCGGCATCGACTCGCCTGCCGCCCACCGAGCGGCGCCGCGCCGGAACCGTCGTCAAGGCCTCGCTGGTGGTCGCCGACGAAGCCTGCGCCGCCGCCGGGTTCGACCCGGCAGCGCTGGTCACGGTGTTCACTTCGTCGACCGGCGACCCGTTGAACTGCCATCTGCTGTGCGAAGCCTTGGCGCAACCGCAGCGGCTGGTGTCGCCCACCCGCTTCACGAACTCGGTCCACAACGCCCCGGCCGGCTACTGGCACATCGCCGCGCAATCGCGCGCCGCATCGACCAGCCTGGCGGCTTTCGACGCCAGCTTCGGTGCCGGGCTGCTGGAAGCCGCGGTGCAATGCGCCAGCAGCGGCGAAGCGGTGTTGCTGGTGGCTTGCGATGTGCCGTATCCGGAGCCGCTGCATGCGGTGCGCCCGCTGGCCGACGTGTGTGCCGTGGCGCTGGTGCTGGCGCCCGGTGGATCATCAAGCAGAACTGCGATGCGGTCGTTGTTGACGCGGCAACGGGCGGGTGGCGTGAGCGACGCACCCGACACGCCCTGCGCCGACCCCGCGCTGGAGGCGCTGCGCCAGGCGATCCCCGCCGCCCGCGCACTGCCGCTGCTGTGCGCGCTGGCCGCGGCACCGCGTGACACCGTGCTGGTGATCGACGACGCGCCCGGACACCGCACAGCATGGCGCCTGAAGACCACCGCCGCGCCTCAGCGATGACGCCGACCCTGCCCAACGCTGCCGCGCCCGCAGGCAGCGCCCCCGCCACTCTGGACGCCGCCGGCATCCGCGCCCGCATTCCGCACCAGGGCCGCATGGCGCTGCTGGACACGCTGCTCGACTGGTCCGATGGGCATGTCCGCTGCACCATCGCCAACCACGCCGCAGCGGACCACCCGTTGCGCAGCCACAGCGGTTTGCTTGCGCCTTGCGCGGTGGAATTCGCCGGCCAGGCGATGGCGCTGCATGCCGCGCTGCGATCGGCCGCCGCCGAGGCCGCAGCGAACGGCAGCAGCGCAGCCAGCGAACCCCGCGCCGGCTTTCTGGCCAGCGTGCGCGGCCTGACACTGCACCGGCCGCGCCTGGACGATGCCGCCGGCCCGTTGGTCGTGCGCGCCGACCGCATCGCGGGCGACCAGCGCCAGGCGATCTACGGCTTCGAGCTGCGTGACGCAGCGGGCACCTTGCTGGTCGACGGCCGTT
>JBBSPW010000223.1:0-5516 GCA_038258365.1 Burkholderiales bacterium | reverse complement strand
CCAGAAGATCACGCGCAGCGCGGTGCCGGGCAGCCCCAGCGCCACCGAGCCGCCCAGGATCAGCATCACCGTCAGTGCCAGGCCGACGGTGCCGGCAAAGAGCGGGGTGTAGCCACTGAACAGCAGCGCCACCAGCACGGCCAGCGGCAGGATCAGGTACCAGCGCTCCTTCAGCGCGCGCAGCGGCGATGGCAGCTCGTCCTTCGACAGCCCCACCAGCCCGGCCCGGCCGGCTTCCAGGTGGACCATCCAGAAGGCCGACATGAAGTACAGGATCGCCGGGATCAGCGCAGCCTTGACGATCGCGTGGTAAGGCACGTCCAGCGTTTCGGCCATGATGAAGGCCACCGCCCCCATCACCGGCGGCATGATCTGCCCGCCCATCGAGGCCGTGGCTTCGACGCCGCCGGCGAAGGCTGGCCGGTAGCCATAGCGCATCATTAACGGAATGGTGAACTGGCCGGTGGTCACCACGTTGGCCACGCCCGAGCCGCTGATGGTGCCCATCAACGCAGAAGACACCACAGCCACCTTGGCCGGCCCGCCGCGGCGGCTGCCGAACAAGCCGAGTGCGATGTCGGTGAAGAGCGTGATCATCCCGGCCTTTTCCAGAAAGGCGCCGAACAGGATGAACAGAAAGATGTAGCTGGACGAGACGTAGGTGGGAATGCCGTAGATGCCCTCGGTGCCGAAGGCCATGTGGTCGATCACCTGCGTGAAGTCATAGCCGCGGTGGTTCAGTGGCGCCGGCAGATACTGGCCGAACAGGCAGTAGGCGAGGAAGCAGCCCGAGATGATCGGCAAGGCCGGTCCCATGATCCGCCACGCGGCCACGAACAGCAGCGCGATCAGCGTCACGCCCACCACCATGTCGGCGGTGCTGGGGTCGCCGGCGCGCAACAGCAGCGCGGTGTATTGCGTCCACTGGTAGGTGGCAATGCCCACCGCCAGCAACGAAGCCACCCAGCCGAGCATCCGGATGGGCGCCGGATCGCGCCGTGCCGCGCCCATCAGCGGAAACACCAGCAGCAGCAAGAAGCCCACATGCACCGCCCGCACGATCTGGCTCGGCAGGTCGATGATGTGCGCAGCGGTGGCGATCTGAAAAGCCGAAAACAACAGCGCCAGCCAGAACAGCAGGCGACCGACACCGCCCGGCGGAAAGCCGCCGCCCAACGGGTCGTGCTCATTGGCCACATGGGGCTGCGGGCCCGTGCCCGGCAGTTCCTGCAGCAGCGCGTCGCCATGCGGCTCGGCGCCGCTGTCGGGCTGCGGTGGGCCCGGGCTGGCGGGTGCGGAGGTCATCGGCTGCGGTCGGCTGTGCTGCTTACTTGATCAGACCCTTTTCCTTGTAGTAGCGCGCCGCACCGGGGTGCAGCGGCACCGGCATGCCTTCGATGGCGGTTTTCAGCGAGATGGCGGTCGCAGCCTTGTGGGCGGCGACCATCTGGTCCAGGTTTTCGAACATCGACTTGGTCATCTGGTAGACCAACTCGTCGGAAACCCCCGAATGCGTGACCAGAAAGTTCACCACCGCGAGCGTCGGCACATCGGCGCTCTGGCCGGTGTAGGTGTTGGCCGGAATGGTGGTGGCCACGAACGGCGGGCCGAGCTTGGTGGCCACGCTGGCGGGCACCGACACGATCGTCACCGGCAGCGAACTGGCCAGGTCGCGGATCGAAGCCACGCCCAGACCGGCCGATTGCAAGGTGGCGTCGAGCTGGCGGTTCTTGATGAGTTCGACCGACTCGCCGAAGGGCAGGTACTCGGTCTTCGACAAGTCCTTGTACGACATGCCCATCGCTTCGAAGATGCGGCGCGCGTTGACCTCGGTACCCGACTTGGGCGCACCCACCGACAGGCTCTTGCCCTTCATGTCGGCAAAGCTCTTGATGCCGCTGGCTTGCGAAGCCACGATCTGGATCACGTTGGGATAGACCGCAGCCACGCCGCGCAGCTTGTCGAGCTTCTTCGGGAAGCCGACTTCTTCTTCGCCTTCCCAGGCCGACTTGACCGAGTCGCCGAGTGCCAGCGCGATCTCGCCACGGCCGGTTTGCAGCAGGTTCAGGTTTTCGACCGAGGCCTTGGTGGACTGCACCTGGGTGCGAACACCGGGAATTTTCTCGGCATAGATCTTCGACAGCGCCACGCCCATCGGGTAGTACACGCCGCTGGTGCCGCCGGTGAGGATGTTGACGAACTGGTCGGCCGCATGGGCCGCGAAGGGCGACAGCGCGCCGATCGAAGCAGCAGCGAGGGTGGTGACAAGGCGTCGGCGGTTGTTGGTGAGTGAGGTCATCGGGTGTCTCCAGGAATCAAAGGGTGGGTCGAATGCGTTCGGATTGCGTTCAGCTTGCGCCGAAGACCTGGGCTTGCGCCAGCTGCGGTGCAGCCGCATCCTTGGCGGCCACGTTCGGGACCGTGCCCGGTGGCAGTTGCCAATCGATGCCGATCGCCGGGTCGTCCCAGCGAATGCTGCGTTCGCAATCCTTTGCGTACACGTCGGTCGTTTTGTACAGGAAGTGGGTGCCCTCACGCAATGCGGCGAACCCGTGGGCGAAGCCCGGTGGGATCCACAACTGGCGCTGATTTTCGGCGCTCAATTCGACCCCCACCCATTGGCCGAAGGTGGGCGAACCGCTGCGGATGTCCACCGCCACATCCAGCGCGGCGCCCGCCACCACCCGCACCAGTTTGCCTTGCGCATGCGGCGGCAGTTGGTAGTGCAAACCGCGCAGCACACCGAGCCGGCTGCAGGAATGGTTGTCCTGCACGAAACGCGGCGCGGCGGGCAGGCCGATGGCTTCCAGCGCCTGGTTGAAGCGCGCTTCGTTGAAGCTTTCCATGAACCAGCCGCGTTCATCTTCGAACACGGCGGGCTCGACGATCACCACGCCGGGCAGCGCTGCTTTCACGAGCTTCATCGTCAAAACACCGTTTCCTTGAGCAGTTGCATCAGGTACTGGCCATAGCTGTTCTTCAGCATCGGCGCGGCCAGTTCTTCGAGCCGCGCGGCGTCGATCCAGCCAGCACGGTAGGCGACTTCTTCGGGGCAGGCCACCTTCAGACCCTGGCGCTTTTCCAGCGTGGCGATGAACTGCCCGGCTTCGAGCAGGCTGTCGTGGGTGCCGGTGTCGAGCCAGGCATAACCGCGGCCCATGATCTCGACATTGAGCTGCGACTGGCGCAGGTACTGCGCGTTGACCTCGGTGATCTCGAGTTCGCCGCGCGCGCTGGGCTTGATCTTTGCGGCGATGTCGCAGACCTGTTCGTCGTAGAAGTAGAGCCCCGTGACGGCGTAATTGCTCTTCGGCTTCTTCGGCTTTTCTTCGATGCTGAGTGCGCGTCGCGTGTCGTCGAACTCGACCACGCCGTAGCGTTCTGGATCTTGGACGTGGTAGGCGAAGACGGTGGCGCCGCCTCCGCGGATGTCGGCCCGGCCCAACTGCGGCGCCAGGTCGTGGCCGTAGAAGATGTTGTCGCCCAGCACCAGCGCGCTGGGTCCACCACCGACGAAGTCACGGCCGAGGATGAAAGCCTGCGCCAAACCGTCGGGGCTGGGTTGCACGCAGTAGCTCAGCTGCATGCCCCAACGCTCGCCATCGCCCAGCAGGGCCTGGAAGCGCGGGGTGTCTTGCGGGGTGCTGATGACGAGCACCTCGCGCATGCCGGCCAGCATCAATGTCGACAGTGGGTAGTACACCATCGGCTTGTCGTAGACCGGCAGCAGTTGCTTGCTGATCGCGAGGGTGGCCGGGTGCAGCCGGCTGCCGGAGCCGCCGGCCAGGATGATGCCTTTGCGTGTCATGGGGGTCTCGGTTTCAGAGGAGTCGAAAGGGTCCGCCACCGCGTTCGAGTTCGCGGTCGGCGGTGATCAGCCTGGCCAAGCCGCATGCGACAGCCGAATCGTGGCTCAGCCGGCTGTTCCCAGCACCTCGGTCAGCATGCGCTCGACCCCGGTCTGCCAGTGCGGCAATGTCAAGCCGAAGGTGGCTTGCAGGCGGCTGCTGTCGAGCCGCGAATTGAGCGGGCGGGTGGCCGGCGTGGGGTACTGGCTGGTGGGAATCGGCTTGACCGCATCGGCTGCGACCTTGACCGGGTGGCCGCGGGCGCGCGCCCACTCGATCACATAGCTGGCATAGCCATGCCAGTGGGTTTCGCCACCGGCGGTGCAGTGGTAGGTGCCCGACAGTGCCGGATCGGCGAGCGTCATGCGGGCGGCATGTGCGGTTACATCGGCCAGCAACTCGGCGCCGGTGGGCGCGCCGATCTGGTCCGCGATGACGTTGAGTGCGTCGCGCTCGGCCGCGAGCTTCAGCATCGTGCGTGCGAAGTTGCCGCCGCGCGCCGCATAGACCCAGCTGGTGCGCAGGATCAGGTGCCGGCAGCCGCTGTCGCGGATCAGCACTTCGCCTTCGAGCTTGGTGCGGCCGTAAGCGCTGAGCGGGCCGGTGGCAGCGTCTTCATCGCGTGCTTCGCTGCCGCTGCCGTCGAAGACATAGTCGGTGCTGTAGTGCACCAGCAGCGCGCCGATCGCAGCGGCTTCGCGGGCGATCACACCGGGTGCGGTGGCGTTGATGGCTTGCGCCAATTCGACTTCGGACTCGGCCTTGTCGACCGCGGTGTGGGCAGCCGCATTGACGATCAGATCGGGCTTGGTGTGCTGCACCAAGGCGCGCAGCGACTCGGGATTCGAGAAGTCGGCCTGCAGGGCGCCAGCCGAATCGAAGTCGCATGCGGTGACAGCGCCGAGCGGCGCCAGCGATCGCTGCAGCTCCCAGCCGACCTGCCCGTTCTTGCCCAGCAGCAGGATTTTCATCGCGACGAATAGTTGGTGGAGACCCAGTCACGGTAGCCACCGCTCTGCACATTGGCGACCCAGTCGCCATGGTCCAGGTACCACTGCACGGTTTTGCGGATGCCGGTCTCGAAGGTCTCGGCCGGCCGCCAGCCCAGCTCGGACTCGATCTTGCGCGCGTCGATGGCATAGCGGCGGTCGTGTCCGGGGCGGTCTTTCACATGCGTGATCAGTCGTGTGTAGGGACCGTCTGCGCTGGGCCGCATCTCGTCGAGCAAACCGCAGACGATGTGCACGATCTCTTTGTTGGTCTGCTCGTTCCAGCCGCCGATGTTGTAGGTCTCGCCGAGCCGTCCGTTGGCCAGCACCGCGCGGATGGCGCTGCAATGGTCACCCACATAAAGCCAGTCTCGCACCTGCTGACCGTCGCCATAGATCGGCAGCGGCTTGCCGGCCAGCGCGTTGACGATCATCAGCGGGATCAGCTTCTCCGGGAAATGAAAGGGCCCGTAGTTGTTGCTGCAGTTGGTGGTGACCACCGGCAGACCGTAGGTGTGGTGCCAGGCGCGCACCAGATGGTCGCTGGCGGCCTTGCTGGCGCTGTACGGGCTGTTGGGCTCGTACGGATGCGACTCGGTGAAGGCGGGTGCGTCGGGCGCCAGGCTGCCGTAGACCTCGTCGGTGCTGACATGGTGGAAGCGGAACGCGGTCTTGGCAT
>JBBSPW010000222.1:0-5542 GCA_038258365.1 Burkholderiales bacterium | reverse complement strand
GCGCGGACGCAGCGGGGGTGCGCGCGGTCTCCGTCTTCACTCCGCCACGCGGCGCGGTGCTGGCTCAACTGGCCGAGCGCGTCGATGACGGGCGCTTGCGCATCGTCGTCGGCCAGGAGTTCGCGCTCGCCGACGCGGCGCAGGCACACCGACTGGGCGAGGCCGGCAAGGCGCGAGGAAAGATGGTGCTGCACGTCGCCGCACCCGGGGGCTGACAGCAGCCCACATCTCCAAAAATCTACCCCCCACCGTACAGAGGAGCACCATGACTACCAAGAAATCTGTTTTGTCCGTGGGTCTGCAGCCGCAGCTCATCAACTTTGCCGACCCGGCCTATGCCGCATTTCCTGGCATGACAGCCGAGAAGGTGCAAGGCGGGCTGGACAAGGACATCGCCGCATTGAATGCCTTGGGTTACGACGCGCAGCTATGCCTGACTGATTTCGGCGAAACCGCGGAGGATGTGATCCGAGCGACGTTGCAGAAGCACCGCTATGACTGCGTGGTGATCGGTGCGGGTGTGCGCACCATCAGCACGAACTTTCTGCTGTTCGAGAAGGTGCTGAACGTGGTTCATGAACATGCCCCGCAGGCGCGCATCTGTTTCAACACCGGGCCGTTCGATACGGCGCAGGCTGTTCAGCGCTGGTGCCCGGTGGGCTGAGGCCTGACTTGCAGGGTCGCCAATGCGATGACCCACTGCCGCTTGACGACTGACCCAACCACCCCTCGGAGACGCCCATGTTCCGCTTCAACCTCGACGATACCGCGGTGATCCTGATCGACCACCAGGTCGGCACCAACACCTGGGCCGCAAGCACGCCGTTGGCGCTGCTGCAACGCAACGTCATCATTCTGGCCAAGTTCGCCACCGGCACGGACATGCCGCTGGTGCTGACCTCCAGCCAGGAGACCAACGTCAACGTGCAAGGGCCGCTGATGCCCGAGCTGGAAGCCATCGCGCCAAAGGCCTTTGCCGCGCGCATCAAGCGCAAGGGCGTGGTCAATGCCTGGGATGACGAGGACTTCGCCAGCGCCTGCCGTGCCACAGGAAAGCGCAACTTCGTGATGGCCGGCGTGACCACCGATGTGTGCATGGTGTCGCCAGCGATCAGCGCTCTGGAAGAGGGCTTCAACGTGCAGGTGGTGTGCGACGCCTGCGGCTCGAGCAACCCGATTTCCGAAGAGATGTCGTGGCGCCGCATGGAGCGCGCGGGTGTGCGGCTGACCAGCACCAATGCCATGGTCGCCGAGCTGGTGAAGAACTGGGCCTCACCGGCGGGCGCGGTTGCGTTTCCGTTGCTGACCTAGGCCTGCTCGCACTTTGCGGTGTCGTGGGACACCGCCGTCAACGTCGGCTTCCGCAGAGCTCCAATGACTGCTTTGGGCCGGTGGCTGCCCGCCTGCATCACAACTTGCGCGTCCCGAACCCGTCGTCCGTGGGGCCCTGTTCATCGCCTGAAGACGCAGCCGCCTCGCGGGAGAGTTTCGTCGGGCAAAGCCCTTCACGGGGCGATCCGACGCCGCCCACGTGCACATCGGCAGAACCGTCGGCGCGCCACACTGTCCACACCAGCGCGACCGAGACCCCGTCGTGCGGCAGGTGCTGCGAGCGCTGCTCGCCCGGAAGTCGCCCTGCGTGCGCCCTGACCGCGCTCAGGCCGGCAGGTCGACGCTGCGCGGCAAGGCTTGCCCTGCTTCGTCGAACAGAGGGCAGTGCTCGCGCCGCAGGCGCACGGTGATGCGCGCACCCGGCGCCTGGGTGGCAGCGCCTTCGAGCCGCAGGGTGACCATCGGTGTGCCCGCATCGACCCCCAGATACAGCATCGAACTGTCGCCCAGCCGTTCGACCTGCCGCAAGCTCAGGCGCAACGGCGCCCCCGGTCCATGCTCGCCTTCGATCAAATGCTCGGGCCGGATGCCCACCGTTACTGGCGCCCCCCGCGCCACCCGGCGCGCATCGACCGCGACCCGGACGGCTGTGCCGTGCACTTCGACCTGTGCGTGGTCGGCTTCGGCTGCCAGCAGCCGTCCGGGTATCGCATTCATCTTCGGGCTGCCGATGAATTCGGCCACGAACAGGTTCTGCGGGCGGTGGTACAGGTCCATCGGCGTGCCCGACTGCGCCACGCTGCCCAGGGCCTGCACGTCCGGGCCGGCGCGCAGCAGCACGATCCGGTCGGCCAGCGTCATCGCCTCGACCTGGTCGTGGGTCACATAGACCATGCTCGCGTGGCCGATGTCCCGGTGCAGCTTCGCGATCTCGAGCCGCGTCTGCACGCGCAGCGCGGCGTCCAGGTTCGACAGGGGCTCGTCGAACAGGAACACCTCCGGCTCCTTGACGATCGCGCGGCCGATCGCCACCCGCTGGCGCTGGCCGCCCGACAGCGCCCTGGGCAGCCTGGACATCAGCGGCGTTAATTGCAGGATCTCTGCCGCGCGTGCCACCTTGCGCTCGATCGCGGCTTTGTCGGCCCCCAGCACGCGCAGCCCGAACGCCATGTTCTCGGCCACCGTCATGTGCGGGTACAGCGCATAGCTCTGGAACACCATCGCCACGCCGCGCTGTGCCGGCGGCAGCCGGTTGACCGTGCGGCCGCCGATGGCGATCTCGCCCGAGCTGATGTCTTCCAGCCCGGCGACCATGCGCAGCAAGGTCGACTTGCCGCAACCCGAAGGACCGACGAAGACGCACAGCTCGCCGTCTGCGATGCGCAGGTCGACGCCGTTGATCACCCACGGCGCCTTCGCGCCGTAGCGCTTGCAGACCTGTTTGAACTCGATGCTCGACATGCAGGATTCTCGGCGCCGGGTCAGCCCTTGACCGCACCGGCTGTCAGACCGGAGACGATCCGGCGCTGGAACAGCAGCACCAGCCCGATCAGCGGAACGGTGACGATCACCGATGCGGCCATGATGCTGCCCCACGGAATCTCGAAGGCCGTGGCGCCGGTGAGCAGCGAGATGCTGACTGGCACCGTGCGCTCGGCGTCGTCGGCCACGAAGGTGAGTGCGAACAGAAATTCGTTCCAGGCGCCGATGAAAGCCAGCAGACCGGTCGCCACCAGTGCCGGCCACAGCAACGGCAGGAACACCTGGAAGACGATCCGCAGCGGTCCACAACCGTCCATGACGGCGGCCTCTTCGAGCTCTTGCGGCAGCGCGCGCATGAAGCTTGTCAGCACCCAGACCGTGAACGGCAGCGTGAAGACCGTGTAGGGCACGACGAGCCCGATCGCCCGGTTGTACAAGCCCAATGCCTGCATCAACTCGAACATGCCCGACAGCACAGCCACCTGCGGAAACATCGACACCGACAGAATCGTCATCAGCAAGGCGCCCTTGCCCCTGAAGCGGATGCGGGCCAGCGCATAAGACGCCGTGATCGCCAGCCCCAGCGAAACCGTGACCGTTGCCGTGGCCACCATCACCGAGTTCAGCAAATGGCGGCCGAAGGGCTGTCGGCCTTCGAACAGCTGGATGTAGTTGCGCAAGGTGGGTTCGTCCGGCCACAGCGTGGTCGAGAACAGCGCGCTGCCGGTCTTGAGCGAAGTCGAGACGGCGTAGACGAACGGATAGACAGAAACGACAACGACCAGCGCTGCCCCTGCGTACAGCGCGATCGATCCGATGAGGGGTCGCCGATTCATGGAGGCTGGTTCATGGCCGCTCAGCCTCTCGGTCGCCAGACAGTTTGATGCGGGCGGCGCGCAGGAACAGCCAGGCCGACAGGAAGATGATGAGGGTCAGCGAGGTCGATGCCGCAGACCCGAAGCCGACATGGCCGTTGTCCACCATCTCACGCCGCACGAAGACCGACATCGTGATCGTGCTCAAGCTGTTGGATGTCAGCACATAGACCAGATCGAAGATGCGCAGTGCATCCAGCAGGCGGAAGACCACCGCCACCATCAACGGCCCCTTGATCAGCGGCAGCGTGACGCGCAAGAACACGCGCAGGGGATGCACGCCGTCGACTCTGGCTGCTTCGTAGCAGTCCCGGGGCACGGACTGCAACGCGGCCAACGCGAGCAGGGCCATGAAGGGCGTGGTCTTCCAGACATCGACCGCGACCACGGTCCACAGCGCCAGATCGGGGTCCGCGGTGAAGGCGATCTTGTGCGCCACCAAGCCCCAGTCAATCAGCATCTGGTTGATGACGCCGAACTGGTCGTGCAGCATCCAGCCCCACATCTTCGCCGACACGATGGTCGGGATCGCCCACGGAATCAGCACGGCAGTGCGAACCAGCAACCGCCCCTTGAAGGACTGGTTCAGCAACATCGCGATGCCGACACCGGCGACGGTTTCGAGTGCGACCGAGACAAGGGCGAAGCGGAAGGTGTTGGCGATGGCCACACCCCAGTCGGATGCCCAGAATCCCCAGAACCCAGGCTCGTTGGTGGCGTTGGTGAACAAACCGAATTCGCCGATGTAGTGGCCCAGACCGATGAAGGTGCTGGCCGACAGGTCGTTGAGGTTGGTCTCGGTCAGACTGAACCAGATCGAACGCGCGAGCGGCCAGCCGGCCACGGCCGCCATCAGCACCAGCATCGGTGCGAGGAAGAGCCAGGCGGTGCGGGTCCGAGAGTGCATCGGTGTCGAGTTCTTTGAAGGCGCGGCTGCTGCCGAGGCGGCCGATGGCCAGCACCTTCGCGGGCTGACCAGCCACTTGAGCAGCCGCTTGACCGGCCGTTCTACCAGCCGCGGCGGCGCACCTGGCGCAGCTTGCCTTCGAGCTTCTTGACCGCATCCTTGCCACTGGCCTGACCCGAAAGCACGGTGTGCGTGGCGTCCCAGAAGGCGCGGCTGACTTCGGGGTACTTCAGACCGGTGACAGTGGCCGGGCGCGCGACCGCGGTGTTGAACACCTCCAGCAGTTCGCCCATGAACGGGCTCGCGGCCAGCAGGTCATGGTCCTGGTACAGCGCTGGCAGGGTCGGGTTGTACGAGCCTTCGATCGCGCGCTGCTTTTGAATTTCGGCACTGGTCAGGTGCATCACCAGTGCGGCAGCGGCTTCGGGGTGCGCCGAGTACCGGTTGACTGCCAGTTGCCAACCGCCCAGCGTTGCCGCGCTGCGGCCACCGGGGCCGGCGGGCAGCGGCGCCACGCCCACCTTGCCCCGCACCGGGCTGTTGGCCGCCTGGCTCAGCGACCAGGCATAAGGCCAGTTGCGCATGAACAAAGCCTGGCCGTTCTGGAACACACCGCGCGCGTCCTCTTCGGCATAGTTCAGCACGCCCTGGGGCGCGATGGTGCCGATCCAGGCCGCCGCCGTGTCCAGAGCCCGCGCTGCCTTCGGGTTGTCGATCGTGATGGCGCCCCGGTCGTCGACCACGGTGCCGCCGCCGAAGCTCTGCACCCATTCGAGTGCGTTGCAGCTCAGGCCTTCGTAGGCCCTGGCCTGGAAGACATAGCCCTGGAAGTCGGTATGGCCGGCGGCGCGCTCTGCGCCCATCACCTGCCGTGCCGAGGCCGCCAATTCGTCCCAGGTGGCCGGCGGCGTCAGGCCGTGCTTCTGCAGCAGGTCCTTGCGGTAGT
>JBBSPW010000221.1:0-5559 GCA_038258365.1 Burkholderiales bacterium | reverse complement strand
TTGGCTGAAGGTGCGGCGCACCACGATCAGGCAAGCGGCGTCGGCTTCGATCTGCAGCAGCCGCGCCTCTTGCGCAGTGGCGCGGTCGGCTTCGACCCGGTATTGCGCCCGCCACAAGGCGGTGGTGGCGAACAGGTGGTGGGTGGGGGTGATGCGGCTGAAGTCGGCCTGCAGGTAGGCGGGTGCGGCAGCCGGGTTCACATAGCGGTCTTCGCATTGCAGCGGCACGCCGTTTTCGTGATGGACGATCATGGTGTGGAACGCCGTCGAGCCGACAGCGATGCCCAGTTGCGCGGCCAGCGCTGCCGCCGCAGGCTCGGCGCGTTGCAGCACCACATGGGCGTGGTGGCGGTGGCCGCGGATTTCGATCTGTTCCTGCAGGTCGTGGATCGTCAGCTGACTGCTGACGCGGTGCAGCGGCGCCGCGAAAGTTCCGAGCCCCTTCGTGCGCAGCACCAGGCCCTCGGCCTGCAGTTCACGCAGCGCCCTGTTGACCGTCATGCGGCTGACGCCGAAGCGCGCCACCAGTTCAGATTCCGATGGCATCAGCGCGCCCGGCGCCCAGCAGCCCGATCCCAAGCCGTCCAGCAGGTGCTGCTTGACTTGTTGGTAGCTGCCGCTGTTGCCGGCGGCATGGATCGCTTGGGGCATCTGTGGAATGGTACTTGCGTGGACCTGTCTAGACAACTAGAGTCGGCTCTGCACTTGCTGCCAGCGAAGCCACCGGAGCCCCGCCATGACCGAACTCGCCACCATCCACAGCCGCTCGGCGCCGCGCCCGGTGCGTGCGCCGCGCGGCAGCGACATCACCTGCGCCGACTGGAGCATCGAAGCCGCGCTGCGCATGCTGCACAACAACCTCGACCCCGAGGTGGCCGAGAACCCCGATGCACTGGTGGTCTACGGCGGCATCGGCAAGGCAGCGCGCAACTGGGATTGCTTCGATGCCATCGTCGACAGCCTGCGCAAGCTGAAGGTGGACGAAACCCTGCTGGTGCAAAGCGGCAAGCCGGTGGGGGTTTTCCGAACCCACACGGATGCTCCAAGGGTGCTGATCGCCAACTCGAACCTGGTGCCCAAGTGGGCCACCTGGGAACACTTCGACGAGCTCGACCGCAAGGGCTTGATGATGTACGGCCAGATGACCGCCGGCAGCTGGATCTACATCGGCAGCCAGGGCATCGTGCAAGGCACCTACGAAACCTTTGTCGAAGCCGGCCGTCAGCATTTCACGAGCCCCTCGTCTGTCGGGTACGACAGCCGGTCCCCCGAGGGAACAGCGCCGGGCTTGGGGCGGCCCGGCGCTCCGGCGACTGACGGTGCGTGGAAGGGCAGGTGGATCTTGACCAGCGGCCTCGGTGGTATGGGCGGTGCGCAACCGCTGGCGGCCACGTTTGCCGGTGCTTGCTCGTTGAACATCGAATGCCAGCAGAGCCGCATCGACTTCCGCCTGCGCAGCCGCTATCTGGACGAGCAAGCCACCGATCTGGACGACGCATTGAAGCGCATCGACGCGCACACCCGAGCCGGCCGTGCGGTGTCGGTCGGTCTGCTCGGCAATGCCGCTGAACTTCTGCCTGAAATGGTGCGCCGCAAGATCAAGCCCGACCTGGTGACCGACCAGACCAGTGCCCACGATCTGGTCAATGGCTACCTGCCGGCTGGCTGGACGGTCGACCGTTGGCGCGCCGCGCAAGCCGACACCCAGCAGCATGCATCGCTGCGCGACGCGGCGGCGCAAAGCTGTGCGGTGCATGTGCAGGCGATGCTCGATTTCCAGTCGATGGGGGTGCCTACCGTCGACTATGGCAACAACATCCGCCAGGTCGCTTTCGATGCGGGCGTGAAGAACGCCTTCGACTTCCCGGGCTTCGTCCCGGCCTACATTCGACCGCTGTTCTGCCGCGGCAAGGGTCCGTTCCGCTGGGTGGCGCTGAGTGGCGATCCCGACGACATCCGCAAGACCGACGCCAAGCTGAAAGCGCTGTTCCCACAAGACGCGCACCTGCACCGCTGGCTGGACATGGCAGGCGAGCGCATCGCGTTCCAGGGCCTGCCGGCGCGCATCTGCTGGCTGGGCCTGGGTGAGCGCCAACTTGCGGGTCTCGCCTTCAACGACATGGTCAAGAGCGGTGAGCTGAAAGCGCCGATCGTGATCGGCCGGGACCACCTCGACAGCGGCAGCGTGGCCAGCCCGAACCGTGAAACCGAGTCGATGAAGGACGGCAGCGACGCGGTCAGCGACTGGCCGCTGCTGAACGCTTTGCTCAACACCGCCAGCGGCGCAACCTGGGTCAGCCTGCACCATGGCGGCGGGGTCGGCATGGGGTATTCGCAGCACAGCGGGGTGGTGATCGTTTGCGATGGCACCGACGCTGCCGCCAAGCGCATCGAACGGGTGCTGTGGAACGACCCTGCAACCGGTGTGATGCGCCATGCCGATGCCGGCTACGACGACGCAGTGGCCTGCGCCAGGGCGCAACGCCTGAACCTGCCGATGGTCGAAGGCGCCAGCGCCGCAACCGGTGCAGCAACCGGCAACCGCTGATGCGGATGTCGTCGTTGCCGATGCCGACGCCGACACCGATGTCGATGCCATGTTGATACGTCCAGGCGGCTTGACCCTGCCCGAACTGCAAGCGATTCATGCCGGTGGCCACGCCCTGCTGATGGACCCGGGCGCGTTGCCGGGCATCGAAGCCGCTGCCGCTGTGGTGCGGCGTGCTGCGGAAGGCAGCGATGCGGTCTACGGCGTCAACACCGGTTTCGGCAAGCTCGCCAGCACCCGCATCGGCGCGGCCGACCTGGCCAAGCTTCAGCAAAACCTGATCCGCTCGCACAGCGTCGGTGTCGGCAGTGCGTTGCCGGGGCCGGTGGTGCGGCTGGTGCTGGCGTTGAAAGCAGCCAGCCTGGCGCGCGGCCATTCCGGGGTGCGGCCGGTGGTCATCGACACGCTGGTGGCGGTTTTCAATGCTGGCTTGCTGCCATGGGTGCCCAGCCAGGGGTCGGTGGGCGCTTCCGGCGACCTGGCACCGCTGTCGCATTTGACACTGGCGTTGATGGGCGAAGGCGAATTCGAGATCGACGGACTGCGCAGGCCTGCCGCTCCGGTGCTGCAGCAGCATGGCATTGCGCCCCTGGTGCTGGGGCCGAAGGAAGGGCTGGCGCTGATCAACGGCACCCAGGTCAGCACCGCGCTGGCGCTGCACGCCCTCTTCAGTTTCCAGCCGGTGCTGGATGCCGCGCTGGTGGTGGGCGCCCTGACGGTGGATGCCGCGCGCGGCAGCGACGGCCCCTTCGATCCGCGCATCCATGCCCTGCGTGGCCAACCGGGGCAGATCGAGGTGGCGCGCTGCTACCGGGCCTTGCTCGATGGCAGCGCCATCCGCGGCAGCCACCGGCAGGACGACGACCGCGTGCAGGACCCGTACAGCCTGCGCTGCCAGCCGCAGGTGGTGGGAGCCTGCCTGGACCAGTTGCGCCATGCCGCCCGGGTGCTGCTGCGCGAAGCCAATGCCGTCACCGACAACCCGTTGGTGTTCGGAGAGGGCTTCGGCCCGGAGCTGGACCGCACCGAACCGGGCCACGCCCCCTCGGGCGGCAGCGAACAGAGGGAGCGTGGGGGCACATTGATTTCAGGCGGCAATTTCCACGCCGAGCCCGTGGCGCTGGCTGCCGACGCGATGGCGGTGGCAATCGCCGAGGTCGGCGCCATCGCCGAGCGCCGGATCGCGATGCTGATCGATGCCAATGTCTCGCGCCTGCCACCGTTCCTGACCGCCAACGCCGGACTCAACAGTGGCTTCATGATTGCCCATGTCACCGCCGCCGCCTTGGCCAGCGAGAACAAGTCGCTGGCACATCCGGCCAGCGTCGACAGCCTGCCCACCAGCGCCAACCAGGAAGACCATGTGAGCATGGCCACCTTCGCGGCGCGCCGCCTGCAGCCGATGATCGCCAACGTGGCGCAGATCCTGGCGATCGAATGGCTGGCCGCGGCGCAAGGCATCGAATTTCTGCGCCCGCTCAAGACCTCGGCGCCACTCGAGGCTGCGCACGCCTTGCTGCGACAGCACTGCAAGGCGATGCCCGAGGATCGTTATCTGGCGCCCGACATCGAAGCCGCCACCGCGCTGGTGACGGGCGGGGCATTGACCGCGGTTCTGCAGTCGTCGGGCGAGCAAGCCGACTTTTGATCCTTTGACTCAGCCGCCTGCGCCGCGTTGCGTCCAGGTCCGACCCCGGCCTAACCCCCGTGGTGCGCGATCGGGACGCGAGACAGAATCGGCGCGGGTCCGGATGGCCGGCCCTGACAACAACCGACCGACCCAACCCGACCGACTGGAGACACGATGAAGACCGCATCCGAACGCTTGCGCCGCAACGGGCTGACCACTGCCGCCGCGGTTGCCGTGGCCGCCCTGCTGGGGGCGTGCGCTTCGAGCCCGTTGCCGCAATCCCGCGCCACGCTGCTGGAGCCCGCCAACGGTGCGGTTGTTGCCAGCCCCTTCAAGGTGCGCTTCGGCGTTGAAGGCATGGCCGTTGCGCCCGCCGGCACCATGACAGCCAACACCGGCCACCACCACCTGCTGATCGACCAGCAGCCGGTCGCCAGCGGCCAGGTCGTGCCCACCACGCCCAAGCACATCCACTTCGGTGCGGGGCAGACCGAAACCATGGTGACGCTGCCAGCGGGCACCTACAAGCTCACTGCGCAGTTTGCCAATGGCGCGCACCAGAGCTATGGCCCGGCGATGAGCGACACCATCACCGTGACGGTGAAATAGCCCGCCCCCGGCACGATCGTTGCGTGCCGTTTCGAACCGTTTTCAGACCCCAACTGGAGTGACCCGATGAAGACCCCGAGCCTGCACCTGTGCGCTGCACTGGCCCTTTTTTCCTGCACGCCGTTTGCCAACGCCCAGGACACCGCTGTGGCGATCGGCATATCAGGCTGGACCGGCTTTGCGCCGCTGACCCTGGCCAAGGAAGCCGGGCTCTTCAAGAAGCACGGCCTGGATGTGAGCATCAAGAAGATTCCGCAAAAAGACCGCCACCTGGCGATCGCATCGGGCGACATCCAGTGCGCGGCCACCACGGTCGAAACCTGGGTGGTCTGGAATGCCAACGGCGTGCCCACCACGCAGATCTTCCAGCTCGACAAGAGCTATGGCGCCGACGGCATGGTGGTCAAGCCCGGCATCACCAGCATCAAGGACCTGAAAGGCAAGACGGTGGCGGCCGATGCACCGGGCACCGCACCGTACTTCGGCCTGGCGTGGATGCTGTCCAAGAACGGCTTGTCGATCAAGGATGTGAAGGTGGTCAACCTGTCGCCACAAGCCGCCGCCAACGCCATGCTGGCCGGCACCGATGGCATCGACGCCGCGATGACCTACGAGCCCTACCTGAGCGCGGTGCGCGCCAAGCCCGAAGCCGGCACCATCATCGCCACCACGCTCGACTACCCGATGGTGATGGACACCTTCGGCTGCACACCCAAGTTTCTGGCCGACACCCCGAAGGCCGCCAAGGCACTCGCCGATGGCTACTTCGACG
>JBBSPW010000220.1:0-5609 GCA_038258365.1 Burkholderiales bacterium | reverse complement strand
CCGGCCGACCTGCAGAGCTGCGCCGAGGTGTACGGCAGCGCGCATCGACCACTGGGGCGCCGCAGTGACGACACCAAACCCTGTCTGCTGGTGGCCGAACACCAGACCGAAGGCCGCGGCCGGATGGGGCGTGACTGGCGGGCGCGGCCGGGCGCGTCGCTGACCTTTTCGCTGGTGTTGCCCTTGGCACCCCACCAGTGGTCCGGCATGTCGCTGGCGGTGGGCTTGGCGGTGGCCGAAGCGCTGGACCCCCCAGGCTCCAGCGGGGTGCTGCGCATCGGCCTCAAATGGCCCAACGACCTTTGGCTGTCGGATCAGCCGGGTGCGCTGTTCCCGGGGCGCAAGCTGGGGGGCATCCTGATCGAAACCTTGACGGTTGGTGAGAGCCGCATGTGCGTGATCGGTATCGGCTTGAATGTCCAGCCATTCGAGTCTGCAGCAGCTTCCGAAGGCTTCAGCCAGGGCTTCGCCTGCCTGCAGGAAATCGACCCCGACATCACCGCACCCCTGGCGTTGGCGCGGTTGGCTGAGCCGCTGGTGCGGAGCCTGCTGGGGTTCGAGCAGCATGGTTTTGCACCGCTGGCAGGTGCCTACGCGCGGCGGGACGTGCTGCGCGGCCAGGCCGTGACCACCACCCAGCCAGGGGTCGAGGGCGGGGTCGCCGAAGGGGTCGATGAAGACGGTGCGCTGCGGGTGCGGTGCGGCGGCGTGCAGCGGTTGGTCAGTGGTGAAGTGAGTATCCGATGCCCCCGCGCTCCCTGACGGTCGCTGCCCCTCGAGGGGGCGTTCGCCTGCGGCCTGGCGAAGCCAGTTCCGCGGCTGCTCTTGGTTGGTTCGCTGCGCTTCGCTCGCGTTTGATCGGCTGCTGGAGTGGCGTTTGGGGCGTTTGCCCGCGACGTGGAGAGGCCGGTTCTGCGGCTTTTCTTGGCTTGTTCGCTGCGCTTCGCTCGCGTTCTGTCGGCCGCTGCGGTGCTGATCGGGGTGCTCATCGACGGTCCGGAGCAGCCGCTTCTGCAGCGCTTGGCGGTCCGGGATGGTGCCCGCCCGGCGCGTCGGCGGCGCGTCGCGCTGCGGGGAACTGAGATGCTTCGGTTGCTGGTGGTGGCGCTGGTGGCGGCCAATCTGCTCTTTTTTGGTTGGGCGCAAGGCTGGTTGGCGCCGGCGTTCGCCGCGCCGCGCCATGCCGAGCGCGAGCCGCAGCGGCTGGCCGCGCAGGTGCGGCCCGAGGTGGTGGCGGTGCGTCCTCCTGATGCTGCGCGCAACACCGGGACCGGTGGGGCCAGCTGCATGGAAAGTGGCGCGCTGCCGCCCGCCGAAGTGGCCGATGCCGAAGCGGTGCTGGCGATTGCGCAGGTGCCCGCCGACCAATGGTCGCGCATTGCGACCGCGGGCGCCGAGCCCGCAAGTGAGCGCGTGCGGTTGCGGGTGCCCGCTGCCGCTGCCGATCTGCGCAGCCGCCTGCTGGCACTGCCCGGCACCGCACTCGGCGGCGGATTCAGGCCCTGCGGCGGCTGATCAGGCCGCCGTGCGCCGCTGCACCCGCAGCAGGGCCGCCACTGCCACCATTAGCAGCAACAGCCATCCGCCGGACATGGCGCCGCCGCCGCCGGTGCCACCGGCCGTCGGGGCTGGGTCCGGTGTCGGCACCGGCAGCGGCACCGGCGCCGCCACCACATCGACGCCCAGCGTGCTGCTGGCACTGTTGCCTGCGCTGTCGGTTACGGTCAGACGCACGGTGAAACGGCCTGCGGCGCTGGGTGTGAGGGTTGCGGTCGATGCATTGTTGGCGCTGCTGAAGGCGCCGACGATGCCGCCGCCGTCGCTGATGGCCCAGGCATAGGCGGCGATGGTGGTGCCCGGTGTGCCTTGGCTGCCCGCCGCGCTGAGCACCACTGCGGACCCGGCTGTGGGGCGTGGAGTGTCGACGCCAATCTGCGCCAGCACGCCAGCGGCTGCCGCAACCGCAGCGCCAGCATCCAGCATGCCGGCACCGCAAACCGCGGTGCTGCAGTAGCACTGCAGCTGCTCGACGCCGGCCACCGGCGCTTGGCACACCGGCACGGGGGTCGGGTCGCTGCCGTTGTTGGCACCGCTGGTGGGAAACGGCAGGGCGGTGGCGCGCATGCGGTCGCGCAACTGCGTCGGTGTCAGCAACGGCTGGGCAGAGAACATCAGTGCCGCCGTGCCGGCCACCAGCGGCGACGAGAAGCTGGTGCCGACCGAGATGTCGAAGCTGTCCGTCCAACTCGACGCCACCGGCGCCGTGGCTCCGGTGTTGCTGGCCGCCAGAATCGGGTACAGACAAGGCGAGCCGCTGGTGATGTTCACGCAGTTGCCGCCCGGCGCGGCGATCGTGATTTCACGGCCCAGATCCGAGAAGCCCACCTTGCTGCCCGCATGGCGCAGGGCCGCCACCCCGATCACGCCGCTGCAGTTGGCGGGGGTGCCCACCGGCTCGCCAGCGCTGTTGCCAGCGGCCGCGACGATCACCGCGCCCTTGGCCAGAATCTCGTCGACCACGCGCTGGTAGCTGCTGGTGCAAGCGCCCGTGCCCCCCAGGCTCAGATTCAGCACCCGGGCCGGATTCGGGTTGGCGGGCACCCCTGCCACCGCAATGCCCGCGGCCCAGCGCATGCCGGCCTGGATGTCGGCATCGCTGCCGAAGCATTTCCCCAGCACCCGCACCGGCAGCACCCGAACGCCCGGTGCGGCGCCGGCCATGCCGACGCCGTCGTTGGCCGCCGCACCGACCAGCGACGCGGTGTGCGTGCCATGCCAGGAGCTGCGGCTGGCCACCGCCTGGCCGGTGCCTTCGGGATCGCACTGGTAGAAGCGGCCGTTGCGGTCGCTGTTCTCGGCTGCGGTGGTCCAGTCGCCGGGATCGGTGGCATCCGGCCCACGACCGCTGCCGCCGGAGTTGGAGACCAGCGCATCGGCCACGAAGTTGTAGCCAGGCAGCAAACGTCCCTGCAGGTCGGGGTGCTCGGGTCGCACGCCGGTGTCCAGCACCGCCACCACCACACCCGTTTGGCCCAGGGTGATCGCCCAGGCTCTTTCGATGTCGATGCCCGAGACGACCTCGGCGGTGGGTGCTCGCAGGTACCACTGGCCGCTGTCGGGTCCGCGCGGTCGAACCCCCGGCGCGGTCGCCGGATAGAGCGGGTCGTTGGGCGCGGCGGTGAGGCGGCGCCGGTAGTTGGGTTCGGCAAAGGCCACATCGGGGTCGGCTGCCAAGCGGGTTGCCAGCGTGGCGGCGTCGAGCCCTGCAGCGCGCACCACCTGCGCGCCATCGCCAATGGCGGCGCCGGAGCTCAGGCGGCGGCCCAGACGCCGGCCCAGCAGCTCAGCGCGTCCGTCCAGCGCTTCTCGCACCGTTGCGCCAGTGGCCCGAGCCGACAGCGCGTGGCGCTGCAGCGCGCCAGCGCCGGGCTTGAATTGCACGATGACCTCGCCGTCGACAGGGGCCAGGGTCGATGCGCGCGACTGGAACCGCGCTGCCGGGGCCGCGAGTTCCGCAGCGCCGGCAGCGCCCCCGAAACCGGCTGCGACCAGCCCCAGTGCTACAGCGAACAGACCAAGCAAAGGGCGCGGCAGCAAGATTTTCACGGCGGCAGTGTAGGCGGCGCGCCGCGAACGTGCGTGCCCAAACGTGACCGCCGGATGCGAGGGCGTGCGCAATAGCCGCTTGCCGCTGCCAACGCCTTCCTCGCCGTCCTTGCCGCTGTCCTAGCCGCTGTCCTAGCCGCTGTCCTAGCCGCTGTCCTAGCCGTTACTTCCCAATCACCCGCGCCATCTCCAGCACCTTGTTCGAGTAGCCCCATTCATTGTCGTACCAGGCCACCACCTTGACGAAGGTGGTGTCGAGTGCAATGCCGGCATCGGCGTCGAAGACGCTGGTCATCGGCTCGCCGCGGAAGTCGGTGGACACCACCTTTTCTTCGGTGTAGCCCAGCACGCCCTTCATGGCGCCCATCGATGCCTTCTTCATCGCCGCGCAAATCTCCTCGTAGCTGGCTTCCTTTTCCAGCTCCACCGTCAGGTCCACCACCGAGACATCGCTGGTGGGCACGCGAAAGGCCATGCCGGTGAGTTTCTTGTTCAGGGCCGGGATCACCTTGCCCACGGCTTTCGCCGCGCCGGTGCTGCTCGGGATGATGTTTTCCAGAATGCCGCGGCCGCCGCGCCAGTCCTTGTTGCTGGGGCCGTCGACGGTTTTCTGCGTGGCGGTGGTGGCATGCACGGTGGTCATCAAACCGCGCTTGATGCCCCAGGTGTCGTTCAACACCTTGGCGATCGGCGCCAGACAATTGGTCGTGCAGCTGGCATTGCTGATGATCGCTTGGCCGTTGTAGCTGTCGTGGTTGACGCCGTAGACGAACATCGGCGTGTCGTCCTTGCTGGGCGCGCTCTGAATCACCTTCTTGGCGCCGGCGTCCAGGTGGCCCTGGCAACTGTCGGTGGTCAGGAACAACCCGGTCGCGTCGACCACCACATCGGCGCCGACCTCGCCCCACTTCAGTTCGGCCGGGCTCTTGATGGCGGTCAGGCGGATGCGTTTGCCATTGACAACGAGGGTGTTGCCATCGACCGAGACCTCGCCCTTGAAGCGCCCGTGCACGCTGTCGTGCTTCAGCATGTAGGCCAGATAGTCGGGCTCCAAGAGGTCGTTGATGGCGACGACTTCGATGGAATCGCTGAAGTTCTGCACCGCAGCGCGAAACACCATGCGGCCGATCCGGCCGAAGCCGTTGATGCCGAGTTGGATGCTCATGTCTGTGTTCCTTTGAGTTTGAATCGGGAGTCTGAAGCGGGATGGAGGCTTGCGGACATCGGGTGTCGACGGCCGGTCTTCAGCGCCCCACCACCTTGCGCACCGTGTCCACCAGGTTCTGCGGCGTCATCTTGAAGTGCTTGTACACCTCCGGCCCCGGCGCACTTTCGCCGAAGGTGTCGATGCCCACCACCGCCGCGCAGCCGTACTTCCACCAGCCATCGGAGACACCGGCTTCGACCGCGATGCGCGGGATGCCGGCCGGCAGCACCGTCTTCTTGTAGGCAACCGACTGACGGTCGAAAGTGGTGGTGCTGGGCATGCTGACCACCCGCACCCCGATCTTCAACTTGGCCAGTGCGGCCTGGGCATGCATCGCCAGGCCGACCTCGCTGCCGGTGGCGATGATGACCGCGCGGGCCTTGCCCTTGATGCCCACCTCGCTGGGTTCGGCCACCACATAGGCACCCTTGCCGATGTGCTCCAGCGTGGGCTTGGGCAGATAGGGCAGGCTCTGGCGCGACAGCAGGAGCGCCGTCGGGCGCGTCGCATTCGCCAGTGCCACCGTCCAGGCCACCACTGTTTCTGCGGTGTCGGCCGGGCGCCAGACATCCAGATGCGGAATCAGCCGCAAGGCTGCGGCGTGCTCCACGCTCTGGTGCGTCGGCCCGTCTTCACCGAGACCGATGCTGTCGTGGGTGAAGACATGGATGATGCGGCGCTTCATCAGCGCAGCCATGCGAATGGCGTTGCGGTTGTAGTCGCTGAAGGTCAGGAAGGTGCCGCCATACGGGATGTGCCCGCCATGCAGCGCCAGGCCGTTCATGATCGCGGCCAT
>JBBSPW010000219.1:0-5675 GCA_038258365.1 Burkholderiales bacterium | reverse complement strand
CTGCTGTCGCGTGCCACGGTGCATGTGCTGAAACCGCTGGACGATGCCGACCTCGCCCTGCTGATCGACCGCGCTCAGGCCCTGTTGCAGGCGGCCTCACTGAACGAAGCGGCTCGCACTGCTTTGATCGGCCATGCCGATGGTGATGCGCGCCGGCTGCTCAATGCCTACGACAACCTGGTCGCTGCGCAGCCGGGCGTCACCGAATTAAACGAGGCGATGCTGGAAGCCACGCTGGGCGAGTTGCTGCGGCGTGGCGACAAGGGCGGCGATGTGTTCTACGACACCATCTCGGCGCTGCACAAGTCGGTGCGCGGCTCCGACCCCGATGCGTCGCTGTATTGGCTGGCACGTTTGCTGGATGCCGGCATGGACCCGCGCTATGCGGCGCGGCGCATCATCCGCATGGCCAATGAAGACATCGGGCTGGCCGACCCTCGCGCGCTGACCGCGGCACTCGATGCGGCAGCGGTCTACGAACGTTTGGGATCGCCCGAAGGCGAGTTGGCACTGGCGCAGGCCGTGGTTTTCCTGGCGGTGTCGCCGAAGTCGAACGCGGTCTATCGGGCATGGAAAGCCGTGCAGCAGGTGGTGCGCAGCGATGGCTCCAGACCGGTGCCGATGCACCTTCGCAATGCGCCGACGAAGTTGATGAAGGGCATGGGGCATGGCAGTGGTTACCGCTATGCGCATGACGAAGCCGATGGTTACGCGCCTGGCGTGCGCTACCTGCCCGATGGCCTGCCGCAGACTCGCTTCTACGAGCCGGTGCCCCGCGGTCTGGAGCAGCGCATCGCCGAGCGTTTGCAGCATTGGCGGTTGCTCGATGCCGAAGCCGATGCCCTCGAAGGTGGGGGCGGGGGCACCTCCGAGGCGGCACCCTGATCGGCGATCGAGCAGCGATTCACGGCTGCACCATCCGGGTTCACACCAAGCGGAAGCGCGTCTCAGCGACTCCTACAATTCCCAGGCGCTGCGATGCGCCACGCGCTGATGCACCCGGCCTGGGCCGGTTCTTGCATGGCGTCGTGCACACCGACCGGGCCTTCTGCCAGGCTCGCTGATCCGGACCCTTCATTCGATGGAAACCTTCTTCCAGCAGATCATCAATGGGCTGGTGCTCGGCAGCATGTACGCGCTGGTGGCACTCGGCTACACGATGGTCTACGGCATCATCAACCTGATCAATTTCGCCCATGGCGAGGTGTTGATGGTGGGTGCGTTGGTGAGCTGGACGGTGGTCACCGTGCTGGCCGACAGCGGCCTGCCGGGGTGGTTGCTGTTGCTGATCTCGCTGCTGTGCTCGGTCGTGGTGTGCGCAGTGCTCAACTTCGGGATCGAGAAACTGGCCTACCGCCCCTTGCGCAACGCGCCTCGGCTGGCACCGCTGATCACCGCCATCGGCGTCAGCCTGCTGCTGCAAACGCTGGCGATGATCATCTGGAAGCCGAACCCGAAGCCCTATCCGCTGTTGTTGCCCACCGACCCGATCAACCTGGGCGGGCCCGTCATCAGCGTCACGCAGTGCCTGATCCTGGGCATCACCGCGGTGATGCTGGCGTCGCTCATGTACTTGGTCAACAAAACCAAGCTCGGCCGGGCGATGCGGGCCACCGCAGAGAACCCGCGCGTGGCGGCGCTGATGGGCGTGCGGCCCGACTGGGTCATCAGCGCCACCTTCGTGATCGGTGCGGCGCTGGCCGCGGTGGCCGGGGTGATGTGGGCCGCCAATTACGGCACGGTGCAGCATGCGATGGGCTTCCTGCCGGGCCTGAAGGCGTTCACTGCGGCGGTGCTGGGCGGCATCGGCAATCTGGCCGGGGCAGTCGTCGGAGGCATCTTGCTGGGGCTGGTCGAAGCCCTCGGCGCGGGCTACCTGGGCGCGCTGACCGGTGGAGTCCTGGGCAGCCAGTATTCAGACATCTTCGCGTTCCTGGCGCTGATCCTGGTGCTGACCTTGAGACCTTCCGGTTTGCTGGGTGAACGTGTTGCTGACAGGGCCTGAGGTCGCGAGGCGGTTGGCATGAGGCACAAGCTGCTGATCTTCGTGGTCTGTGCCGCATTGCTGGTGGCGCTGCCGTTCTTCGCCGGCCATTTCGGGCAAGGCTGGGTGCGCATCCTGGCACTGGCGCTGCTGTATGTGCTGCTGGCATTGGGACTCAACATCGTCGTCGGCTATGCCGGCTTGCTGGACCTGGGCTATGTGGCGTTCTACGCGGTCGGGGCCTACATCTATGCGCTCTTGTCGTCGCCGCACCTGACCGAGAATTTTCAGTGGATTGCCGAACTGTTTCCCGATGGCTTGCACACACCGTTTCTGCTGATCGTGCCGCTGGCAGCGGGCCTGGCTGCCATCGTCGGGGTGTTGCTGGGTACGCCGGTGCTGAAGCTGCGCGGCGACTATCTGGCGATCGTCACGCTCGGCTTCGGCGAGATCATCCGGGTGTTCATGAACAACCTGGAATATCCGGTCAACATCACCAACGGCCCGCGCGGTCTGGACCGCATCGACTCGATGCATTTCCTGGGCTTCAGCCTGGGCAAAGGGCTGCAGATCGGCCCGGTGGAAGTGACGCCGGTGACGCTTTACTACTACATGTTCCTGGTGCTGGTGGTGTTCAGCGTGGTGGTCTGTCACCGGCTCGAGCTCTCGCGCATCGGCCGCGCCTGGATGGCGATCCGTGAAGACGAGATCGCTGCCAAGGCGATGGGCATCAACACCCGCAACATGAAGCTGCTGGCCTTCGGCATGGGCGCCACCTTCGGCGGCGTGTCGGGCGCGATGTTCGCGGCTTTTCAGGGCTTCGTTTCGCCCGAATCGTTCAGCCTGATGGAGTCGATCATGATCGTCGCCATGGTGGTGCTGGGCGGCATGGGCCACCTGCCGGGGGTGATTCTGGGTGCCGTGCTGCTGGCGGCGTTGCCCGAGGTGCTGCGTTATGTCGCCGGCCCGCTGCAACAGCTGACCGACGGGCGGCTCGACGCCGCGATCCTGCGTCAGTTGCTGATCGCCAGCGCCATGATCTCGATCATGTTGCTGCGCCCGCGTGGCTTGTGGCCGTCACCCGAACATGGCAAGGCTGCGGTGCCGCCTGCGTTGCAGGACGTGCCACCATCGGTCGCACCGGCCGGCACGCCGAAGCCGCCGATGCTGACAAGCAACTGAGCAACAGCGGAGCCGGAAAGCATCCACGCATGGCAGACATCGTTCTTTCGGTGAAGGGGGTCAGCAAGCGCTTCGGCGGCTTGCAGGCTTTGTCGGATGTGGGCATGACGATCGAGCGCGGCCAGGTCTACGGCTTGATCGGCCCCAACGGCGCGGGCAAGACCACGTTCTTCAATGTCTTGACGGGTCTCTACACACCCGACTCCGGAAGCTTCGAGCTGGGGGGCACGCCCTACAAGCCGAGTGCGGTGCACGAAGTGGCCAAGCAGGGCATCGCCCGTACCTTTCAGAACATCCGTTTGTTTGCGGAGATGACCGCGCTGGAAAACGTGATGGTCGGCCGCCATGTGCGCACCCACAGCGGGCTCGTCGGTGCGGTGTTTCGCACCCGGTCGTTCAAGACCGAAGAAGCCGCGATCGAATCCAGTGCGCGTGAGCTGCTGGCTTATGTGGGCATTGACCGCTATGCCGACTTCCGTGCCCGCACTTTGAGTTATGGCGATCAGCGCCGGTTGGAAATCGCACGCGCGCTCGCCACCGAGCCGACATTGATCGCACTCGACGAGCCCGCCGCCGGCATGAACGCCACGGAGAAAGGGGTGCTGCGCGAATTGATCGACCGCATCCGCAACGACGGCCGAACGATCCTCTTGATCGAGCACGATGTGAAGCTGGTGATGGGCTTGTGCGATCGCGTCACCGTGCTCGACTATGGCAAGCAGATCGCAGAAGGCACGCCGGCCGAGGTGCAACGCAATCCGCAGGTGATCGAAGCCTATTTGGGGGCTGCGCATGCCTGAGGTGCTGTTGAAGGTCACCGGTCTGAAGGTCGCCTATGGCGGCATCCAGGCGGTCAAGGGCATCAGTTTCGAGGTCGAGCGCGGTGAACTCGTGAGCCTGATCGGTGCCAACGGCGCCGGCAAGACCACCACGCTGAAGGCCATCACCGGCATCCAGGCGCCGGCGGCCGGTGAGATCGAGTTCATGGGCCGCTCGATCAAGGGGCAGGGCCCTTGGGATCTGGTCAAGCAAGGTCTGGTGATGGTGCCCGAGGGGCGTGGCACCTTCACTCGCATGACGATCACCGAGAACCTGCAAATGGGTGCCTTCATCCGCACCGACAACGAGATCGACGCCGACATCGACAAGGTCTACAAGATATTCCCGCGTCTGAAAGAGCGCTGCAATCAGCTCGCCGGCACGATGAGCGGGGGTGAGCAGCAGATGCTGGCGATGGGCCGTGCGCTGATGGCTCGGCCGAAGGTGCTGTTGCTGGACGAACCCAGCATGGGGCTGAGCCCGATCCTGGTCGACACCATCTTCGAGGTCGTCAACGACATCCACCAGCGTGGCACCACCGTGCTGCTGGTCGAGCAGAACGCCAGCCGCGCGCTGGGTCTGGCCAACCGCGGCTATGTGATGGATTCGGGCGAGATCACGATGGGCGGCGAGGCCAAGGCGTTGCTGGCCGACCCGCGGGTACGGGCCGCCTACCTGGGCGAATAGCCGCCCCGTTCAGTCGGCTTTCGCGCCGCTGAGTTTGACGACACCTTGGTATTTGGCCTTTTCCTGCTGGACGAAGCGGGCGAACTCCTGCGATGTCGTCGGTGCGGGTTCGGCCTGCAGGGTGGCCATTCGTGCTTGCACCTCGGGTGCATTGAGCGCAGCGACGAAGGCCGCGTTGAGCTTTTCGGTCAGCGGCGCGGGAAGCCCGGACGGTGCGAACAAGCCCCACCAGGTGTTGATGTCGAAGTCTTTCAAGCCGAACCTGGCACCCGCCTCGGACATCGTCGGCAGATCCGGCACCAGGGGCGATCGCTTGGCGGTGGTCACCGCCAGCGCCTTCAACTTGCCGGCGCGCATGTTGGCCGACGCCGCTGCCAGGTTGTCGATGTTGAAGTCGACCTGCGCACCGGCCAATGCCAGCTGCGCCGCAGCGCCGCCCGCATACGGACTGTGCACCGCGAAAATGCCGGCTTGGGTCTTGAACAACTCGCCCGCCAGATGCCCGGCGCTGCCGTTGCCACCGCTGCCGTAATTCAGCTTGCCGGGGTTCTTGCGCGCGTAGGCCACCAAGTCGGCCAGTGTGTCGATCTTCAGCTTGGCGGCCACTTCGGCGTTCATCACCAGCACATTGGGCACCTGCGCCACCAGCGTGATCGGCGTGAAGTCGCGCAACGGGTCGTAGGGCAGCTTGCTGTAAAGCCACGGATTGATCGCATGGGTGGCCACCGCACCCATCACCAGGGTCTGGCCATCGGGCGCCGCCTTGGCCACCAGGTCGGCGCCCACGTTGCCGCCGGCGCCAGGGCGGTTCTCGATGATCACGGTGCCGAGCGTGTCCTTGACGCCCTCGGCCAAGAGCCGCGCCGACACGTCCAGCGGGCCGCCGGGCGGGTAGGGAACCACCAGCCTGATGGGGCGCCCCACGGACTGCGCCCAGGCCCGCGGCATCCAGGCCAGACTGGCCGCGAGGGCGGCGGTGGCAACGATGAAAGTGCGGCGATCG
>JBBSPW010000218.1:0-5678 GCA_038258365.1 Burkholderiales bacterium | reverse complement strand
GGTCCTCGATCGCGAGCGCGAAGAACAGGTCCTCGGACGACTGGCCGTCGTGGGCCTCGCGCCGGATCGCTTCGTCGTAAGCACCGCCATGACCGATCGCATGTTCGAAGATCGTCGGGTTGGAGGTCAGCCCGGTGACCGAGAAGTCGGCGATGTAGTGCGCCAGCTGGCCCGTCACCAGCAGCTCGCGGCTGATGTGGTCGAGCCACAGACTCTGGCCCAGGGCGTGCAGCTGCCGGGTGTGGGCATTCATGATGTTTCCGGTGTGAGGCATGCCGCTTCGGCGGACCTCTGGAAGAGCGGCGAGAGGACGAGATCGGCCAGCTCGCCGATGCGCTGGACCGTGAAGTCGGCTGCTGGTTCGGTCTCGAGCACCCTCGGGTCCAGCGCGTAGTGCCCTTGGCGCACGAACACGGTGGTGAGCCGCTCGCGCCAGACCGCCTTCATGGCGGCCAGGATGCGCAGCTTGTCGTCGACCATCACATAGTGGCGGGCGGGGTAGTGGCGCTGCACGGCGGCGAGCACTTTTTCCTTGTGCACGCAAACCATCGCACGGCCATCGACCGCGTCCCACAGACCCGAGCGCTGCAGCTTGCGCGGCTGGAACACGACATCGCCGTCGGTCAGGAGCACCGTCGTGCCATGGCAACCCAGGCGCTGGACGACGTCCAGCGCACGCGGATACAGCCGGTCGGCGAAGGGGTAGTCGATCAGGAACGACGACATCGTCAACAACCGCTGCTCGTCGACGCTGCCTTGTTCGATATCGGCCCGGTAGCGCTGCAAGGCGCCCAGGTAGTCGACATAGCCGAGCTGTTCGCGCAGCCCGTCGAAGATCGCCCAATAGCGCTGCGCGCAGCAGACACCGAACTCGCGTCTGAGGTGGCTGTGCAGGTCGTCCACGATGCGGTCACCGTCGAGCAGGGTGTTGTCGACATCGAGCAGGAACACGACGTCTGCGGTCACGGCAGCGCGAGCGGCGAGGTCGGGCCGCCATCCATTGCCGCGCTGCGGCCCGCCGCTTGTGCCCGGCGCGACAAGGCCGATCGTGTGGTCCGAAAAGGTCGGCAGGAGCGTGATCATGATGAGGTTCCAAGGGGCTGGGTGCCACCGACAGGCGGTGGCGGTGGGGTCGTGGCGATCGGGCACCGGCGCACACGACGGCCTCGCTGCTGCACGCGGCAGAACGGGGAGGGGTCGAGGTGCAGCGTGCGCGAGATGCCCCGCGCTGTCCGTGCGCTTGCGAACAGACGATGGCGAATGCAGCGCAGACAGTCAGCGCCACCGAAGACAGCGTGGCACGCTTGCGCTCCGCGCCACGAGGCCCGATGCTCCACCAGACAGACCGACTGACGAGGACATCGATGACCCCCACCCCATCCGCTTTCGACAATTACGACACCGCCGCACGGGTCTTTCATTGGACCGTGGCCGCTTTGTTGGCGTGCCAGTTCGCAACGGCCTTGTTGCTGCCGCACATCCGCATGGACACACCGCTCGATACGACGATCAACCTGCACTTCAATATCGGTTTGACGATCGGGGTGGTGATGGCGGCGCGGCTGGTGCACCGCCGGCGCCACCCGGTTCGCGTCTCGCCCGACGATCCTTCCCGATGGAGCCGCAGCCTGGCGCTGGCCATCCACCGGCTGTTCTATGCGATCTTGCTGATCGGCCCGTTTCTCGGCTGGGCTGCAGCCTCGGCGCATGGCGTGCCGGTCAAGCTGCTGGGCCTGTTCGCCTTGCCGGCGCTCGCGCAGCGCAAGGCACCGTGGGGCCTGCTGGCCGGCGACATCCACGGCTGGGCCATGGGAACGCTGCTCGCGCTCATCGGCCTGCATGCGGCTGCAGCGCTGTACCACCACTTCATCCGCCATGACGCTGTGCTGCGCCGCATGCTGCCGGGTCTGAAGGCTGGGCAACGGCCCGTTTGACACCCCTCGAGGCGCAATCTCGAGCACCCCCGCATGGGCGCCACAACCGACAGACGCGGCGCTGCGCGCGGCCTTGTGCGGCAGGCTGGATGGCGATCAGCGCGGCGGAAACCACGGCCGCGCCGTGTCTGCGTCTGCGCCGGCACCCGAACCCGGCGCTTCGATCACGAACACCTCGATCTCGTCGACCAAGTGCTGGACATCGGGAAGGCTGCGTACGGCGTCTGCCACGTTCCACTTCTGGCCCTGGTTGTCCAGCCGGCCGGTCAGCGTGACCACGCCATCGAGAACCTGAACGTTCAACGCATCGGCTCTGCCGGCCAGCATCCGCAGCAGCTCATCGCGAACGGCTTGCTGCAGGTCGTTGTCTGACTTCATCGCTTGCTCCTTGGGGGTAAAGGCCATGGCTCGGGCAGCCAGGTTGGTGCGTTGGGGTGGCGGTTCAGGCAAGGTCATAGGTCGGGGCCGAATCCTCGCCTTGCCGCGCGGCTCGGTTGCAGGCAGCCCGGTGCCGCAGCGCCTGCTGGGCTTTCGCCACGTTGCCGGGCTCGCCTCGCCAGAGGTCGCGCGCGGGTTGCCGGAACGCGCGCGATCACGGCGCGCCACTCGGCAAAGCGCGCGCCGAGCGCGGCGAAGCGCTGGTTGCAGGTCGGATTGCTTTCGTCCATCGCCAGCAGGCCCTTGCCGGTGCCCACCGGCTGGCGTGCGGTGTCGATGAGCACTGACCCATTCATCTGGAAGCGTCCCATTTCCATTCCCGAATCTCCGGCATGTCCTGGCCATGCTCGTCGATGTAGATCTTGTGTTCGACCAGCTTGTTCCGAACCCTCTGCTTCAGGTAGGCGCCCTTGCTGCCCAGATGCGGCAAGCGGTCGACCACATCCTGCACCAGATGAAAGCGGTCCAGATCGTTCTGCACCCGCATGTCGAAAGCGGTGGTGATCGTGCCTTCTTCCTTGTAGCCGCGCACATGCAGGTTGCGGTTGGTGCGGCGATAGGTCAGCCGGTGCACCAGCCACGGATAGCCATGAAAGCCGAAGACGATGGGCTTGTCGGTGGTGAACAGCGAGTCGTAGTCGGCATCGCTCAAGCCATGCGGATGCTCGCTGGCCGACTGCAGCCTCATCAGATCGACGATGTTGATCACCCGGATCTTCAACTCGGGCAGGTGCTCGCGCAGAATCGACACGGCTGCCAGGATCTCCAGCGTGGGTGTGTCGCCGCAGCAAGCCATCACCACATCGGGCTCGCTGTCCTGATCGTTGCTGGCCCATTGCCAGATGCCCAGTCCCTGGGTGCAATGCACAACTGCCTCGTCCATCGCCAGCCATTGCGGCAGCGCGTGCTTGCCGGCGACCACGACATTGACGTAGTTTCGGCTGCGCAAACAGTGATCGAAGGTGGACAGCAGACAGTTCGCATCGGGCGGCAGGTAGACGCGAACGATGTCGGCCTTCTTGTTGATCACATGGTCGAGAAACCCCGGATCCTGGTGCGTGAAGCCGTTGTGGTCCTGCTGCCAGACATGCGAAGCCAGCAGGTAGTTCAGCGACGCGATCGGCCGCCGCCAGGGAAACTCTTTGGTGACCTTGAGCCACTTGGCATGCTGGCTGAACATCGAATCGACGATGCGGATGAAAGCTTCGTAGCTGTTGAAGAGGCCGTGCCTGCCGGTCAGCAGGTAGCCTTCGAGCCAGCCCTGGCACTGGTGCTCGCTGAGCATCGAATCGAGCACGCGGCCAGCGGGCGCGAGAAACTCGTCGTTGGCAACGGTGGTCGCATCCCACTGGCGGTTGGTGGCCTCGAACACCGCGCCGAGCAGGTTCGACAGCGTCTCGTCCGGACCGAAGACCCGGAAGTTGCTCGGGTTCAGCTCGACGATGTCCTTGAAGAACTCGCCGAGCACCCGGGTGTCCTGCGCGTCGACCGCGCCATGCGTGGGCACCTGCACGGCATGCACGCGGAAGTCGGGCATGTGCAGACCGCGCATCAACAGGCCGCCGTTGGCATTCGGATTGGCACCCATCCGCCGGTTGCCTTTCGGTGCCAGATCGGCCAGCTCCGCGATCAGTTTTCCGCTCTCGTCGAACAACTCCTCGGGCTTGTAGCTCTTCATCCAGCCCTCCAGCTGCGTCAGGTGCTCGGGATGCTCGGCATCGACCAGCAACGGCACCTGGTGAGAACGGAAAGTTCCTTCGACCGGCAAGCCGTCGACGAACTTGGGTCCGGTCCAGCCCTTGGGCGAACGCAGCACGATCATCGGCCAGCGCGGCCGGGCGGCCTTCTTGTCCGCGCGCGCGGCAGCCTGGATGCGCTTGATGTCCGCCATGGCCTGGTCCATGACGGTGGCCATCCACTCGTGCATCGTGTCCGGGTCGTCGCCCTCGACGAAGTACGGCGTCCAGCCGCAGCCACGAATGAACTGCTCCAGTTCTTCGCGCCCGATGCGCGCCAGCAGCGTCGGGTTGCTGATCTTGTAGCCGTTCAGATGCAGGATCGGCAGCACCGCGCCATCGGTCACCGGATCCAGCAACTTGTTGGATTGCCAGGCCGTGGCCAGCGGGCCGGTTTCCGCTTCGCCATCACCGATCACACAGGCAACGATGAGTTGCGGGTTGTCGAACGCGGCGCCGAACGCGTGGCTGAGCGAATAGCCGAGTTCACCGCCTTCGTGGATCGACCCCGGTGTGGTCGGCGCGACATGGCTGGAAATGCCGCCCGGAAACGAGAACTGCTTGAACAGCTTCTTGAGCCCGGCTTCATCGGAGCCGACATTCGGATAGACCTCGCTCCAGGTGCCTTCGAGATACACATTACCGACGAGCGCCGGCCCGCCATGGCCCGGGCCGGCGATGTAGATCATGTCCAGGTCGTCGTTCTTGATGACGCGGTTCAGATGGACATAGATGAAGTTCTGCCCCGGTGTGGTTCCCCAGTGGCTGACGACCAGTGGCTTGACATGCGCCATCGTCAACGGCTCGCGCAGCAGGGGGTTGTCGTAGAGGTACATCTGCCCGACCGAGAGGTAGTTGGCAGCCCGCCAGTAGGCGTTCACGCGCCGCAGGGTTTCGGTGTCCAACGTCCGTTCTTCGCCTTGCACGGAGACAGACGCAGACGCAGATACCGGCACCGCGACTTTGTTGTCGAGCGTTTCTCGCTTCAGGGTGAGTGTGTGGTTCATGGTCGTGGGTCCTGTTGACTTCGGGGCTGGCGGTGACATGACGCTGGGTCTGTCTGCAGATGCTCCGACCAGCGCATGCATTGGCACGCCTACCCAGCACCCCGTCTGTGCGACAGCGAACAGAAGCCGCCAAGGTTCTTCGGCACATGCGAGCCGAAAAGTCGACCATCAGCCGCATCGGAACGACCATCACCCCGATCAGCAGTGCCCGGATATCCTCCGGTCCCCTGCCGGAGCATTCGAATGGAGCAGCCTGGATACAAGGCCCCATCGTCGACAGCGCTGTCGACACGAACAGATGGGATCTCGTGCCGCCGCGTTCGGACGACATCATCGTCGCCACCAGTTCGAAGATGGGCACGACATGGTCGCAGATGCTCTGTGCGCTGCTGGTTCACGGACCGACCTTGCCGCGCCCGCTGGCAGAACTGTCGTCCTGGCCCCCGGATCCAAAGTCGCCGGACGCTGGAAGCGCAACGCCGATTTCTTCCAAAAGGGCCGACGCGGCGAGTGGCGCGAGGTCTTCGGCCCCGAAACCCAGGCGCTCTACGTTGACGAAACGC
>JBBSPW010000217.1:0-5701 GCA_038258365.1 Burkholderiales bacterium | reverse complement strand
TTGCCAGGCGCCGTGGGCACGCAGGCCGTAGAGCTGACCTGCGCGTGCGCCGGGCAGGTGGCCATGCCACACATCGCCGCTGCGCCCCGGCAGCGGCATGCGCGCCAGTTCGGTGTGGCCGTCGGCGTCGAACAGGCACAACTCGATGGTGGTCGCATCGACCGAACAAACCGCGAAGTTGACCCCCAGCGCATCGGCGCTGGCCCCCATCGGCCACGGCTTGCCGATTTCGATGGCGCCGAGTGCGGCCAGCGCCGCATCGGATTCGTTCAGTCGCGGGGCGCGGTCCACCGGGGCGTTGTCGAGCTCAGCTGATGTCGGTGCCCGTCTGTGCTCGTCAGGGCTTGGGCTGCAGCCCCCAGACCTGGGTCGCGTACTCCCCGATCGTGCGGTCGGAAGAGAAGAACCCCATGCCGGCGACATTGGCGATCGCCTTGGCGGCCCAGGCCTGCCGGTCGCGGAACAGCGCATCGACGCGGGCTTGCGCCGTCAGGTAGGCGTCGAAGTCGGCCAGCAGCAGATAGTGGTCACCGCCCCAGGTCAACGCATCCATCAGCGGTCGGTATCGGTCCGGCTCTTCAGCGTTGAACTGGCCGTTGCCGATCGCGTCCAGCACCGACTGGATGCGCGGGTCGGCGGCTGCCACGTCCATCGGCCGGTAGCCGGCAGCGCGCTGCGCGGCAACCTGGGCGGTGGTCAGGCCGAAGATGAAAATGTTCTCGTCGCCGACCTGCTGGCGGATCTCGATGTTGGCGCCGTCGTCGGTGCCGATCGTCAATGCCCCGTTCAACGCCAGCTTCATGTTGCCGGTGCCCGATGCTTCGGTGCCGGCGGTGCTGATCTGCTCCGAAAGGTCGGCGGCGGGCATCAGCACCTCGGCCACCGAGACCCCGTAGTTGGGCACGAAGACGATTTTCAGGTGTCCGCCGATGCGGGGGTCGTTGTTGATCACCTGGCCCACATCGTGGATCAGACGGATCACATTCTTGGCCGCCACATAGCTGCTGGCCGCCTTGCCCGAGAAGATCACCGTGCGGGCGGTCCAGTCGCCGCGCGCGACACCTTCGGGGTCGGCCAGCAGGGCTTGGTACCGCGCCACCACCTGCAGCACATTCAGCAACTGGCGCTTGTATTCGTGGATGCGCTTGACCTGCACATCGAAGAGGCTCGACGGGTCGACCGCGATGCCGGTGGTGGCGGCAATGTATGACGCCAGCCGTTCCTTGTTGGCATGTTTGACCGCCAGGAAGGCATCGCGAAAGTCGGCGCTGGCTGCATGCGCGCCCAGCCGCTTCAGCTGCGTCAGATCCAGCCGCCAGCCGTCCCCGATGTGGCTGTCGATCAGCGCGGACAAACCCGGGTTGGCTTGTGCCAGCCAGCGCCTGGGCGTCACGCCATTGGTCATGTTGGTGAAGCGGCCCGGCCAGATGCTGGCGAAGTCGGCAAAAATCGTCTGCACCAGCAGTTCCGAATGCAAAGCCGAGACGCCGTTGACGGTGTGGCTGCCGACGATCGACAGGTGGGCCATGCGCACGCGCCGCTGGTCTGCGCCTCTGTGCCCTTCGTCGATCAGCGACAAACGCCGCAAGAAGCCGGCATCGCCCGGGCGGTGGGTGGCTGCCAACGCCAGAAACTCGGCGTTGATGCGGTAGATGATCTGCAGGTGCCGGGGCAGCACCGAGCCGATCAGGTCCACCGGCCAGGTTTCGAGCGCCTCGGGCATCAGCGTGTGGTTGGTGTAGCTGAAAACGCGGGTGGTGAGGCTCCAGGCGCTGGCCCACGGCATCGCGTGCTCGTCCACCAGCAATCGCATCAACTCGGCCACGCCGATCGCGGGGTGGGTGTCGTTGAGGTGAATCGCAACCTTGTCGGCCAGGCTGTCCAGGCTGCCGTTTTCTTGCAGATGGCGAGCCAGGATGTCCTGGATCGACGCGCTGGTGAAGAAGTACTCCTGGCGCAGGCGCAGCTCTCGGCCGGCTGGCGTGCTGTCGTTGGGGTAGAGCACCCAGGAGATGTTCTCGAAGGCGTTCTTGAAGGCTGCCGCGCGCGCGTAATCGCCGCTGTTGAAGGCGGCCAGGTCGATCTGCGAAGGCGCAACCGCCCGCCACAAACGCAAGGTGCTGACCCGTTCGGTGCCATGACCGGGGATCACCATGTCGTAGGCCTTGGCGTTGACCACGCTGTCGGGCTGCCAGCAGGCCGCGTCGACCGTGGTTCCCGCTTCGGCGACGCTGCCACCAAAGCTCACCGGGTGGTGCACGCCGGGGCGCGGAAACTCCCACGGCGTGCCGTCTTCGATCCAGGGGTCGGGGTACTCGACCTGCCGACCGTCCTGAATGACTTGCTTGAACATGCCGAATTCATAGCGGATGCCATAGCCGAACGATGGCAGCTCCAGCGTGGCCATCGAATCCAGGAAACACGCCGCAAGCCGGCCGAGGCCGCCGTTGCCGAGTGCGGCATCGGCTTCGGTCGCGGCCAGGTCTTCGAGCGTGCTGGCATGGCTGCGCGCAGCCTGGCTCATGGCGTCCTGCAGGTTCAGGGCCGACAGCGCATTCGACAGCGTGCGCCCGATCAGGAACTCCATCGACAGGTAGTACACCCGCCGCGCCTTGGCGTTGCGGTCGGCGGTATCGCCCTGCACCCAGCGCCGCGACAGGTGTTCACGCGCCACCGCAGCCACCGCTCGCATCAACTCGGCCGGGGCTGCGGCCGCGGGCGCCACACCGATCGTGGACAGCAGGTGGCCCTCGACCGCCCTGCTGCAGGCAGGTGCCGGGTGCGGCGTGGCCGGGGCGGTGTTGGTGTTGGCCAGCGCGGCAGCGTTGGCAGAGGAGAGGAAGCGGGTATCGGACATCGGACAGCAGTGAGCCGGACTGGCAGCCAGGCCAGCGCGGGGATCGCGGTTGGAAGCGCCGCAGTGTCCCGGCAACGGTTGCCCATCGTCAAACCATTTCGGGCGGGTTTGTGCATCTTGCATCGGTTGTGGCCCCTGCAACCGCATCGGTGCACCACCAGGGGGTGGCGGCAGCCGATCGCGCGGTCTGCAATGATCGGTGCCATCGCGAGCGCGGCGGCGCCGAAAAAGAGCCGCCTTCGCCAGCCTGCTTCCGCTGTCGCGGTCTTGCGTCGTGGCGCAATCCGCCCACCCTCCAGGAACCCTCATGACCCTGTCGTTCCCGACCCACGACCTGCACCTGCCTCGGCGCGCGTTGGCCCTGGTGCTGGCCGGCGGGCGCGGCACGCGTTTGATGCAACTGACCGAGAACCGCGCCGAAGCCGCCGTGCACTTCGGTGGCAAGTTCCGAATCATCGATTTCGCGCTGTCGAATTGCATGAACTCGGGCATTCGGCGGGTCGGCGTCATCACCCAGTACAAGAGCCACAGCCTGCTGCGGCATCTGGCGCGCGGCTGGGCCTTTCTGAAGCGCGAGATGGTCGAGTTCGTCGATCTGTTGCCCGCGCAGCAGCAGGCGAGCGACAGCCGCTGGTACCAAGGCACGGCCGATGCGGTGCACCAGAACCGCGACATCCTGCGCGAGCACGACCACGACTTCGTGCTGGTGCTGGCCGGCGACCATGTCTACCGCATGAACTACGCGCTGCTGCTGGCCGACCATGTGCGGCTGGGCGCCGAGTGCACGGTGGCCTGCATCGACGTGCCGCGTGAACACGCACGGCATTTCGGTGTGATCGCGGTCGATGCCCAGCGCCGCATCACCGCCTGGGTCGAGAAGCCCGACGATCCGCCCACGATCGAAGGCCGCCCCGACCGCGCGCTGGCCAGCATGGGCATCTATGTCTTCAACGCCAAGTTCCTCTATGCGGAACTGGAGCGCGACATGGCCGACCCGCAGTCCAGCCACGATTTCGGGCGCGACATCCTGCCGCGGCTGGTGCAGCGCGGGCAGGCCGCAGCGCATCCGTTCGAGTTGAGCTGCGTCGGTCGGCGCGGTGGCACCGAGCCCTACTGGCGCGATGTCGGCAGCGTGGACGCCTACTGGGACGCCAACATCGACCTCACCGCCACCGAACCGCTCCTGAACCTGTACGACGAGCGCTGGCCCATCACCACCTACCAGGCGCAACTGCCGCCGGCCAAGTTCGTGCACAACGAGCCGGCGCGGCGTGGCGCGGCGATCGAATCGCTTGTTTCGGGCGGCTGCATCGTTTCGGGCGCCGTGTTTCGCTCGGTTCTTTTTTCAAGTGTCAGGGTGCACTCGTTCGCCAGTGTCGACTGGAGCCTGCTGCTGCCCGGCGTGCAGGTGTGCCGCCATGCACGGGTGGTGCGCTGTGTGATCGACCGCGACTGCGTGGTTCCGGATCACCTGCAGATCGGTGTCGACGCGGCAGCCGATGCCGAACGCTTTCATCGCACCGATTCCGGCATCACCCTCGTGACGCGGCCGATGCTGCAGCGTTTGGCTGCCAAGGGTTCGTGATGCGGGTGCTGCATGTGGCGGCCGAGGTCTATCCACTCATCAAGACCGGTGGTCTTGCCGATGTGGTGGCAGCCTTGCCGGTGGCGTTGGCAGAGCGCGGCTGCGATGTGCGGCTGCTGTTGCCCGGCTTGCCGGCAGTGATCGAAGGCGTGCAGGGCGCACGCACCGTGATCGACATCGGCGCCTGCTTCGGTGCCTTGCGGGTGCGGCTGCTGCTGGCCCGCTTGCCCGGCAGCCGGCTGCCGGTGTATGTGGTCGACGCGCCGTATCTGTACCGCCGGGGCGGCGGCCCCTACCAAAACAGCGACGGCGAGGAATGGGCCGACAACCTGCAGCGTTTCGCATTGCTCGGCTGGGTGGCAGCCCACCTGGCGGCCGAAGATGCGGACCCGCAGTGGGCGCCGCAGGTGGTGCATGCGCACGACTGGCATGCGGCAATGGCCTGCGCGCTGGTCGCCGAGCACCCCGGCACCACCGCACGCACGGTCTACACCGTGCACAACCTGGCGTTTCAGGGCTTGTTCCCGATGCACGACTGGGGTTCGCTGGGGCTGGCTTCACGTCTGCTGTCGCCGGCCGGGCTCGAATTTCATGGCCAGCTCAGCTTCATGAAAGCCGGCTTGATGTTTGCCGACCATGTCACCACCGTCAGCCCGACCTATGCCCGTGAAATCGCCACCCATGAGTTCGGCTGTGGACTCGAAGGCGTGATCCGTGCCCGTGGCGGTGCGGTCAGCGGCATCCTGAACGGCATCGACGAAGACCTTTGGAACCCGGCCACCGATCCGTCGATCGCCGCGCGCTACGACGCCGACCGGCTCGAAGGCAAATTGCATTGCCGGCGCGCCTTGCAGTCGCGGCTGGGCATCGAGATCGATGACCACGCGTTGCTGATCGCGGTCGTCACCCGCCTGACGCAGCAAAAGGGTCTGGATTTGCTGCTGGCAGCCCTGCCCGGCGTGCTGCAGGCCGGTGCCCAACTGGTGGTGCAGGGCACGGGCGAGTCGGTGCTGGAGACCGCCTTCAGCCATGCACAACAAGCGCACCCGGGGCGGGTGCAGGTGCACATCGGTTACGACGAAGCACGTGCCCATGCGCTGATCGCCGGAGCCGACGCGATCGCCGTGCCTTCGCGTTTCGAGCCCTGCGGGCTGACCCAGATGTACGGCTTGCGCTATGGCACCGTGCCCATCGTGCGCCGCGTGGGCGGGCTGGCCGACACCGTGGTCGACGCATCGCCGGCGGCACTGGCAGACGAC
>JBBSPW010000216.1:0-5706 GCA_038258365.1 Burkholderiales bacterium | reverse complement strand
GCCGTTGCGGCAACGCCCTCTGCGCGCGACGCACGCACGATCTCCACCACCTTCACATCACTGAACTTTGACTTCTTCATCGTTCCTCCGCTGCGGTTATCCTAAACCTCGCAGCGGTCCGAAATCAGGGGCACACTCCACATCTTTCCACGCGAAGTGGGTGCCTCTCGGTTGAGGCTTGCGCATCGAAGAGAGGCTGCTTGAAAAGACTGCTGCTGAAATACTGGGATCGGCTTCGATCCAGTTTCTGGTTTGTGCCAGCGATCATGGCCTCTTTGGCCGTGATGCTGGCTGTGGGCGGCGTCGAGCTTGACAAATTCATGGCCGAGGGCTGGCTGCAGCACCTCGGCTGGATCTACTCCGGTGGCGCCGAAGGTGCCAGCCTGCTGCTGGGCACCGTAGCCGGGTCGATGATCGCTATCGCCGGCACCGTGTTCTCGATGACGCTGGTGGCGCTGTCGCTCGCCTCGTCGCAGCTGGGTCCCCGCCTGCTGCGCAATTTCATGCGCGACACCGCCAACCAGGTGGTGCTGGGCACCTTCGTGGCCACCTTCGTGTACTGCTTGCTCGTGTTGCGCACCATCCGGCGCGTCGACGAGGTGGCTTTCGTGCCCCATCTCGCTGTCAGCATCGGGGTGCTGCTGGCGATTGTCAGCATCGGGGTGCTGATTTATTTCATCCACCATGTCTCGGTCTCCGTCCAGGCCGACGAGGTCGTGGCACAGGTTGGCCGGGAAATGGTGGACGGAATCGACAGGCTGTTTCCCGGCCATCTGGGCAAACCTGCATCCGAGGCTTCGAGCGCGACAGGTGAGGCCAGCCTGCCAGCGGCTTTTGCCCGAGAAGCGCGTCCTGTGGGTGCCCTGGAAGACGGCTATCTCCAGCAGATCGCCGCCGAAGCGCTGATGGACCTGGCCGCCGAGAAAGATCTGCTGCTGCGGCTGGAGTGCCGCCCCGGGCACTATCTTGTCAAGGACCGCCCGATCGTGATGGTCTGGCCTGCGGACCGCGTCACCGAAAGCCTGGTGGAAGAGGTGAACGCGGCCTTCGTGTTTGGCGACCAGCGCACCGCAACTCAAGATGTCGAGTTCTCCTTTCACCAGTTGGTTGAGATCGCGGTGCGGGCGCTGTCCCCGGGCATCAACGACCCTTTCACCGCGATCGCCTGTGTGGATCGGCTGGGCTCGGGCCTGTGCCGTCTGGCAGAACGCGACATACCATCGGGCCACCGGTTCGACGCTCACGGCCGGTTGCGGCTGGTGGCGCCAGAGTCATCGTTTGCAGACATCGTGGACACCTCTTTGAACCAGATCCGGCAAAGCGCCCGGTCGAACCCGGCCGTGGCCATCCGCATGCTCGACGCCATCGCCCAGATCGCAACCCACGTGCGACACGCGCAGGACGCGGCCTGCCTGCACCGACACGCCGGCATGATCATCAGAGGGGCGCGAGAAGCGGTGCCGGAAGCGGAAGATTTGCTCGCAGTCGAGTCGGCTTTCGCGGCAGCGACGCATGCGCTGTGCGAGCTTGATCGCTGATACAAGGGGCAAGCGTGCCATCGATGACCAAGGCGGCACACGATCCCGATAACCGGTGGCATCCCGATCAACCCCAACACCTCGCGAAGGAAAACCCACGAGATGGCTGACTCAAAAATAGCGATCTATGGCGCCAGTGCCGCCAACGTGGCGATTGCGGTGACGAAGTTTGTTGTGGCAGGCATCACCGGCAGCTCGGCGATGCTTTCTGAAGGCATCCACTCGGCGGTGGACGCTGGCAACGGCGGTCTGCTGCTGGTGGGCCTGCACATGGCGAAAAAACCGGCGTCACCGGAGCACCCTTTTGGGCGCGGCAAGGAACTGTATTTCTGGAGCCTGATCGTTGCGGTGCTGATCTTTGGCCTGGGTGGTGGCATGTCGATTTACGAGGGCGTGGTGCACATGCGCCAACCCGAACCGCTGACCGACCCGTTCTGGATTTATGTGGTGCTGGCCATGGCCGCGGTGTTCGAGGGCGCCAGTTTTCTGGTTGCTTTGCGCCAGTTTCGCCGTCGGTCAGCCGGACGACCTTTCTGGTCATCGCTGCACGGCAGCAAGGACCCATCGCTGTACACCGTGCTGGCCGAAGACGGCGCCGCGCTGGCCGGCCTGGCGGTGGCCGCCGCTGGCGTCTGGGCCAGCCACAGTCTGGACATGCCGGTGCTCGACGGCGCGGCGTCGGTCGTCATCGGCTGCATCCTGGCCGGCGTGGCGGTGCTGCTGATCCGCGAATCGCGCGGCCTGCTGGTGGGCGAAGGTGTGCGGCCCGAGACGGCGGCCGCCATCCGCGCCATCGCGCAGCAACAGCCGCAGGTCAAAAAAGCGGGCCTGCCACTGACGATGTACATCGGCGCCGATGACGTGCTGCTGGCGCTCGACGTTGTGTTCGAAGACGGTGTGGGCGCTGGCGAAGTGGCCGCCACCGTCGAGCAGATCGAGCGCTCGATTCGCGCGCAATTCCCGAAGATCACGCGCATCTACATCGAGTCGCGCCGACAGATCGATCTGCCTGCTGCCACCGGCTGAGCCGCAACCGGCCAAACAACATGCTCGACATTGCTGCCACCTGCTTGGTTGTCACCGCGCTGCTGGCGTACCTGAACCACCGCTTCGTTCGCCTGCCGACCACCATCGGGGTGATGGTGATTGCGCTGGTGCTGTCGCTGGTGATCGTCGGGCTGGACATCATCGGCGTGTCGCACGCCCTGCGCACCTACGAAGAATCGCTGCTGCGGTCGATCGACTTTTCTGACGTGCTGATGCAGGGCATGCTGTCGCTGCTGCTGTTTGCCGGCGCGCTGCATGTGGACCTGAGCGAGCTCAAAGCGCTGCGCTGGCCGGTGGCATCGCTGGCCCTGGTCGGCACGATGGTGTCCACATTGATCGTCGGCTACGGCATCTGGACAGCGCTGCCCTGGGTGGGCGTGGAACTGCCGCTGATGTACTGCCTGCTGTTCGGCGCGCTGATCTCGCCCACCGATCCGATCGCGGTGATGGGCATCCTGAAGTCTGCCGGCGCGCCGAAAGACCTCGAACTGGTGATTGCCGGCGAGTCCCTGTTCAACGACGGTGTGGGCGTCGTCATCTTTGCGCTGTTGCTGGGCATGGTGGTCAGTGGCGACACGCCCAGCGCCGGCTCGGCACTGGCGCTGCTGGCGCGCGAAGCCGGCGGCGGCATTGCCTTTGGCCTGGTGCTGGGTTATGTCACCTACCGCATGCTGAAAAGCGTTGACGAGTACCAGGTCGAGGTGCTGCTGACCCTGGCCGCCGTGACCGGGGGCTACGCGCTGGCCAGGTACCTGCACATTTCCGGGCCGCTGGCGATGGTGGTCACCGGCCTGATCATCGGCAACCAGGGCCGCGCGCTGGCCATGAGCGACACCACGCGCCAATACCTCGACATGTTCTGGGAGCTGATCGACGAGATTCTCAACGCGGTGCTGTTCGTGCTCATCGGCATGGAAGTGCTGCTGATCAATTTCTCGGTGCCGGTGCTCGTGGCGGGGGCGGTGGCGATCGTCGTCACCCTGCTCTCGCGCTCCTTGAGCGTGGGCCTTCCGGTGGCCGCGCTCGGCAGCCACTTCGGCTTGCCCAATGGCTCCTGGCGCGTGCTGACATGGGGCGGGTTGCGCGGCGGCATTTCGGTGGCACTGGCGCTGTCGCTGCCGCTGGGCCCGCACCGCGACACCGTGCTCGCGCTCACCTACTGCGTGGTGGTGTTCTCGATCCTGGTGCAGGGCCTGAGCATCGGGCGCGTGGTGCGCGCCTCGGTATGCGACGACTCAAGCAGATCGTGAAGGCAGCGCCGTCGGCTGAAGAGCCAACAATGGCCCAAGCCCTTCACTGCGCAGACGCCTAGCGCTCCTGCGCAGGCCGCAGGCCATTCACCGCCTCGGCCGTGACAGCGTCCTGGTAATCGTTGCCAAAGTTCCTGCGCACGTAGTTCACCACCTCAGCCACTTGCTGATCGCTCAGCCGCCCCGCAAACGGCGGCATGCCGCGCAGGCCGGCCAGCACCACATAGGTCGGGTAGGCGCTGGATGCCAGGCGCGCGTTGTTGGCCAGCGCCGGGTAGAAACCGGCGCCCTTGGCGCCCTGCCCCTGCGGCATGTGGCAGCCCTGGCAGATGGCCTGGTAAAGCTTCGCGCCGTCCTGCTGCACAAAGTGCTGCCCATCGGGGGAAAAGCTCGGGTTGTAACCGGCCGGCTTGGCCGCGCTGGGGGCATCGCGCTGGAGCTGCCGGGGCGGGTTCGTGCCCGTGGGTTGCCGCTGCGCGGGTGCGTTGTTTGGGTTGGAGGGCGCATCGGCCTGTGCAGCTGCAGATGGGGAGGTGGCGGGGGATGCGGCTGGCTGCTGGGCAGCAGCGCTGGCAGCACACAGCAGCAACGCAGCAGCACTGGCGCTGGCAGAGGCCAGCCCATGGGTTTGTCGGGTGATCATGGTGGTTTCCTTCTCGGGTGTGGGGCCGATGCAGTGCTCAGCGCCGGCGCGCTCTCAGGTGGCCTGAGCGTGTTCGTGCAGCCGCTTGACAGCGTCCAAGGAAGACAAGATCGAACCTTCCTGCCAGCCCGGGATGTAAGACGCATGCTCGCCCGCCAGCACGATGCGCCCGTCCACCGCGCACAGGTTGGTGTAGTGCTGCTGGCGCGTCGCTTCGGTCCAGACGCCATAGCAACCGAGCATCCACGGCACGCGGTGCCAGCCAACCGCCACCCCGTTCTGGAATTCTTTTTTGTACTGCGGGTGCAGTTGCGAGCCAAATTCCACCGCCGCGCGAATTCGGTCTTTGGGCGCCATGGCGGTGAATTCATAGGCATGGGTGCTCTCGTAGCCATAGCCACCCAGCAGCACCCCCGGCCCGTTGGTGTTGAAGTTGTTGGACGGGTACGAGATCTCGCCAATGGGCAAATCGGTGTAGCTGATGCCGCCGAAGATCGCCTCGTCTTCTTCCCAGAAACGGCGCTTGAACTGCAGGCCAACCTTGAACGCGGCGGCGTAGTGCACAACGGCGATGGCCTGCTTCATGGGCGCGCCCACCTGCACGTCGAGCTGGCTCAAGATGGAGAGTGGGATGGTGCACACGCACCAGTCGCCCTTCACCTGTTGCACCACGTTGCCCGCGTCACCGCCCTGGGCGCTGCTGCCCCCCTGGGCATCCACAAAGCTGACGGTGACGCCCTGCTCCGACTGCTCGATCTTGGTCACTTTGGTGTTGTAGCGAATGAGGTTGCCCACCTCACGCTCGAAACCCTTGGCGATCATGTCCATGCCGCCCACCGGCTCAAAAATAGAGGTCTGGAATTCGTAGAGCTGGCCGATGTTGATCAGCGACCACAGGCGAGACCGCAGAAGCTCGCTCATGTCGATCGGCTTCGACGGTTTGGCCAGCGGCATCAGGCCGCCCGCCGGGTCGCGCTCGTAGCCGCGGTGCTCGCTGGCCCTGTGCCCTTCGCGGTAGCGGTACTGGCTGTCCAAGGCGCCCCATTCTTTCAAGCCCTGCATCAGCAGTTCCCGGTCTTCCTTGGTGACAGCCTGGTCCAGCGCGGAGTATAGGAAATTCAAACGCCCTTTTCGGGCAGTCTGCGCGGTAGCCAGAGGCGGCGCAAGCGTCGGTTTGGCTGTGGTTGGGGCGTCATCGCAGCGCGCTTCGGCGGGTTGATGGGTGTTT
>JBBSPW010000215.1:0-5731 GCA_038258365.1 Burkholderiales bacterium | reverse complement strand
TCAGCGGCGGCGGCGTCGGCTTGAGCGGCATCACCGCCGGCAGCACCAGCAACGCGGGCAACGGCGCGTTGACGGTGTCGGTCAACACCAGCAGCGCCGGCAGCGTGAACGGCAGCATCGCCGTCAACTACTTCAGCGCCGGCGCGGTCAATGGGGTGAGCAACGGACTCGGAACCCTGGCGGTGGGGTCGCAGGGCTACGGCGTGCAGGGCGCGATCCAGACCAGCGGCAACGTGATCAACCAGGCCAGCCCGCAGGTCAACAACCCGGTGCTCAACCTGGGCTCGGTGCGGGTCGGTGCGGCTTCACCCACCGGCACGGTCAGTGTCACCAACGTGGCGACGGCGTCGCCGCAGGCCGCGCTGAACGCATCGATCGCGCCGACCAGTGGTCCGATCACGGCGTCCGGCAGCTTCAACCTGTTGAACCCCGGCGCTACCAATGCCAGCGCCTTGCAGGTGGGCTTGTCCACCGCCACGGCCGGCAACTTCACCGGCGCGAATGCCGGTCAGGCGACGATCCAGTTCGTCTCCGACGCCAGCAATGTCGGCAACTGCGCGCCCAATTGCCAGCTGAACCTGGCGCCGCAAACCGTGGCCGTGGCCGGCAAGGTCTATGCGGTCGCAGCGGGCCAGACCTCCACGACCACGCTCGACTTCGGCGTGGTGCGGGTGGGCGACACGGTCAGTGCGCGCAACATCGTCGTCAGCAACACCGCGGCGGTGCAGGGGTTGAACGACACGTTGCGGGCCAATGTGGCGATTGCAGCCGGCGCCGGGCCTTTCGGTGCGCCGGCCAGCGTCGGCGGCATCGCGGCACAGATGAGTGGCAATGTCGCCATCGGTCTCGACACCGGCACCGCCGGGTTTTTCAACCGCAGCGCCAGTGTCGACTTCCTGAGTCAGAACCCCGATCTGGCCGATGTCTCGGCCGGTGCCAGCGCCACCGTGGCCCTGGCCGCTCAGATCAACAACCTGGCCAACGGCAACTTCGATTTCCTGTCGGGTTTGGGCACCTTGACGAACAGCGGCGGCAGCTACCTGCTGGACCTCGGCACGGTCACGCTGGGCGACATGGTGGCCACCAGCCTGCAGTTCGCCAACAGCGTGGCCGGGCCGGCCGACCTCTTGTCCGGCATGTTCGACCTGATGGGGGCCGACGACTTCAACCTCAGCGGCTTCAACGCCATCAGCAACCTGGCAGCGGGGCAGGCCATCGGTGGCTTCAACATCGACTGGTTCGCTGCCGCGGTGGGCATGTTCAGCGACACGGTGGTGTTCAACGGCGTCGGCACCAATGCGTCGGACCCGATCGGCCTGGCGCAGACGCGGCAGTTGACGATTGTCGCCAACGTCGTCAGCGGTGGGCCGGCTGCGGTGCCTGAGCCCGGCAGCCTGTCGCTGCTGCTGGCTGCGGCACTGGCCGGCCTGCTGACGCGCCGCACGGTCGTGGCGCGCCGCAGCCTGCCGGAGCCCCGCGCATGAAAACCTGGCAACTCGGCCTGACGACGGCTCTGGGCGTGCTGGCAGTGGCGCTGGTGTCGGCGCAGATCGGGCTGGCCACCAGCAACCGCACGTTGCAGGGCCAGGTCAACCAGCGCCAGCAATACCTGCAGCAATCGGCGCAGCTTGAAGGGCTCTACCGCGAAATGGTGCGGGCACTGGCCGAGCGCGCCGCCAGCAGTGGCGACGAGGCCTTGCGCGACCTGCTGGCGCGCAACGGGGTGAGCTATTCGGTCCATGCGCCCGCTGCAACGCCTGCTCTGCCTGCAGCCGAGCCGGCAGCCGCGCGCAAACCCAGCCGTTGAGTACAGCATGCAATCGCCATCCGTCGTTTCCTTGTCCGCTTCACATGCAGCTGCGGCCGAATCCACCGCGGCCCGCCGCGCCGCAGCCGGTGTGCCGCCCGCCATCTCGACACCGCAGCGAACCACCACCGCGGCCCGGCCGTCTCCGGAGCGGAGCAGCTTCACGCCGTTGTTGCTGGGCTTGTTGGCCTTGTGCGGCTTTCTGGGTCACCAGGGATGGCTCGCGCTGCAGGACCGGGACGCGCTGCTGGCCGCGCAGGCCGGCCAGCAGGCGTCGGTGGACAGCGCGGCGAAGCTGCGTGCGTCGCTGGATACCCTGGCAGCCGACACCCAGCGCCTGGCCACAGCCGGCAATGCCGGCGCCGCCGCACTGGTGGCGCAGCTGAAGCAGCGCGGCATCACCATCGATCCCAACGCGGCCGCAGCCGGCGCTGCCGTGCCTTCGTCGCGCTGAACCTCGCCGCGCGGTGGTGCCGCCGTGGGCGGCGGCGCACCCACACCCTCGATCAGGGGTAGGGCTTGGCAAGCGTGACATCCAACCTGAGATTCCGGCGGGTCGGCGTCTATGCTGGTCGACGATGGATTCGACGCTGTCAGCTCCGGGCCCGTGGGAGAAGACCGCCGGCGATGGCGTGGCGCGGGGCGTCACGCAGCCTGCGGGAAACCCGCTCTCGCCGTCGCCCGTCCGCGTTGGACCGGTGGCTGACGCTGCGCGATCTTCTCCGACCCCCGCCTACCCGGCCAGCACCGCCCAGCAGCGAAGCGCGCGCTGGAGTCTGCAATTGCTCGGCCGTGTCGACGCCACTGCGCCGGACCCGGGCGCGGCGGTCATCACCCGCTGGCCGTCGCGCGCGGCGGCGGCGCTGCTGGCCCGCCTGGCGCTGGCACCCGATCGTGCCCATGCGCGTGAAGAACTGGTCGAGTTGTTGTGGCCCGGGGTGGCGCTGGACATCGGCCGCAACCGTTTGCGCCAGGTCTTGTCGGTGCTGCGAACTGCGCTGCAAAGCGGCGCTGACGACCCCGGCGCCGAGGTCATCGATGTCGACCGCATGTGGCTGCGCCTGCGGCCGGGGATGCTGGTCTGCGATGTCCCCGATTTCGAGTGCCATGCCGCAGCCGGCGAAACCCGTTCGGCACTGCGGCTCTACCGCGGCGAGTTCATGCCGGGCTTCTACGACGAATGGATCGTGCAGGAGCGAAACCGCCTGGCGTGCCTGCACGACCGGTTGCTGGCCCTGCCTTCAAGCGGTCCAGGCAACGATGGCAGGCTCACAGTTGATGGCGCAGTTGCGAGCCGAGTCGGCGCAGCCGTTTTCCCGCGACCGGAGCGGATCGGCGCTCCGGCAGCGTCCCACGATGCGATCCCGCGCTACCTGACCCGTTGTTTCGGTGGCAACGCCAACGCGTCGCGCTTGCTGGCGCAGGTGCTGGCGCAACGCCTGGTGACCGTGCACGGCCCCGGGGGCAGCGGCAAGACGCGGCTCGCGGCCAGCGTGGCGCGGCAACTGCGCGACGCTGCCCGCCAGCCCGACGGAGCGGCCGCCGCACGCTTCGAGCTGGTGCTGTACGCGCCGTTGAACACTGCGGCCACATCCCGCCAGATGCTGGACGCCCTGGTTGCGGCGATGCAGGGCGCCGGGGCCAGCGACAGCCGCGAGCGCATCGTCGCGTTGCTGACCGGCCGCCAGGTGCTGCTGGTGCGGGACAACGCCGAAATGCTGGACGCTGCGGCCGAAGCGGCGGTGGCCGAGCTGTTGGCCGAGCTGCCGCTGGCGCATGCGCTGCTGACATCGCGGCGGCTCACCGGTCTGGACGGCGAAGCGGTGTTCGAGCTGGACGGCCTGGCGCTGCCTTGCACCGCATCAGCGGCAGCAGGCGGCATGGGCAGCGCAGCAGAAAATGCGCAGCAGAGCCCGGCGGTGGCGATGTTCGTCGAGCGGGCGCGCGCGGCGCGTGCCGATGCGCAGCTGGCCGGCGCCCAGCTCGACGCGGTGGTCGAGATCGTGCGGCTGCTGGGCGGCATGCCACTGGCGATCGAGCTGGCGTCTTCGCGGATCGCCACGCTCGACCCCGCCGAGTTGCTGCAACGGTTGGTGGGCGGGGCTGGCACGCCGATGCTGGACCTGTTGGCGCGGCCCGCACGCCGCGCATCGGCCGATGTGCGGCATGCGTCGATGCGCCACATGTTGGGATTCAGCTGGCAGCACCTGACGCCGGCACAAGACCGCCTGCTGCAACGGATGTCGGTGCTGCAGGCTCCCGCCGACGCGTCGTTGCTGTCCCGGGTGACGGGGCTGGAAATGGCCGATCTGCAATGTCGCATCGACGAGTTGCACAACCTGTCGCTGGTGCTCGCGGTGCATGGCGGCAGCCGCAGTGGCAGCAGCGGCGGCAACACCAGCCCTGGCAACGACAGCGGTGGCGCCACCGCTTATTCGCTGCTGGCGCCGGTGCGCCAGTTCGCCGCCGAACGCTGCACGGAAGACGATGCGCGAGACGTGCGCTCCAGACTGCGCCGCTGCCTGTTGTCGCAGGCCCGCCGCATCACAACGCCCGCTGAGCGCCTGCAGAGCGCCAAGAACCCGCACCTTCAACAGGCGCTGGAGACTGCGCCCGACGACGGCGAGCCGCAGGCCGGCATGGAACTGGTGGTGGCGATCCACGGTTATTGGGCGCAATCGACACTGTCACTGGTCACCATTCAAGCGTTGGAAAAAATGGTCGAGCTGACCGCTGACCGAGGCGCAGACCCGGGACTGCGCGCCGATGTGCTCGATCTGTTGGCGTGGGCCCGCATGTGCTCGGGTGATGGCAAGCAAGCCCTCCTGCATCTTGAGGCGGCGCTGGCGTTGGCGGCGGGGCCCGAGTCCAGCGCGCTGCAGCCCGTGGAGTCCGTCCGTCGAGGCATCCTTCTAATGCGGCATGCCTGGGTGCGCTACGCCACCGGGCATCACGACGAGCAGGTCGAACGGTCGGTGCGCGACGCCCTCGCGCTGGTCGAAGCCGCAGGCGACCTGCGGGCGCAAGAAATGATGCTGCGGATGTTGGCGATGGTCCGCGTCAACCTGCACCAGGACTACGCCAGTGCCGACACGCTGATCTCACGTTGTCAGGCGATCGGTGAGCAACTGGGTGATGCAACCCTGATCACGAGCCGGCTGGTCGACCGCGCCACGATCTGGGGCTGGATGGGCCGCGGCGGCGATGCGATCCAGATGTTCAGGCACCTCATCGCACAAGGCCATGTCGATGGCCATCAGCTGGGGCTCATGACCTGGTTGCGCCAGCTGGGGCGGGTGCTGGTGCGCGAACGCCGCTGGTCCGAAGCGGCCGAAGCGTTGCGCGAAAGCATCCGCATGGGCTGGGAACAACAGAACACGCTGGAGCTGACGGTGGCGCTGCTGCACCTGCCCGACGCGCTGGTCCACCTGGGCCAACTGCAGGCGGCGGCGCGGCTGCAGGGCTTTGCGTGGGCGCGTTGGCACCAACTGTTCGGTAAGCTGAACAGGATCGAAGCGCGAGAGTTTCGATGCACGCGGCGCTTGCTGCGCTTGCGGCTGGGTGCTGTCGAATCCGAGTATGCGCGGGTGGCCGGCGTGGCCGAGAGTTATGCCGCTGCGGTCGCGCTGGCGCTGTCAACCGATTCAAGGTCCGGATCGGCGCGCTGGTCTGCATAACAGGCCACCGCCAGTCCGCCGAAGGATCGCGCTGCGGCGCGGTGTCAGCCCCCGCGGCTGGCTTGGTCCAGGGCGGCCATGGTCGGCCCGTCGAGAGACAAACGCGCCGCACCGGCCAGCTCGGTCCATTGCGCCACCGACGTGGCGCTGACGATCGGCGCCGAAATTCCGGGCTGCGCGATCTGCCAAGCCAGCGCCACTTGCGCAGGGGTGGCGTTCAGCTGCTCGGCTGCCCGGTCCAGTGCCG
>JBBSPW010000214.1:0-5765 GCA_038258365.1 Burkholderiales bacterium | reverse complement strand
GATCGACCGTGACGGTCACGCCAGCCCGGCCTCCTTCCCGATGCCGGTGCGCGATTAGCCAGGCTGCTGCTTGGCCGGTTCTCCACCCCCTTCAAGTCGGCGGCCCGGGCGGCGAGCTGGCCTTCGCGCCGGCCGCGGGGTCGGCGGCCGGCAGTGGCGTGTCCAGTGGCGGTGCCCGCAGCAGCTGAAACTGCGACAGCGACGAGTAGAGTGATCGCGTCAGACTGCGCGACACCGCGCTGGCCACCAGTGCAGCAGCCATCAGGCTCAGCACCATCTGGTGTCCGTCCACCATCTCCATCACGATGATCAGCGAGGTCAGCGGTGCCTGCGTCACCGCCGCCAGGAAGGCCGCCATACCGAGCGCAATCAGGGTCGGCGCATGCGGGTACTGCAGGAGCTCGGCGATGTCCTTGCCCACCGCAGCGCCGATCGCAAGTGATGGCGCAAAGATACCCGCCGGCACCCCGGCCCAGGTGGTCAGCCAGGTGGCGACGAACTTCAGCAGCACATAGATCGAAGTGGCGCTTTCGGTGCCTTCCAACATGCTGCGGGTGTGCTCGTAGCCGCTGCCGAAGGTCTCACCCCCCGTCGTGACGCCGATCACCGCCACCGCCAAGCCGCAGCCGGCCGCGAACATCACAGGGCGGCGGCGGCGGAAACGACTGCAGATGTCGGGGCCGTCCCCGCTGATCGAAGCGATCAGCAAGCGGGCGAACAAGCCGCCGGCCACCCCGCACACCAGGGTCACGAACAAGCCGGGCAGGATCAGCGACCGATCGATGCCCACCACCCGGATCACACCGAAGTAGGTGGCGTTGCCATTGATCGACACCGCAATCAAACCCGCCAGCACGATGCCCGAAACGATCAGGCCGCTGCTGCGCTGCTCGGGTGCGCGCGACAGCTCCTCGATCGCGAACATGACCCCGGCCAACGGGGTGTTGACCGCCGCGGCGATGCCGGCCGCGCCGCCGGCCACCAACAGCCCCTGGGCTGTCACCGGTGCGCGCTTGGGCAGCAGGCGCCGCGCCGCCAGCATGACTCCAGCGGCCACCTGCACCGAGGGCCCTTCGCGGCCCAGCGACAAGCCGCCCAGCAAACCCATCGAGGTCAGAACGATCTTGGCCAGCGCCAGTCGCAGCGAGACGAACAGGCCGCGCTGCTCGGGCGGCAGCGCCGGCTCCAGCGCCGCCATCACCTGCGGTATGCCAGAGCCCGCTGCGCCGACCGCAAAGCGCCGGGTCAGCCAGACGATCAACGCGGTCAGCGCCGGCGTCCACAGCAACGGCGCCCACCACCACTGCATGCGCATGTCGGTGAAGGCATCGAACGCGGTCTCGGTCAACCAGGTGAAACCGACGACCGTCAGCCCCGCCACTGCGGCCGCAGCGATCACCACCGCGCGCGTCAACCAGACACGCGAGTTGGCGAACTCGCGCCTGAAGGCCGGACCGATCTCGTGGTCGGTGGGCTTCATCGGCAAGCCGCCGTGGGGTCGGCAGGTGCATGCATCAGGGGTCGATTATGGCCAACGACCCTTTGGCTCAAGCCCACCGGACGGCAGCGGCCCGCCGGACCGAGGCGACACGGGCGCGAGCGACCGATCGATGCGACTCAGCGCTTCGGAGGCCCGCCGCGCGATGCGGCAGGGCGCGCGCCGCCATGGCCCGCAGCCTGCGGCCGGCCGCCGGCGGGCCGACGTCCACCGCCGCCGCCACCACCACCCGGACGACCACCGCCACCGCCACCACCGGGTCGCCCGCCGCGACCACCACCACCGCCGCCGCCATTGCGTTGCGTACCGCCGATGCCGATCGTCATGCGGCCGAGCACGATCGGCTCGGCCTTCTCATCTGCCGGCGGTTCGAAGCCGGGCACCGGCTCGCGCGGAATGGTTCGCTTGATCAGCCTTTCGATGTCGCGCACGAAGATCTCTTCGTCCAGGCACACCAGCGAGATCGCCTCGCCCAACGCCCCGGCGCGGCCGGTGCGCCCGATCCGGTGAACATAATCTTCGGGCACATTGGGCATCTCGAAGTTGACCACGTGCGGCAGCTGGTCGATGTCGATGCCGCGCGCTGCGATGTCGGTGGCTACCAGCACCTGCAATTCGTTCTTCTTGAAGTCCGCCAGCGCCTTGGTGCGCGCGGTCTGGCTCTTGTTGCCGTGAATCGCCATCGCCGTGATGCCCTGGTCGTTCAGGAAATCGGTCAGGCGGTTGGCGCCGTGCTTCATCCGCGTGAACACGAGCACCTGGTGCCAGTCGCCCGACTTGATCAAATGCGCCAGCAGGTCCTTTTTGCGCTCGCGACCTACCGGGTGCAGCTTCTGCGCGATGTTTTCCGCGGTCTGGTTGCGGCGCGCGACTTCGATCAGCGCCGGCTGGTTCAACAGCCGGTCGGCGAGCGACTTGATCTCGTCGCTGAAGGTGGCGCTGAAGAGCAGGCTCTGCTTCTTCTCGGGCAGCACCGCCAACACCTTCTTGATGTCGTGGATGAAGCCCATGTCGAGCATCCGATCGGCTTCATCCAGCACGAAGATTTCCACATGGCTCAGATCCAGCGTGCGCTGCTGGTGGTGGTCCAGCAAACGGCCGGGGGTGGCCACCAGGATGTCGACGCCACGCCGCAGCTTGTCGATCTGCGGCTGCATGCCCACGCCGCCGAACATCACCATGCTGGTCAGCGGCAGGTACTTGCCGTATATGCGCACGCTCTCCTCGACCTGAGCGGCGAGCTCGCGGGTGGGGGTCAGCACCAAAGCGCGGATCGCGACCCGGCCGCGGGCGTCTTTCTTGCTGCCGGCAGCAGCCAGGCGGTGCAGCATCGGCAGGGTGAATCCGGCGGTCTTGCCGGTGCCGGTTTGGGCGCCGGCCAGCAGGTCGCCGCCTTTCAGCACGGCAGGAATGGCTTGCGCCTGAATCGGAGTGGGGGTGTCGTAGCCCTGATCGCTCACGGCGCGCAGGAGCGGCTCGGCCAAGCCGAGGTCGGTGAAATGCATGTTGGATGGGAGCCCGCTTGGGGCTGTGGTTCGCGGCCTGCTGTCACCCAGGGCGGGTGCACCAGTCGGGTAGGCGCGAGGAACGGATCGGTCGTCGGAATCGACTGCACGCCGATGACTGGATGCCGACGCGCGCCGGGAGTGTACGTCAGGGTTTCAACGGATGCCTGTAACGCCTGCGCCGCACGCCAGCGACCGGGCATCCTGCACGGGCGTCATGCTAGGATGCATTGATACCTATGCATGAGGAGAGCCGCTTGTCTGAACTGACCACCACCCAACGGGAAAAATTGATGGGCGATCTGCGGGTCGTTGTCTCCGACGCAGAAGCGCTGTTGAAGATGACGGCAGACGAAGTCGGCGAAAGCGCCCTGGGGCTCCGGAATCGACTCCAGGAGCGATTGGCCGAGGCGAAGGCCGGTATCGTCGACCTGCAAGCCAACGCCAAGGATCGCGCTGTGCGGGCCGGTCGCGCCACCGACGAGTATGCCCATGAGCATCCGTGGCAATCGATGGCGGTCGGCGCGATTGTCGGTGTGCTCGTCGGCGCGTTGTTGGCTCGCGGACTCAGCGACCTGGATTGATCGCTCGGCCCTGAGAACTCAACCCGGCATGCGTTGCCGGCTGTTCAGCGCCAGCCAACCCCGGGCGATGCGGTAGGCGGCCCAGATTCCCAGCACGAACAGGCCGATCGCCCAAGTGGCGAAACCGATGATGACCAGGGTGAGTGGAATCGACACCAGCCCAACCACCACGGTCCAAAGCAGCGCGAACCAGAAGGTTCGGATCTGCCAGGTGAAATGCGATTCGAGCCAGGTGCCGCGCGCCTCGCCCCGCTTCACGTAGTTGATGATCACCGCGATGATCGATGGCCAGCCGAACAAGAAAGCCCCTACCACGCTGGCAGCGCCGAACGCACCAATCGCGATGCCCAGAGCGTGCAGCGCATAGACCAGGTGGGTGGTGTTGACGAGTCCCGAGCGTGGCTCGGCGTGGACGATGCTGTTCATACGGCGCCTCCCTTGTGAAGGGCTGAACGTGGGGTGAGCAGCGACGATTTCAATGTCTCGCTCGCGCCCGCCCCTTCGATCTCGCTGTCGTGTCTGCCGCCTGATCGCTGTCCGGATGCTGGTCGACGGCCGATGGCTGCGGCGAGAATCACCCGTCCGACGCGCCGCATCCGGCCGCCGCCCGCACACACCCCCGACCCGAGACGGACTCCCCCCGATGGCCCAATACGTTTTCACCATGAACCGCGTCGGCAAGATCGTGCCGCCCAAGCGGCAGATCTTGAAGAACATCTCGCTGTCGTTCTTTCCCGGCGCCAAGATCGGCGTGTTGGGAGTCAACGGCTCTGGCAAGAGCAGCCTGCTCAAAATCATGGCCGGCATCGACAAGGACATCGAAGGCGAAGCCACGGCGATGGCCGACCTGAAGATCGGCTACCTGCCGCAAGAGCCCGAAATGAACCCCGACCAGACGGTGCGTGAAGCCGTCGAAGAAGGCATCGGCGGCGTGCTGGCGGCGAAGAAACGGCTCGACGAGGTGTACGCCGAATATGCCGAACCCGATGCCGACTTCGACAAGCTCGCATCCGAGCAAGCCGAGCTGGAAGCCGTCATCAGCGCAGCGGGCAGCGAGAACACCGACGTGCAGCTGGAGCTGGCCGCCGACGCCCTGCGCCTGCCACCCTGGGAAGCCAAGATCGGCTTGCTGTCAGGAGGCGAGAAGCGCCGCGTGGCGCTGTGCCGGCTGCTGCTGTCCAAACCCGACATGCTGTTGCTGGACGAGCCCACCAACCACCTGGATGCCGAAAGCGTCGAATGGCTGGAGCACTTTCTGCAGCGCTTCCCGGGCACCGTGGTCGCCATCACCCACGACCGCTACTTCCTCGACAACGCGGCCGAATGGATCCTGGAGCTGGATCGAGGGTCGGGCATCCCCTGGAAGGGCAACTATTCCGACTGGCTCGATCAGAAAGAGAAGCGCCTCGGGCTGGAGCAGAAGACCGAAGACGCCCGCATGAAGGCGATGAAGGAAGAACTGAAGTGGGTGCGCAGCAACCCGAAAGCGCGCCAAACCAAGAGCAAGGCCCGGCTGGCGCGCTTCGAGGAACTGAGTGATGTCGAATACCAGCAGCGCAACGTCACCAACGAGATCTTCATCCCGGTGGCCGAGCGGCTGGGCAACGAGGTGATCGAGTTCGTCGATGTCAGCAAGAGCTTCGGTGAGCGGCTTCTGATGGACAAGCTGAATTTCAAGGTGCCCGCGGGTGCCATCGTCGGCATCATCGGTCCGAACGGCGCCGGCAAGTCGACGCTGTTCCGGATGCTGCAAGGCAAAGAGCAGCCCGATAGCGGCAAGGTGATCGTCGGCAAGACTGCGCATTTGGCCTTTGTCGATCAGAGCCGCGAGAGCCTCGAAGGCGACAAGACCGTGTGGCAGGATGTCTCGGGCGGACTCGACAACATCATCGTCGGCAAGTTCGTGATGCCGAGCCGCGCGTATCTGGGCCGCTTCAACTTCAAAGGCAACGACCAGCAGAAGCTGGTCGGCAACCTGTCGGGCGGTGAGCGCGGGCGGCTGCACTTGGCCAAGACACTCGCCCGCGGCGGCAACGTGCTGATGCTGGACGAGCCGTCCAATGACCTGGACGTGGAAACCCTGCGCGCGCTGGAAGAAGCGGTGCGGGAATTTGCCGGCAGCGCGATGGTCATCAGCCACGACCGCTGGTTCCTGGACCGCTTCTGCACCCACATCCT
>JBBSPW010000213.1:0-5811 GCA_038258365.1 Burkholderiales bacterium | reverse complement strand
CTCGACCTGGGGCCCGGCTTGGCGATGTCGTGGCAGCAGGTCTCAGCGCTGATCTGGCGCTTCAAACTGCGCCAGGGTGTCAAGTTCCACGATGGCAGCCCGATGACCGCCGACGACGTGGTGTTCTCGGTGCAGCGGGCACAGCAGCCCACGGCGCTGATCAAGGTCTATGCGCAGGCCCTCGGCACCGCGGTCGCCATCGATGCAGCAACGGTCGAGTTCAGGCTCGCGCGCGTCAACCCAGTCTTTCTGCAGCATCTGGACTCGGTGTTCGTGATGAGCCGCGCCTGGTGCGAGCAGCACAAGGTCACTCGCCCGCTCGACTTCAAGGGCAAGGAAGAAAGCTTCGCCTCGTTCAACGCCAACGGCACCGGGCCCTACATGCTGGTGCAGCGCCAGCCCGGCATCCGCACCACCTACCAACGCAGTCCGAACTGGTGGGGGCGCATGGAAGGCAATGTGCAGCAGATCACCTTCACCCCGATCGGCAACGACGCCACGCGCCTGGCGGCGCTGGTCTCGGGCGAGATCGACTTCGTGCTCGACCCGGCACCGCGCGACATTCCGCGGTTGCGCAACACCGCGGGCGTGAAGGTCATCGACGGACCCGAGAACCGCGTGGTCTTCATCGGCATGGACCAGCACCGCGACCAGTTGCTGTACGGGAGCGTCAAGGACAAGAACCCGTTCAAGGACCTGCGGGTGCGGCAGGCGATGTTCCAGTCCATCGACATCGAAACCTTGAAGACCAAGCTGATGAATGGCTTGGCAGTGCCGACCGGCGGGCTCACCCCCAGCCCCAAGGGCGCCTACGACGACCCGACGCTGGAAACGCGCCTGCCCTTCGATCTGAAGCAGGCCCGCAGCCTGATGGCCGCTGCAGGCTACCCAGAAGGCTTCGAGGTCACGTTGGACTGCCCCAACAACCGCTACATCAACGACGAGGAGATCTGCATCGCGCTGGCGACGATGTGGTCGCAGATCAAGCTGCGCATCAAGGTCAACGCGATGCCGCGCGCCACCTATTTTCCGAAGGTCGAGCAGTTCGACACCAGCCTGTACATGCTGGGCTGGGGCGGTGCCATCACCGATGCCGAAACCACATTGACCCCGGTGATGCGCACCGTCGGCGAACAAGGCGTGGGCACCTACAACTGGGGCCGCGTCAGCAACAACAGCTTCGATGCCTTCGCCAAAGCGAGCAGCATCGAGCCCGATGCGCTCAAGCGCGAGGCGATGGTCAAGTCGGCTTTGCGCGAATACCGCGCACAGATGCACCTGCTGCCGCTGCACCGACAGATGATCCCGTGGGCCGCGCGACAGAACATCAGCGTGGTGCACCGCGCCGACAACTGGCTGGAGGTGGCCTGGGTGACGGTGCGCTGATGCCGGACGCCGGACGCGGCGGCGTCCCATCGGTCGCGCACCACACCGACCTGAAGATCGAGTCCCACCAACGCGGCTCGTTCACCGTCTCGCACCGTTGTCATCGCGGACTTCTGCAGCGGCCAGAACATGCGAGATCCGGGCAGCGGTCAGGCGAAGCCAGCTGCAAGCTCTCAGCGGGTCGCCCGCCGCCGCACCGCTTCGATATAGGCCTGCCCGTCGGGCGGCAGCCCGCTGCGCTGCGACTGCCACAGCATCTCGCCCAGACACTCCATCACCTCGTGCTGGGCCTCGTGCATCGAGTTGCGGCGCGCGGCCAGCAACGCCACCGCCTGGCGGATGCCGGTGGGCTGATCGATGGCGATCTGCTCGTCGATCGACAGGTGCATCGACAGATGCAGAAACGGATTCGTGCGCCCGCCCTCGACGGCATACATCGTGGCCAGCGCCGTGGCTTCGTCGTCGAGATCGGCGTGGTATTCCGGGTGCTCGGCGATCCAGCGCGCGGCGATGCTCTGCATCGGGTCCAGCGGCAGGCGTGCGCGTTCGCGTGCATGCACCGTGCAGAAGAATTTCCTGACGTCCGACTGGCTGGGTTGAAACATTCCAGAATTGTCGCTTCACCTCTACAGGACCGTGCCCCATGAATGTCACCACCGAACAGCTCTTCACCGAAGCCCGCACCCAGAACGGCTGGCGCGACACCCCCGTCACCGACCGGCAACTGCACGACCTGTACGAGCTGATGAAATGGGGTCCGACATCCGCCAACTGCAGCCCGGCGCGGATGATCTTCGTGCGCGGCGATGAAGCCAGGAAAAAGCTGGTGGCCTGCATGGGCGAGAAGAACCAGCCCAAGGTGGCCGAGGCGCCGGTGACGGTCATCATCGGCATGGACACCGCGTTCTACGAGCACCTGCCCAAGCTGTTTCCGCATGCCGATGCCAAGTCGTGGTTCGTCGGCAAGCCGAAGATGATCTCCGACACCGCGTTTCGCAATTCCAGCTTGCAGGGCGCCTACCTGATGCTGGCGGCGCGCGCGCTGGGTCTGGATTGTGGGCCGATGAGCGGCTTCGACGCCGACAATCTGGACGAGGCCTTCTGGAAGGGCACGTCGGTGCGCACCAATTTTGTTTGCAGCCTGGGGCAGGGCGATCCGACGAAGGTGTTTGCCCGCAGCCCTCGTCTGTCGTTCGACGAGGCTTGCCAGGTGGTTTGATCTGGCGGCGGCGCGGTCAAGCCGCGCTGTCCTGCAGCAATCGCACCAGCGCATGCAGGGTGCGGTTGACCGGCACCGGCACGTCGTGAGCGGTGCCGATGCGCACGATGGCGCCGTTGAGCTGGTCGATTTCACTGCGGCGCCCGCGCCGCAGGTCCTGCGCGGTCGACGACGATTGCTGCGGCATGGTCTCGGGAATCGCTTGCACCATCTGCTGCAGATCGGCGGGCAGCGAGACCCCTGCTGCAGCCGCGACGGCGCGGCATTCCGACACCACGGCTGCCACCAGATCGACCGCAGGTGCTTGCTGCATCAAACTGCCATAGGGCAGCCGCGTGATCGCCGAGATCGCGTTGTAGGCGCAGTTCAGAACCAGCTTGGCCCACAGCGCGTTCTCGATTTCGGGTACCTCCTGCACGGGCACCCCGGCGGCTCTGAAGCACGCGACCCAGGATCGCGGCTCGGACGCCATGCCCACCACCAACTCGCCCCGTCCGTGGTGCAGCAGATGCCCCGGCCCCGCCATCTCGACCGCGGCATAGACCACTGCAGCTTCGGGCCGCAGCCCGGCCCAGCCGGGCAGAGCCAGCAGCCGGTCGACGTTGTCGATGCCGTTCTGCAAGCTGAGCACGGTGGTGCCTGGCGCCAGGTGCGGTTGCAGCGCAGTGGCGGCGACTTCGGTGTCGGCGGACTTGACGCTGAACAGCACCAAGTCCGCGCCACGTGCGGCAGCCGGGTCGATGGTCGCGGTCATCGGCACCCGCAGCGTGCGGCCCCCGGAATCGAAACGCAAGCCATGTCGCTGCACCGCATCCATGTGCGCCGCGCGGCCGATCAAGCTCACCGCATGGCCGTCACGCGCCAGCATCGCGCCGTAGAAGCAGCCGACCGCGCCCGCACCCATCACTGCCACTTGCATGCCTTGTTCGTCCCTGTTCCTGGTTTGTCAAGCTTGCCGCATGATGGCCCAGTCGATGCTTCGGCCGACAGCCGAAGATCGACACCGCATGCGGCACGACACCGGCACCCTCAACACCGAGGTCAGCCGCCCACCATGACCCTGAGCTGCGTGATCCGCTACGAGATCGGCGCTTTCCAGCGCGACGCCTTCAAGGTCTATCCGAGGCCAGGGGCCGCATCATCCTGCGTTGCGGAGGCCACCGGCTCGGCTGCCGCGCGGCCCATGTCTGTCCGCGTGCGCCCGCGCTGACCCGTCAGTGGACGCGCTGCCTACAACGTCGCACGCCGGCGGCGCCGTTCGGCGCTGGCAGCGACGGGTCTACAGTGGCTGTGTTTCCACAGAAGGACATCCCCATGCAGATTGAGATCGGCAGCGACCACAGCGTCCAGATTCAAGACGAATGGGCAGGCAAGCTCGAAGAAATCGTGCAGCATGCCCTGCGCCACCACCGTGAACAGCTGACCCGGGTGGTGGTGCATCTCAGCGACGAGAACGCCCACAAGGCGGGCGACAACGACAAGCGCTGCGCCATGGAAGGTCGGCTGCGCGGGATGCAGCCGGTCGCTGTGACCCACCACGGTGCCACCTACGACCAAGCAGTCTCAGGCGCCGCCGAGAAACTCGGCCGGCTTCTCGAGCACACCCTGGCCAAGGCCGCGGCCAAGCGCCCGCCGCCGCCGCCCACCGTGGACTGAGCACAGCCGGACCCGGCGCAGCTGCCGCCAAGGGCACCCATCTGCCGGGTGCCGGGGACGCATTTGGACGGCACAATCCGCCGCCATGCGAAGCCGCACCTGAACATGCCGTCCCCGCGCCACCCACGCGACCCATCTGGCGCAGACATCGCTGAGATCGCCGAAAGTGCGCCATTGGAAGCCGCCAGGCGGCGGCTGGCAATGTTGTGGATGGCGTCGCCTTGGGCTGCCGCGCTGTGGCCCGGTGCGGTCGCCGCGGCCGCTGGCGGCCAATCCCTGGCGACCGCGTCAGCTGCGAGACCCGCACCATCGGACGGCCATCCCGGCACCGGCCAATGGGTGCATGGCTTTGCGGCTTACGGGCTGCCCAAGTACGCCAACGACTTCAGCCATTTCGACTACGTGGAGCCGCGTGCACCGGTGGCCGGCACACTGAAGCTGCGCAACCCCGACCGCCGCAGCAGCTTCGACAAGTACAACCCCTGGACCACCCGCGGCAATGCCCCGGCCGGCATCCTGATCTGGATGGTCGAAGGCCTGTGCCACCTGTCGATGGACGAGCCGATGAGCGTCTACGGCCTGCTGGCCGAAGCGATGTGGGTCGAGCCCGACTTCTCTGCGGTCACCTTCCGGCTGCGGTCCGGGGCGCGCTTCAACAATGGCGACCCGGTGTTGAGCGAAGACGTCAAACACAGCTTCGAGATGCTGGCCGGCAAGGGCGCTTCGCCGGCGGTGCAGATCTCGGTGGCCGACATCGCCCGGGTGCTGACCCCCGACGGCCGCACCGTGCGCTTCGAGTTCAAGAACAAGGGCCGCGATCCGGTGTTCGTCGCTGCGACCTTGCCGGTGTTCAGCCGCAAATGGACCGCCGGGCGGCCCTTCGACCAAGTCGTCGGCGAATACCCCATCACCACCGGCCCCTATGTCGTCGACCGTGTCGACATGCCGCGCCGCATCGAATTCAAGCGCCTGCCCGACTACTGGGGTCGCAACCTGCCGGTGCGCCGCGGTCACTTCAACTTCGATCGTGTGGTCTACCGCAACTACACCGACAACGCCGTGGCGTTCGAGGGCTTCAAGGCCGGCGAGTTCGACCTCTTCAAGGAGTACGGGTCGCGCTCATGGGTGCGGCGGCACAAGGGCGTCAAGTGGGACGATGGCCGCATCGCCAAGATCGACCTGAAAACCGGCTTCGGCCAGCAGTTGCAGAGTTACCAGCTCAACCTGCGGCGCCCCAAGTTCCAGGACATCCGGGTGCGCGAGGCGCTGAACTACACCTACGACTTCGACACCATCAACAAGACCGGCGCCTTCACCCGTGCCGCCAGTGTCTTCAACAACTCCGAATTCGCTGCCGAGGGGCTGCCGAGCGCGGGCGAGTTGAAGATTCTGGAGCCCTTCAGGGCGCAGCTGCCGCCGCGCGTGTTCGGCCCGCCTTGGGTGCCACCGAGCACCGCCGGCAACCCCAAAGGCCTGCGTGAGAACCTGCTGAAGGCGCGCGCCCTGCTGGACCAGGCCGGCTGCAAACTGGGTGCCGACGGCAAGCTGCG
>JBBSPW010000212.1:0-5929 GCA_038258365.1 Burkholderiales bacterium | reverse complement strand
GCCGGCCCGCCAGTCCCGCCCACCCGCTGCGCCAGTCGGCCAGCGGCAGGCTGGCGTCGGCCAGCAGTGCTTCCCAGCACAGGCGCACCGCCAACAGGTGCGTCAGGGCCTCGTCGTCGGCGGCTGCGGGTCGACCCGCCAACGCTGCCTGCCAACGCAACTGCGCGCACCACGACGCCCAACCGGGAATCGCCAGCAACACCGCCTGCAGGTACCCCTCGCGCGCCGGCTGCGGCACCTGCAGCGCGTGCAGCAGCCTGTCGATCGCTGCCACCGGGGTGGGCGGCAGCGCGCGCACCCTGGCGACCATGGCCGCATGGCCGCCGGGCCATTGCAGGCCGCGGTCGGCCTGCAATTGGCGGCGCCAGGTGTTCCACAACCCGGCTGCGGTGGGCATTTGCCATTGCGCCTGGCCGCGGTCGAAAAAGGCTGCCGCATGCTGGCTGATCTGGTGCGTCACCAGCCCGGTCCAGCTCTGCCCCAGACCGGGCGACCCGGCCGCGTCGCAGAGATCGGTGATCAACGGCAGGCGGGCCGGCATCGGGGTGGACTCGTCAGCAGCGGTCGCGGCGGCGTCGGCTGCAGGCCCGCGGGGGGGTGTGAGTGCATCCAGCAGCATCTGCAGATCGATCTCGCCCGCGGCGCCGGCGCGCTGCGGCGACGCAGCCAATGCCGCTTGCAGGTCCTCGGGGCGCAAGCGGCCGGCGGCATGCGCTTGGCGACACACGCTGCGCGGTGCCATGAGGCGGGTGCCTGCGAGCACCCCCAATGCGGCGGCGGCATCGGCGATCGGCTGGTCGCGCCAGCCCCAGTACGGGTTGACGGCGATGAAGCTTTCCAGCGGCCAGGTCGGTGCGATGCTGCCGCAAGCGGCTTCGATCTGCGTGGCCAGGGCGGTGTCGTCCGGCGTGGCGGTCGTCAGGGTGTGGCTCATGTCGATGCCTTCGGTGACGGGGAGGATTCGGTCGATCGCGGGCTTGGCGAAAGCCCGCGCATCGCGATCCGGCTGAAGCGTTCGTCCAGAAACAGCCCGCCGTAGAACCACGGGTACAAGGCCCGCGACAGCGCGCCCTGGGGCGCCAGCGCCACGCCCGCCTGCACGACGAACAGCGCCACGAACAGCAGCGCCACCCACAGCAGCACCCACAACGGCGGATCGGCTGCAGGCGCGCCGCCCAGGGCGAATGCGCCATGCAGCAGAAAACACAACGAAGCCACACCGAAGGCCGCCAGCGCCGGCAGCAGCCAACCCACACCGGCACGCCCCTGCAGCAAGGGCACCAGCGACACCGCCACGATGCCCGACAGCAGCCACGGCACCGGCCCGGCGGGTGGCACGGTGGCCAGCCCGGTCGAGCCCAAGAGCATCGGCCACAGCCAACCCGCAACCGCCACCATCGCCAATGCCAGCACCACGCCACCGATCAGTGCGGGCGCCCTCAGGGGTGTCCGCGGCGGAGCCTGCACCGCTGCGGCGTGCGCTTGCACGACCCCCCCGGCCGACAGGAAGGCGTGCGCTTTGTAGAGCGAATGCGCCAGCAGGTGCAGCAGCGCCAGACCCCAGGCGCCGAGCCCGCACTGCAACAGCATGAAGCCCATCTGTGCGCTGGTGGACCAGGCCAGCATCACCTTGATGCTGATGCGCGTGCTCATCACCAGCGCGGCCAGCACCGCGGTGGCCGAGCCCACCACCACCAGCAGCACCTGCGCGGCGGGCACCTCGGCGATCAGGGGTGCGAAGCGCATCAACACAAAGCCGCCCAGGTTCACGACCCCCGCATGCAGCAAGGCCGACACCGGGGTGGGCGCTTCCATCACCTGGATCAGCCAGCCGTGCACCGGCAGTTGAGCGCACTTGAGCAACGCGGCCAGTGCCACCAGCACCATGGCCGCCTGAGCGGCCAGCGGCAGAGCCGATGCCGCCGCCTGCGGAATGAGGGTGCTCAGCCGCAGCGTGCCGTAAGTGGCCGCGAGCAAAGCCACCGCGCCCACCATGCAGACATCGGCCGCTCGCGCAACGACGAACTTCTTGTGCGCCGCCACCCGCGCCGGCGCGCGGTCGCCAAAAAAGGTCAGAAGCCGGTGCACGCACAGGCTGGCGGCCATCCAGGCCAGCGCCAGCAAGGCCAGGTTGTCGGCCACCACCACGGTGGCCACCGCCGCCAGCGTGCCCATCAGCCAGCCCACATAGCGCGGCTGACCGGCCTGGCCGTCCAGATAGGCTTGCGAATAGCGCACGATGACCCAGCCGATGAAAGCGATCAACAACAGCATCACCGCGCCGAGCGGGTCCAGTCGCAACCCGTAGCCGACGGCGCGCTGGCCGAGCGCCACCGCCAGCAAGGCCGCGATGGCGACAGCGATCGGCAGCAAACTGGCCGCGTGCGCGGCGCGCCAGATCGATGCGTCCAGGCGCGGATTGGCAAGCGGCAGCGGGTGGGCAACAAGCATCTCGGGGTTCATGGGATCAACGCGAAAGCCGTGGTGACCCCGCCAGTTTCGGGTTTCGATATCGATCTGTAAAATTCATTGTTCCGAACCATTCGTTCTTTTATCTAGAACAGTCATGGCGAGCACCACGAGAACTCACGCAGCAAGCGGGGCCGATCCGGCGCGGGTCGCGCCTCTGGCGCCATCCGCGCTGCGGCTGAACTACCACCACCTGCATTACTTCTGGGCTGTGGCGCGCGAAGGCCATCTGACGCGCGCCGCGCAGAAGCTTCATGTGTCGCAGTCGGCGCTGTCGGCGCAGATCCGGCAGCTGGAAGCGCAGCTGGGACAGGCCCTGTTCGATCGCGTGGGCCGCAGCCTGCTATTGACCGAAGCCGGTCGGCTGGCGTTGTCGTATGCAGACTCGATCTTCAGCGCCGGCACCGAGTTGCACCAATTGCTGCGCGAAGGCCGTAGAGAAGAACGTCAGGTGCTGCGCATCGGATCGGTGGCCACGCTGTCGCGCAATTTTCAGGAAAACTTCTTGCGCCCACTGCTGTCACGCGACGATGTGCTGCTGGAGCTGCCGGCCGGCACACTGGACGGCCTGTTGGCGCGGTTGCGGGTGCACACGCTCGACCTGATCCTGTCGAACCGCAGGGTGCATGCCAGCGCCGCCGATGCCTGGCGCTGCCGGCGCATCGCGCGCCAGCCGGTCAGCCTTGTCGGGCATCCCCGAAAACGCAGGAAGCCCTTCCGCTTCCCCGACGAGTTGGCCGACGTGACTTTGCTGCTGCCGGGACGCGACAACGACATCCGCGCCGGTTTCGACGCGCTGTGCGAACAGCAGGGCATCGTCTACCGGCTGCGCGCCGAGGTCGACGACATGGCGCTGTTGCGCTTGCTGGCCCGCGACTCGGACAGCCTGGCGCTGCTGCCCACCGTGGTGGTGCAGGACGAGTTGCGCAACGGCACCCTGGTCGAACACGCGGTGGTGCCCGACCTGTACGAGAGCTTCTATGCCATCACCGTGCAGCGCCACTTCGAGCCGCCCTTGCTGCGGACGCTTTTGAAGCGCTTACCCGACGAGGTGCTGACAGCGCCGTCGGTTGCCGCGCCGGTTGCCAAGCGCAGCCGGCAATCGGGGTGAAGCGAACCGGCGATGGGTCGCGATGGGCGCGTTCAGTCCCGATCGATGCGGTGGGGATCGCCAAAGCCCATGCCGAGCAGGATCCGGCTTTCGTGCGCTTCCATCGCCAAGGCATCGTCATCGTGCAGATGATCGAAGCCCTGCGCATGCAGCGCGCCGTGAACCAGCAAATGCGCATAGTGCGCGTGCAGCGGCAGCTGTGCGAGTTCTGCCTCGGCCGCCACAACCGGCGCGCACAGCACCAGGTCGGCCACCACCACGGGCGCCTGCTCGTAGTCGAAGGTCAGCACGTTGGTGGCATGGTCCTGCTGTCGGTAGCTGCGGTTCAGCATCAAGCCTTCTTCGGCATCGACGATGCGCACCGTGATGCGACCCGGCAAGCCCTTGACCGCCAGCGCGGCCTGCAGCCAGCGGCGGACGCGGTGGCGCGGCAGGTGGCTGCGATGGGCGGCATCGGCGAACTGCAGCGACAGCGACAACGCCTGCTCGGACGGCACGGCCCGGCGGGCCGCACCCGGCGCTGGTTTCACCTTCGCACCAGCGTGGACGATGCGGGCTGCGGCGTCTCGCCCCGGTCCCGGTCGTAGGCTTCGACGATGCGTGCCACCAGCGGGTGGCGCACCACATCGGACGCATCGAAGCGCGTGAAGCCGATGCCGGGTACGCCCTGCAGCACCGACTCGGCATCGATGAGCCCGCTGACCACACCCGCCGGAAGATCGATCTGGCTGGTGTCTCCGGTGACCACGCAGCGGCTGCCGAAGCCGATGCGCGTCAGGAACATCTTCATCTGCTCGCGCGTGGTGTTCTGCGCTTCGTCCAGGATCACGAAGGCGTGATTCAGCGTGCGGCCGCGCATGAAAGCCAGCGGCGCGATCTCGATCAGCTGCTTTTCGAAAGCCTTCGCGACCCGGTCGGCACCCATCAATTCGTGCAGCGCATCCACCAGCGGGCGCAGGTACGGGTCGACCTTCTGCGCCAGGTCGCCGGGCAGGAACCCGAGCCGCTCGCCGGCTTCGACCGCCGGCCGCGTCAGCACGATGCGTTGCACGCCTTGGCGGTCGAGCGCGTCGATGGCCGATGCCACCGCCAGGAAGGTCTTGCCGGTGCCCGCCGGGCCGATGCCGAAGCTGATGTCGTGGGCGAGCATCTGCCGCAGGTAGTGGTTTTGATTCGGGGTGCGGCCCATCAGATCGGCATGGCGGGTGTGCAGCACCACGGGCTCGCCCGCAGACGGGATCGGCGCGGCGGTATCGACACCGGCGGCACCCGCGGCACCCGCGGCACCAGCGGCATCTCGCAGCGGGCCGGCCAGGCGCAGCAATTCCATCTGCAACACGCGTTCATCGATCTCGTGGGTGGCCGCTTGCGCATACAAACCGTCGAGCAGCTTGCCCGTGGTGCCCACCGCTTCACGCGGGCCTTCGATGCGGAAGCTGGCGTCGTGGCGCACCAGGCGCACGCCGAGTTTCGATTCGATGCTGCGCAGATGCTTGTCCAGCGGGCCACACAAGCGGGCCAGCCGGCGGTTGTCGGCCGGCTCGTCGGGGCTGTCGAAACGGTGCTCTCGGATCAAGGATCGGTCGGATTGCTCGGGGTGGCGCATTGTCGCAGTGCCGATGCCAGCCGCACCGATGCGGCCCCGGGGGCGGCAGGCACAATTCCGCCCTTGATGAAACACCCCCAAACCGCGCCGGTCTGGCGCCTGTTGCTGGCAGCGCTGTGGCTCGTGTCGATGCTGTTGGCAGCGCGGCCAACGCAGGCCCAGACGGTGGAGTTGCATTCGGCGCTGCGGGTCTACAGCGCGCAAGCCACGTTTCCGGAGTACCAGCAGGCGGATCTGGTGGCCCTGCCCGACACCTGGACCGAAGACGACGCGCGCCGCAACGGCCGCGCGTGGTACCGCATCCAGGTCGAGCCGATCGGCGACCTGGAGCCCGACGACCTGATGGCGCTGTTCATCGAACATGTCTGCAGCAACCTGGAAGTGCACCTGAACGGCACGCTGCTGCACAGCGGCGGGCGCATGACCAGCCCGCTGACCAACAACTGCAACCATCCGCAGCTCATCTCTCTGCCCTCGGCGCTGTTGAAACCCGAAGGCAACATCATCGACATCAAGGTCGCCGGCTATGACTTGAACGAAGTCGGTGCTCGCCAGCGCGCGGGCGGCTTGTCGACCCTGCAGATCGGCCCGCGCTCGGCACTGGAGCAGCGCAGCGCGAGCCGCACCGCGTTGCAGGCGGCAGCGCCGCAGGCGGTCAGCGCCACCCTGTTGCTGATGGGCGGTTTCATGTTCGTGCTGGGCTTCATCAACCGGCGCGAAAGCCACCTGGCCTACTTCGGTGC